>JAFAWX010000053.1 GCA_019241535.1 Acidobacteriota bacterium | reverse complement strand
GTTACCGCGGCCGGCTCGATTACGAGCTTTCCGTAATCTCCCGGATGGGGTTCGCAGGATATTTTCTAATCGTAGCTGATTTTATTCAATGGGCAAAGTCGCAGGCCATCCCAGTCGGTCCGGGCCGCGGGTCTGGGGCGGGGTCGGTCGTGGCTTGGGCCCTGACCATTACCGATCTCGACCCCATTCGCTTCGATCTTCTGTTCGAGCGCTTCCTCAACCCTGAACGCGTATCGATGCCCGACATCGACATCGATTTCTGCATGAACCGGCGGGGAGAGGTGATTGACTACGTCACTCGCAAATACGGGCGCGCAAACGTCGCCCAGATCATCACCTTCGGCAGCATGCAAGCCAAGGCCGCGATCAAGGATGTGGGCCGGGCCATGGACATCCCCTACAGCGACGTCGACCGTATCGCCAAAATGGTGCCCGCCACCCTCAACATCAAGCTGGAGACGGCGGTGAAGGAGTCCCCGGCGCTGGCGCAGGCTTACGAAAGCGACCGGCAGGTACGGCAGCTCATCGACATCGCCAAGAAACTTGAGGGCCTGGTGCGGAACGCAGGGATGCATGCCGCCGGCGTGGTGATCTCCCCCCGGCCCTTGAACGAACTCGTTCCCCTGCACAAGACCAAGAACAACGAAATCGTCACCGCCTTTGACATGGTGGCCATCGAGAAGATGGGTCTGCTCAAGATGGATTTTCTCGGGCTGACCACGCTTACGATTCTCGACGATACCCTCAAGCTGATCCGACAGACACAAAACGAGCGGGTGGAATTGAATGCCATCCCCTTTGACGATCAGACCACGTACGAGAAAGTCTTTCACAGCGGCTTGACTTCAGGAGTGTTCCAGTTTGAGTCCCATGGGATGCGGGACGTGCTGCGACGTTACAAGCCGAACTCGATCGAGGATCTGACCGCCCTGAATGCCCTTTACCGTCCGGGCCCGATCCAGGGCGGCATGATCGACGATTTCATCGATCGCAAACATGGGCGCAAAAAGATTGAATATGAGCTTCCCGAGCTGCAGAAGATCCTGGAGGAGACCCTCGGGGTCATCGTTTACCAGGAGCAGGTGATGCAAATCGCCAACCGCCTGGCGGGCTATTCCCTGGGGGAAGCCGATCTGCTGCGGCGCGCGATGGGCAAAAAGATCGCCTCAGAGATGGCGGCGCAGCGGGAACGTTTCGTCTCGGGTGCCGTCGAACGGGGCTATCCCCGCAAAAAGATCGAGAAAATCTTCGATCTCATGGCGCAGTTTGCCGGGTATGGATTTAATAAATCGCACTCCGCCGCCTATGCCTTGCTCGCCTACCATACGGCTTATTTGAAGACCCATTACCCGGTCGAGTTTATGGCCGCGCTGCTCACCTCCGTAACCGGCAATTCCGATGACGTGGTCAAGTACATCAACGAATGCCGGGAGATGGGCATCGGCGTCGAACCGCCGGATATCAACGTGAGCGACGCCAATTTTACCCCCCATGGGGGGGCTATTCGCTTTGGTCTCGCGGCGGTCAAGAACGTCGGGCACAACGCGATTGAATCTATCCTGGCCGCCCGCGGTAAGGTCGGCCGCTTCCATTCGATCTACAGCTTTTGCGAAAAAGTCGACCTGCGCCTGCTGAACAAGCGGGTTCTGGAATCTTTGATCAAGAGCGGGGCCATGGATTCGCTTGGCCATCGCGCGCAGCTGATGGCGGTTCTCGATAAAGCTATCGAGCACGCCCAGAAGATCTTGCGTGATGCCGAATCCGGCCAGCATGGCCTGTTTGGTATCTTTCCCGAGGAGCAGCAGGCGCCTGCTGAGGAGCGGCTGCCGGATACCCCCGCGTGGGATGAGCACACCCGCCTGGCGAATGAAAAAGAGGTCCTCGGTTTTTTTATTACCGGTCATCCGCTTGAAAAATATCGCGAGAAGATGGCCGAGTTGGGCGTGCTTTCCACCTCCGAGCTGGCATCGGTGAAATTTTCGAGCGGCAAGGACGAGAGCCTGGCAGCTGCGGGCATCATCGCTAATCTCCGCGTTTTGAAGTCTAAGAAAGGGGAGTTCTACGCGCAGGGCTCACTTGAAGACCTTTCCGGAGCGATCGACGTGCTGGTGTTCCCGGAGGCTTATCGCAAGCTTCAAGAAAAGCTGAAGATGGAGGTTCCCGTACTTGTGTACGGCGGGGTGCGGGTTGAAGAGGGTGCGAACACGAAGTTGACGGTTAACGAAATCATCTCGCTTGAGGATGCCAAAGTCCATCTGCCCCGCTCGCTGCGCATTCGCATTCCCCTCGAGCGGGCTTCAGAATCCACTGTGGACGAGCTCTACCGTCTATTTTCTCAACGCCAAGGTGATGCCAGGGTGTTATTTGACATAGAGCGCGCCGGGGATTTCATGGTGGTAATGGAAGCGGAAGGCTATAATGTCCTGCCAGACCGCGCCTTCATCGGACGGGTGGAGGAGATCTGCGGACGCGGCGCGGTCAGGGTGATCGATTGATTGCCAGCCCATTCGTCCTCGTCCTCGCTCTGGAGCCGTGGCGCTCCCGGGCGCGAAGCGCTTTTCGGGCCGCGTGAGCGAGGATAGAGGACGGCGCGGGTGGCAGAGGAACGGCAATCGCTACCGCGAAACCAGAACGAATGAAAGTAGCCGATATCAGTACCGTCCTAACCGGGGCTCAGCTGCTGCTCTCCATGGTTGAGACACGGCGGCTCAACAACGGCAGCGGAGAGAAACTTTCGCCGCCGCAGGAACTGGAAAAAATTGAGCAGCAGCTTGGTAAGCTGGAATCTCTCGAGGGCCAGGGTGACGAGGTGCGGCGGGAGATCGAGGATCTCCGGGCCCGCATCGGCGTGTTGCGTCAGGACATCTCTCACCGCGAAGCCTGGGTCAAGACCGAGCTGGCCCGTCACCCACAGCGCCCCTATTTCCTCGACTACGTAGAAAAGATCTTCCGTGATTTCAGCGAGCTTCACGGCGATCGGCGTTATGCCGACGATCCAGCGATGGTGTGCGGCATGGCGCGCTTCCACGACGAGGAGGTACTGGTCCTGGGCACGCAGAAAGGCCGGGATACGAAACAGAAGGTATACCGCAATTTCGGATTGCCTAACCCGGAAGGTTATCGCAAAGCGCTGCGCGCCATGCGCATTGCGGAAAAGTTTTCCCGGCCGATTTTTACCTTCGTGGACGTGACTGGCGCAAACCCAGGGCTGGGGGCTGAAGAGCGGGGGCAGGCTGAAGCCATTGCCCTCAATCTTCGCGAGATGGCGCGCATCGCCGTTCCTATCATTACCATTATCACCGGGGAGGGTGGCAGCGGCGGTGCCCTGGCCATCGCCGTTTCCGATCGCGTGCTCATGATGGAAAATGCCATTTATTCCGTCATCTCTCCCGAAGGGTGCGCTTCGATCATGTGGCGCGACGCGGGCAAGAAGGAGCTTGCGGCTGAGGCGCTGCGGATTACTGCCAAGGATCTCAAAGAGCTGGGTTGCATTGACGCCATTGTCGCCGAACCTCCCGGGGGAGCGCACACCGACCCGGATGCGGCTGCTAAACTCGTCGACGAAGCTCTACAAGAGCACTTTGCCGAGTTGAAGAGGCTTTCCCCAAAGGAGCTGGTCACCCCGCGCTACCAAAAATTCCGAAAAATGGCACAGTTCTTCAACGAAGAATGACCCCCGACTTGTGGGAATCAGCCTCTCGCAACCTTCGCCGGCGCCAGCGGCTTCGCATCCTCGAGAGTGCCTGGATTGATTCACGGCAGAGACTCAGGCGAACATCCCGCGTTCGATCAGAGAAACATCCGCTCCAGGGCAGGCCGTCTGGCTCGTTTGCCGGCCGCCCAGCTGTTAACCCGTTAAGTGGTTTGGCCGCACTTATCCTGTTGTAATGGCTTCTAATGTCGCTCGCGAACCGGCGATCCGTAGTTTCCACTCAGTAACAGGCTCCACGTTCCCTTGTTACTTACGTGAAACTACTGCCGTATAATAACTAGGTTCCCCCGCCCCGCAAGCTGCTTACTGGCGGTTAAGCCAATCGCAATGAGTGATTTGGCCGGAATTATCCGATAAAACGTCTAAAACGACGAACTTCGCCGGAAGGATTGTCTCGGTTTCATGGCTACTACTAACGTCGAGCTGCACGAGACTGCCGGGCAGGCCCGGGTGCAGCCGGTTGTAAACAACATGAGCATTCAGGTTGCTACCGTGAACGGCAGCGGTTCGCAAAGCTCCAATACCGTGCTTCTGCGCAGCATTTTTCAAATGGGCGTACCGGTTTCGGGCAAGAATCTCTTCCCCTCGAATATCGCCGGCCTGCCCACCTGGTACACCATTCGAGCAAACAGGGATGGATACATTGCCCGTAAGAAAGAAATCGACTTCCTGATTGCCATGAACCCGGAGACGGCACGCGATGATGTGATGTCTCTGGCCGCCGGCGCAGCCGTTCTCTATGATGAACCGTTGCATCTCGACTCCCTGCGCACCGATCTGGTGCTCTATTCCGTCCCCTTCGACAAGCTGGTCGCCCCCGTCTGCCCGGAAGCCAAGCTGCGCAAGCTGATCAAGAACATGATCTACGTCGGCGTGGTCGCGCGGCTACTCGACATAGACATGGGCGAGGTGGAAAAGGCGATCCGCAAGCAGTTTGCAAAGAAAGCCAAGGCTGCAAACCTGAATCTTGCAGCCGCGCAGGCCGGGTTCGATTACGCCCATCGAAGCCTCACGAAAGCCGATCCCTTCCGCATCGAGCGCATGGATGCGACCCGCGGCAAGATCATTATCGACGGCAACTCAGCCTCGGCTCTGGGCTGCGTCTTTGCCGGATGCACGGTTTTGAGCTGGTATCCGATTACGCCGTCATCTTCACTCGCCGAAAGCATGATCGAGTACCTCAAGCGTTTTCGCATCGGGCCTGATGGCAAGGCGACCTTCGCCGTTGTCCAGGCGGAAGATGAGCTCGCCGCCATCGGGATGGTTGTCGGGGCAGGCTGGGCGGGCGCGCGTGCCATGACGACAACTTCTGGTCCGGGCATTTCCCTGATGTCGGAATTTGCCGGGCTGTCCTACTATGCGGAGATTCCCGCAGTCGTCTGGGACATTCAGCGGGTGGGCCCATCGACCGGGCTGCCTACCCGCACTTCTCAGGCGGATCTGCTGTCAACGGCGTTCCTCTCGCACGGAGACACCAAACACATCATGCTCTTCCCGGCTTCTCCGCGCGAATGCTTCGACATGGCCACGGAAGCGTTCAATCTGGCGGAGAAGTTCCAGACCCTGGTTTTCGTCATGTCGGACCTCGATCTCGGAATGAACAACTGGATGTCGGATCCGTTCGCCTACCCGGAAAAGCCCATCGAGCGTGGCAAGATCCTGACAAAAGAAGATCTCAGCCGTCTACGGACATTTGATCGCTACCGGGACGTTGATGGTGACGGCATTCCCTATCGCACGCTGCCCGGCACGGATCACCCCGCGGCAGCCTATTTCACCCGGGGCAGCGGACACAACGAACAGGGGCAATACAGCGAGCGGCCTGAGGATTACGAAAACAACATGGCGCGGCTAAGGCGGAAATTCGACCAGGCGCGTTCCCTCGCGCCCCTGCCAGTGGTTGAGACCATGCCGAATGCAGCGATCGGTATCATTGCATTTGGAAGCTCGCACTGGGCACTGAAGGAATCGCGCGATCAGCTGCGCGACGAATACAAGCTGGCCAGCGATTATCTGCGAATTCGTGCCTTCCCTTTTGCCCCCGAGATCAGCGACTTTGTGCGCGCACACGAACGCGTCTATGTGGTCGAACAGAATCGCGATGCTCAGATGTTCAGCCTGCTCAAGCTTGACGTAGACACCGAACTGGTTCCCAAGTTGCGCAGCGTCGCCCGCCTCGACGGGCTGCCCATCGATGCGCGCTCCGTAACCGAAGAGATTGCTGCCATGGAGGCGAAATAATGGCGACCACACCGAGCGTTCCCAAGACTAACCGGCTGGGATTGGCCGTGCTCGACTACCGGGGAGGCAAGACCACGCTTTGTGCCGGCTGTGGACATAATGCCATTTCCGAGCGCATCATCGACGCGCTATACGAGATGGGTGTCCAACCGGAGCGCGTGGCCAAGCTAAGCGGCATTGGCTGCTCCTCGAAGAGTCCCGCCTATTTTCTCGCCCGCGCCCATGCCTTTAACGCAGTTCACGGGCGGATGCCCTCAGTGGCGACAGGCGCCGTGTTGGCAAACCGCGGCCTGGTGGCCCTTGGCGTGAGCGGAGACGGCGATACCGCTTCGATCGGTATCGGTCAATTCGTGCACCTCATGCGCCGCAATCTGCCCATCATCTACATTATCGAAGATAACGGCGTTTACGGCCTCACCAAAGGGCAGTTTTCGGCCACTGCCGACCTCGGGTCCAAGCTGAAAACCGGGGTGGTTAATGAATTGCCCCCGATTGACACTTGCGAGCTGGCCATTTCGCTGGGCGCGACCTTTGTCGGCCGCTCGTTTTCCGGCGACAAGCGCCAGTTATATGCCATGCTGAAGGCCGCCATTGCCCATCGGGGCACCGTCATGCTCGATGTAGTTTCACCCTGCGTCACCTTCAACGATCACGAAGGCTCGACCAAATCCTACAAATACATGAAAGACCACGATGAGCCGCTGCAGGAGATCGACTTCATTCCTGTGTTCCAGGACATCGCCGTCGAATACGATCCGGGAACCACCGTCGAAGTCACCATGCATGATGGTTCGCGCCTGCGCCTGCGTAAGCTGGAGGAGGATTACGATCCCACTAATAAAGTCCGCGCCATAACCCGCCTCAACGAGGCCAAGGAGAGGGGCGAGATGCTTACCGGGGTTCTGTACGTCAATACCCAGGCGGCAACCTTCCTTGACATGTTGAATATTACCGAGCATCCCCTGGCCACTCTGCCCGAATCGCTCCTCCGGCCGCAGCGCGGCGTTCTTGAACAGGTCATGGAAGAGCTGCGGTAAGCTTGCAGCCGTCAACTCCCTGCGGCACCCGGCAGGTCGATTTCTGGTACTCTTTTGTGGCCTTTAGGTCCCGCGCAGCTTGAGGAAACTCCTGCTCATCATGATCGCCCTGCCGATCGTGGCGGGGTTTGGCTGGTGGTACTTTCACCAGCGTACGCTTCCCAGCTACGATCCCGCCTATCGCGAGTACGCATACATCACAAACCGGAAAAGCAACACGGTTTCGGTGATCGACGTGCGCGCGTTTCACCCCATCAAGACGGTGCATGTAGGCAACGCGCCCACCGGTGTTGCCGCTAGCAGCACTAAGAACGAAGTGTACGTAGTGAATAGCGGTTCGGCTAATGTAAGCGTGATCAACGCGGAACGGAACACGGTCGTGGCCACTGTCGGGGTGCACGCCGCCCCCTACTTCATCGATGTATCGGCTGACGGCAGGCGCGGCTACGTGGCCAATTCGGCGTCGGCGAATGTGTCGGTGATCGATCTCGGCACCCGCGCGATTATTGGTACAGTGCGGGTCGGCAATTCTCCCGGGCTGGTGCGAGTTTCGCCCGATGCAAGGACCGCAGTGGTCAGCAATCGCGCGAGCGATTCCGTCTCGCTGATCGATACCCATTCCTTGTCCGTACGCAAGACCATCGCCGTCTGCCATGAACCCACCGACATTGCCATCCTGCCGGACAACAGCAAAGCCTTCGTCGCTTGTTCCGGGTCGGCACAGGTGGCTTCGATCGACCTTAAGACTGACAAGCTGCTGGCCATGCTCGATGTGGGCAAGACTCCCGTGAGTCTGGCCTTAAAGCCCGATGGCGGCGAACTCGTCGTGTGCAACTTTGATTCCGACAGCATTTCCATTATCGAGACCACTACGGACGAGGTCAGCGGCAGCTATCTTGTGGGGACGCATCCGGCGCGCGGCCTGGTGTCAAAGGATAATTCGCGACTCTATGTGAGCAATTTCGGCTCTGATTCAGTGGCCGTCTATGACATCGATATAGGGAAAATCGTTCAACCTCCTTTGCCCGTGGGCAGCCAGCCCGACGGCCTCGCGCTCTCGAAAAGCGAAAACCTTCTGCTCGTGCTCGATTCTCAATCCGGCGATATCACCGTGATTCAAAAACGCAAGCCGCGCAAGTTTGAACCCGGGGAATACGCGCTGCTGACGATGATTCCCGCGGGAGTTCAGCCAAGCAATATCGTGGTGAAATCTTTTCTTTTGCTGCCGGCCAAATGATTGCTGCTCGCCTGCGCTGGGCGGGGTCCTTTTGAGGTCAGCGCCCGGTGGACTCCCGCGTGCTGATCTTCTCCATGATCTCTGAGACGATCGCCTCCGGAGTCTTATCTACCTCCACCGTGATTGCGCCTGCCGGTTCTTCCAAATCTGAGAATTGGCTCGCGAGAATCGTCGCCGAAGCAAAATGTCCATGCCGCCCGCCCAACCGCGTCAAGATGAGTTCGCTGCTTGCCTTGAGATATACGAATTGTACCGATCCGGTCCGGAGTCTTTCGCGATAGGCGTGCTTGAGGGCGGAGCAGGCGAGAACCACATTTGCGCCCACCCTGTTCCATTGCTCGATGGCATGGCGCAGCGCGGCGAGCCAGGGTGCACGATCAGCGTCGCTCAGCCCCATACCCCGGCGGATCTTTTCTACGTTCGTCGGAGGATGAAGATCATCGGCATCGGTGAATTCCCACCCAAGCCTGCGGGCAAGCAGGGCGCCAACGGTGGTCTTCCCTGCTCCGACAACCCCCATTACAATCAGCACCAACCTTCGTCCCTCAAGGCCCGCACCGCTTTTGGATAGATTCGAACCGGATCCGCGCGCGCTCTCAATCTGCACAAGGCGCGGGCGGCAAATAAATCATACGTCGAGAGTGGAAGAACCATCAATGCCGCTGCTTCATCGTTTAAGGTAGAGATTGATGACCGACAGATTTGAAGGAAAATCACACGATTACTGCTTTCGTGGCGGAGAGTCAGCCAGACTGCGAATGGGTTTTCGCTCGTCGCCTACTGGCTAGCATCAAAGTGATACCATGTCCGGGCGTCGGAGCAGATCATGGTACGGTCGCTAGAGTCGCTGATTGAGGGTTTCGATCCATCGAAACCGCTCGCCGAAGCCTGGACAATTCCCGGGACCTGGTACAGCGACGAACGTATAGCTGAGCTCGAGCGCAAAACCGTGTTCAGCCGTAACTGGCAAGTAGTGGGGCGGCGGGAGATGGTCGCCGAGCCCGGACAATACATAACTGCCGAAGTGGGCGGCGAGCCCGTGCTCGTGGTGTGCGGCCAGGACGGCGTGGTACGGGGATTTTTCAACGTTTGCCGCCATCATGCTGCGGCGGTTGCGACCGAGGCTTGCGGCCGAGCCGCGCGGTTGCAGTGCCCGTACCACGGCTGGACATACGGTCTGGACGGTTCGCTCAAGGGCGTTCCGGATTTTGATGGGGTCAAGGACTTTGAGCGCAGGGAAAATGGATTGGTGCCCCTCGCGGCCGCGGTATGGGAGAAATTTGTTTTTGTGCATCTTGATCCCAATCCGCCTTCACTCGATGAGTATTTGGGGAACATGGTCGACGAATTCAAACCTTTAAAGCTAGCCGAGCTCCATTTTGCGGGGCGAAGAGAGTGGACGATCGACTGCAATTGGAAGGTATTTGTTGACAACTATCTCGACGGCGGCTACCACGTCCCTTATCTTCACAAGAGTTTGAACAGCGTTCTAAGCTATGCCAATTACACCATCACCTGCGGCGGGCGATATTGTCTGCAATCGAGCCCGATTGAGGGAAACGGTGAGGCATTGACGGCGAGCGTGCGCAAGGGACAGGCACTCTACTACTGGCTGTATCCCAATTTCATGCTGAACTGGTACGAGGGCTATCTGGATACGAATCTGGTCCTTCCGCTGGACATTGGAAAAACCAGAGTGATTTTCGAGTTTTACTTTAATGATGTCAGCCAAACGGCAGAACCGAATAATCAAAAAAGCATGGACATCAGCGGCCGCATCCAGGAGGAAGATCAGGCAATCTGTGCCGCCGTTCAGCGGGGCGTAAAATCCAGGGCCTATGGCTCGGGCCGGCTCTCGGTACGGCGGGAAGCCGGGGAAAATCTATTTCACAAGCTCCTGCACGCCGACTTGAGCGCCGGACTCATATCAGCCGATTCCCGGGTCATTTGATAGCAGCACGACTTTATTCTTGCCCCTATCACTGACGGGACACAAAACCTGCCGATCGGTCCGATTCCGAAAATGCGAGATCCACGACCATACGGCCGAAAGGGCAATGCCGACGAGCCTGGTTACTGGGCATTCTAACTCGTGAGTTCCGGTTCGAAGTCTATACGGATCGCAGTTTCGCTTGTCTCTTCGATTTCTGTATCTATACTTAGGCATGATCGAGCTCGACCTGGTTGCCGCGCTGAAGAAATATTGGGGATATGACGAATTCCGCCCATTGCAGGAGCGGATTATTCGCAGTTTGCTGGGCGGCCACGATACCTGCGTGGTCATGCCCACCGGCGGCGGCAAGTCGCTCTGTTATCAGTTGCCCGCGGTCGTGCTGGGAGAAACGGCGGTCGTCGTCTCCCCTCTGATCGCGCTAATGCAGGACCAGTCGGCGCAGCTGGCACAGATGGGAATTCCGGCGGCCTTCATCAATAGCTCGCTCGATACGGCAGAACAAACGCGCATCATGGCAGGGGCGCGGTGCGGTGAATACCGGCTCCTTTATCTCTCCCCGGAGAGGTTGGCTCGGGAAGATACCCTGAGTTGGCTGCGCGGCGTGCCAATTTCGTTTTTCGCAATTGATGAGGCGCACTGCATCTCCGAGTGGGGGCATGAGTTCCGCCCCGAATACCGGCAGCTCAGCCGTTTGCGCGCGCATTTCCCCCAAACTCCGATAGCTGCCTTCACTGCCAGTGCCACCCGCCGGGTGCGCCACGACATCCTCGAACAGCTACAGCTCTCGAATACACATAAATATATCGCCAGCTTTCACCGCCGCAACCTTCATTACTGGGTGCGCCAGTGCGCGGCATCGGAACAGAACCACCTGCTGGTGCAAGCCCTTCGCAGCCATTCCCAAAGCAGCGTCATCGTTTATTCGCCGACGATTCAACGTGTGGACCAGGTTGTCGACTTTCTGCTCGACGAGAACATTCCGGCCGTTGCCTATCACGGGCGCATGGATGCAGCGACCCGGCGGCAAAACCAGGAACGCTGGATGGGCGATGAAGTCCGCGTCCTAGTGGGTACGATTGCTTTCGGCCTGGGCATCAACAAGGCAACCGTGCGCGCCGTCATCCATCTCGCCCTGCCAAAGTCCCTCGAGCAGTTTTACCAGGAGGCAGGACGCGCCGGAAGGGACGGCGAAGCCGCCGATTGCCTGCTGCTTTGGCAGAAGAAGGATACTGCGCTGCTCGCGTATTTCATTAATCAGATTACCGATCAAGCGGAAAAGCGCCGGGCATGGCAGCGGTATCACGACATCTGTGACTTTGCCCAATCCAGCGGCTGCCGACACCGGCGGATCTGCGTGCATTTCGGGGAGACTCCACACTGGTCATCCTGTGAGAGTTGTGACGTATGTAGCGGACTGCCTGGCTGGCTTAGCCCGTCGACAGGGCATCGACGCCGCTCTTCGCCGGCGCCAAGACTGCCCGCTCCGCCGTCGTCGCTCGCCCGGCCGGACCTAAGGCCGGAGCTTCGGTCGCAAGTGGATTCTGATCTCCAGGATTACTTGCGCGAGTGGCGGCGCAATACCGCTCGACAGCAGGGCGTTCCGGCTTTTGTAGTCATGCACGACACCTCGCTTGAAGAACTCTGCCGCCGGCCACCGGGATCGCTTCGAGAGCTCATGAATGTGCCCGGCTTCGGCAGCCGAAAGAGGGAAGTTTATGGCGCGAAGCTGCTCGAAGCCTTGGCAAAGTTTCGGCGGGGCGCACGCGCCCCGGTGAGGCAGGAGAGAACATCCCGGCCGGCAGAAGAAACCCTGCGCCTCGTCGCCGAAGGCCACAGCCTCGAACAAATCGCAAAGCTCCGCGGCCGGCAGCTTGCTTCGATCGTCAGCATAATTGCCGGACTCGTTGAGGACGGAAAATTGGAATTCCGGCCTGAATGGGTCGAGGAGCATAGGCGCGCCCGGATCGAGGAAGCTTGTCGGCAGCTTGGCCTCGAGCGGCTTTCGTGGTTGAAAAACGCCTTACCCGAAAATATTACGTTCAACGAGATTCGCCTGGTGGTGGCACAATTGCGCCACGCCCGAGACCACAAGGCGGCCGCCGTCGGTAAAGCCGAGGAGCAGCCTTTAACGCGCTAAACCGGAGACGAACTGAATCCAGCTCGACCCACGAACCTGCAATTTACCTCAGTTCTATTTTTTCGAAACCAAAGCTCGAATCTAGAGAACACCCCGTATGGTTTTGCGCACTACCCCTGCGGTCGCGCCATATACCACATGCGAGGCGAGGGCATACAAATGCAGCGAAACCGGCATTTTTTGAGCCGGTTTCGACAAGCCCATGGCAGGCACGGTAATCTCATCGGCTCCGGCGAACAACATGCTTCCAAAACCAATGCCGCTCCAGAGCTCGTGCCGGCGCAGATCACGGGGACCGAGTTCCATTATGCCGCCATAGAGCGCTCCCATGGCGGTCCCAAATCCATAGTGCACGATGGGGCCGGCCTTGCTTCTCTGATCTCGTGACAGCCTGTAGCCGGCACGTTCAGCTACTTTCCCTGCGAGCTTCTCGGTTGGACCTTCGCTGTCGTGGTGCTGCTCGTGATTGGAAGACTCTGCCGCGCCGCTGCTTTCCAGTTTGCTTGAGGCCTTCTTCCACAAATTCTGGAACTGTGTCATAGCTATTGTCCCTGCCAAACCGGCAGCGCTTCCCGCCAGCATTCCCTTCCAGAGTTTCTGCCTTGCCATTTCTGCGTCCTCCTTGCAGTTTTCTTTCTTTGAGATGCGGGTGCGTAAGCGGAGGAAACGCGAGAAAGCGATTTCCAGTGCCGCGCTACACGGGCCATCAATCAGTAGCATTATGGCTGGATGCTTCGGCGCTTAGGTGCATATGTCTTGCCAGCTACTTCGCTCTCCTGGTCCGAAGACACAGCATCTGGACGCACGCTAGCGGGTGGCCTCACCGAAAATTGCTGAACATTACCAGGTCAGAGTCGTTTACGCGGCCGCGGCCGATCGCGACCTGCTTGCCGTCCGGAGAGAAGGAGAAGGAAGTAACCCAAAGAGGCTCGTTCTCGAAATCCGTAACTTGGGTAGGCTTAGTCCCATCGAGTGGCTGATAAAACAGATTTGTGCCCGCCCCGGTCCTTTTCTCGAGCACCAGGCCGGTTCCGTCGGGCGCCCATCCGGGACGACCAACGAATTCAGTGCCTGGCAGGGTGATGCGGTGGGTGCTGTCTACGTTTTCGACCACGATGATTTCTTTGTGCTCCCCCGAACTTCCTAGAAATTGGCGAAAGGCGATTCGTTGATCGTCGGGTGAGAGGGAAACGCCCGGGTTATCACAATTTGTGGCTAGTACTTCTGGCGAGCCGCCCGCGGTTGAAATTCGCTTTAGCGCCGGGCCCTCAAGAATGTCGATGTAGTAGACCATGCGTCCATCACGTGTGCAGGTTGGAGATTCTGTATCACGTTCGGCTGTGAGTTGCTTCGCTTCCCCGGTTAACAGATTGTGTCGGAAAAGATTCAAGTTGTTGTCCCGCAAATTGGCAAACAGCACGGCTCCGGTTCCGCAGGCCATGGGATAGGCCGCATTGGTATCGCGATCGGGGACGCGTCTCCGGGAACTGCCGTCGGGATTCATACTAAATCCGTGAAGATTTCCGTCACTAAAGTAGATTTTTCCGTCGCTGCCCCAGTTGACGTTTCCGCCTTCGGACCGGCCGGACGTCAGGGGGGTGGAATTCAGCTTGAGTTCCCCGGGCCACTTGGCGGGTGCGTTCCCAAGGTAGATGGCAGACGAAGGTTGTGCCTGAATGGTAGCCAATGCCTTGCCATTGGTGGTGACAGTTATGTCGCGGTATCGATTCAAATCGTTGGTCACATTCTGCCAGGGCCCGGAAGGATAGGGTTGGAATTTGAGCTGACTGCGAAAATTCGTTTCTAGCGAGCGGACCTGCAGGAACATTCCGCTTGAGTCCGGCAGCCAGGTAAGTCCGTCCACCAGGAAGGGGAAGGACAAAGACTTGATCTGCTGCCCGTCAGGTCTGAAGATGAGCACCTTGCTCAAGCCTTCTTTGCCGAGCTCGAACTGAGGAACGGCAATGAGCCCGTCTCCTGACCAGGACGGAGAGGATCCATTTATAGCCAAGCCTTCACGTTCTGCGATTACATGGCGGTTTGACCCGTCACTGCCGGCAATGACGAGTTGCGCCTTCTTTTGCCCGAAGTCAAAATGAGCAAAAACCATCTGCTTGCCTCCGGGTGCAAAGCTAACCGGCGTGCTCAGGTCATCGAGAATGCGTTGCGGCGTGCCGCCGAGAGTAGGAATGGAGAACAGAAGAGTCTCGTCTTCGTTTTGCGGATCCGTGTGATCGTAAAAGATGTAGTCGCCGTCGGGAGAAAACGTTGGACGCCCGACAAAATCCCCTGCCCCGGGTGGCACCACCTGGGCTTCACTGCCGGTGGCAATCTGCTTCACCCAGAGCCCCTGCCGCGGGCCTTTGACGAAGGCGGCAAACCGGCCATCGGGAGAGATGGCGCCGGTTTGAGCCGCGCCGTCTTCAGTAAGCTTGGTGATTTGCATGTTCAGCGGGTTGAGCGTCCGATGACCGGGACCGAGCAGCCTGGGAAATACCAGAATGGCCGTGCCCACGAGAACCATCAGCCCCAGAGCAGTCGCCGGATGCCAAAGCTTGCGCAATCTTTCTGGTCCTGGTCGCTCGGTAGAAGCCAGGCCTGTGGCGCTTGCGGAGCCGAGAACGTTCCGAACGTGGGCGCCGGACGTAGGTTGCAACTCCGTATTCGCGGGCGATGGGAGGGCCGCCCGCTCGGAAGATGAACTGGATGCGCGCTTAAGTCGTTTCAGGTCCGCGCGGAGTTCGGCCGCGGACTGGCAGCGCAAATCGCGGTCCTTTTCGAGGCATTTCAAAATGACTTCGTCTAACTGCGGGGGCAACAGAGGATTGAGCTGACTTGGCCGTAGAGGGGTCTTCTCGAGAATGGCATGAAAGATGACCGCCGAGGTTGGCCCCTCGAAGGGCAGTCGGCCGGTCGAAAACTGATAGAGAATTGCCCCCAGGCTGAACAGATCCGACCGGGCATCAACTTCTTCGCCCCGCGCTTGCTCCGGCGACATGTAGGCGACCGTCCCGACCGTCACCCCCGGACTGGTTAGCAGAGGACTGTCCAGGGTGGTGCCGCTCGCGACAGTCGCTTGGTCATGCTCGCGGGCGAGTTTGGCCAGCCCAAAGTCTAGGATCTTTACCCGACCACGGCTCGTAAGGAAAATGTTCGCGGGCTTCAGGTCGCGGTGGATGATTCCCTTGCGATGGGCAGCATCCAAGCCATCAGCGAGCTGGATGCATACGTCCAGGATCTGCTCGTTAGTGAACGGGCGCGATAAAAGTCTCGCGCTGAGCGGTTCGCCTTCGAGCAATTCCATGGCAATGAAGGGCCGAGCTTCGTGGGCACTGACCTCGTAAATGGTGCAGATATTCTCATGATTGAGAGCGGAAGCGGCGCGGGCCTCTAAGCGGAAGCGTTCAAGGGCCTGGGAAGTAAGGACCTGTTCGGCGGCTAGAAACTTGAGAGCCACGCGGCGCCCGAGACTAATGTCCTCAGCCTCGTAGACGACACCCATACCGCCGCGACCCAGCTCACGAATGATCCTGAAATGCGAAATATTGGGATCAATCAAAAGAAAAACCCGCAGGAGGAGTCATCTTACAAATGCTGCAGGGCGAGGTCAAATTAGCCGACAATATCGCTTCGATATGTGGCTGAATGAGGCCGCCAGTGTTGCTAATTCAGGAAAATTGAAGTGTACCGGAACCAACGTCACCTAAGAAAACGGCCGATGATCTTCACCGCTAATAAGCCGCTCAGCGAATGGGGGAAGGTGCTTCACGACGAGGATCTGGCTGCGGCCATCCTAGATCGCGTGCTCGAGCGTGGACGGTTCATCCAATTGGACGGACCCTCGGGCCGCACGCGTAATCTCAACTTGGAGGAGGTATGGCCCGCTGCAGCAGAACGGCTCAGAATTTCCGGAACGCACAGCTTGCTGCTTTTCAGTGTCTGCGACCCTGCGAATGGTTTTGTCTACGCTCAATTTTCAACGCTCATTTGTGACCCAAAACTCTGGGAAGAATCCTATTCGTTCTGTCGTTAATTATAAGCGGCGCAGGAGTGCCGTAGCCGTTACATTTGGCTAATATTCCTTGTCAATGAATGGCTTAGGATCGTTTCCGCTTGTCGTTGACAGGCATTGGACGGCACACTTGCGGCTCTGCGGGGCCGGCGTCGAAAGATCGTCAGACGTTCAGTTTCCAATACCCGTTCAAAGGAGCTCTTTGGACTTTCTGTTCGTCGAACAGAAGACTCAAGGCGGTGGCCACATCGTCCGGACGCTTCCTGAGCCGTGTGGCTAAATCGCCCTCGCTGACCACCACGTCGCCGGTCGGGTAACGCTGGTGCATGCTTTGGCCGTATTGCGCGATCCGGTCGGCAAGTGACCGCAGTTCCTTTCCTTTTCTCTGCTCGGCACGTTTTGATCGGGAGTCTTCAGGCTCCAAAGCGCGCATGCAGACGGCGGTAAGGCCGAGAGCAGAAACAATCCCAACGAGCCACAGGCGAAGCGAAACAGATGACATACGAGCTGCGAAAAGATTCATCATGGCAGATAGGCAAATTGCTAAGCTGCCCCAGAATAACCGCTTCATACGAGGTCTTGAAGATTACCGTTGCGCGTGCACTCTCGGGCGGGGGCACCCAACCGTGAAGGCACACCTATACTTGCCCAGCTGTTACTTGCGGGCAATGGCCGGCAACGGCCATTTGGGCGGTGCCGGTACGGCCAAAGTACACGGTATAAAAATTACAGATTCAAGCCAGTGGAGCCGGGATCGAGCGACTCATCTAAGAGATTCGCTTCGAACCGGAACTTCAGGGCGTGCTGCAGAACAGCTTGTATTTCGAGCAGCTTCCAATCGTGTGTTGTTTGTTTCCTGCTAACATTTTTTCTAGCCAATGTTACTGCTGGGTCATCGCGGCGACTGTCATGTGGCACGGGAAAATACTATCGCGGCATTCGACGTCGCGATTGAAAATGGATGCGACGGGTTCGAGTTTGATGTGCGCCTCACAGCGGATTTTCAGGCCATTGTTGTTCACGACGCAAAGGTTTCGGGCGTTGCTGTCGCCAAGAACACGTTTCGCCGTCTCGAGACGCTCGACGGTTCGGGGGACGCGAGTTATCGGCTCCCCCGCTTCAAGGAGGTCGTCGCACGCTATGCGGCAAGCGCCTTTCTGGACATAGAAGTGAAAGTTCCCGGGCTGGAATCGATCCTCATCGCACAACTAAAGCAGTCTCCCCCACGCCGCGGCTACGTAGTGTCGTCCTTTCATCCGGAGCTGTTGCTCGAAATCGCTAAGCGGGACTCGAGTATTCCCCTGGGCTTGATTGCCGGAGACCGCTGGATGCTGTCGCGCCGGCGCGAATTGCCCCTGAAGTATGTCATTCCCAAACAGCATTTGGTGCGTAGTGAACTGGTCGAGGAGTGTCATCGCCTTGGCCGGAAGCTCTTCGTATGGACGGTGAACAGCGTCCGGACGATGCGCCGCATGGCGGAGCTTGGGGTCGACGGCATCATTTCCGATAACACCAAGTTGCTGGTGGAAACGCTAAAAAAAACCGACTTGAGCTGAGAGCAGCACGGGGAACGACTTAGGCCGGAACCCGCCGCTCAGCCCGAAACGCCTTCTGAATCAGGGTGTAGCGTGCCGCGCCGATGAGGCCGGCGTCATCATTCACGATGATCTTGACCGGCATGTCAGAAAGCAAAGCTTGCATTCGCCCTTTCGCCAGGAACGATTTCATGAATACCGGGTCGAGCATCTTGGGTACAATTTTGGCGGCGATACTGCCGCCGATGAAGACGCCGCCGGTGGCCATGAAATTCAAGGCGCAATTGCCGGTTTCCGATCCGTAAACACTCACGAACATCGACAACGTCTGCTCGCAGATCTCAGCCTTTTTCTCAAGCGCAAGCTGGGAGATCAGAGCCGGAACATCTGGCGCTTCCCTGATGCGTTGTGCCAGCCACGCGGGCTCGTCCGCCTGCTTCGTGTCGCGCAGGAAATCGTAGATGTTCCTGATCCCGGGTCCGGAAAGAATCCTTTCGCAGCTCACATGCTCGTACTTTTTCCGCAGGTACTGGGCCAGCTGCATCTCGAGATCCGTCCTCGGGGCAAAGTCGACATGACCGCCTTCGCAGGCGAAGGGATGGTGGCGAAACCCGTCCCAGTACAGTCCGGCGATTCCCAGGCCGGTACGGGCAGAGATCACCGCCCGGTTCCCCTCGGCATCCTCGCCGGCCCCTTCGCTTAGAATGACGAAGTCTTTGGATTCGAGCGCATCCACGCCATAGGCATAGGCCTCAAGGTCATTGAGCAGGCCGACCACGGGAAGCCTCAGTTGAGCCGCCAATTCCCGGGAATCGATCGTCCAGTCCAGATTCGATATCTTGCTCTTCCCTGCCCGTACCGGGCCAGCAACGCCAAAACAGGCGCTGTGGACGGGAACGCCTTCGGTCCTGACAAACGTGCTCAGCACCTCCTGCAGCCCGCCATGATCCTGGCTTTTGTACGTCTTCTCGATTGCACACTGGAGTTTGCTGCCCTCGCTTTCAAAGGCGGCCAGCCGGATGCGTGTCGCACCGATCTCACCTGCAAGAATCATTCGATTGTCCTCCACCCGCGCCCCTCGCGTTCGAGCAATTCGTCCGATTCCCGCGGCCCCCAGGAGCCGGCACTGTAGTTTGGAAAGCGCCGCGGGGGGAGCGCTTTCCAAACATCGAGTACTGGATCCACGATACTCCACCCTGCTTCGACCATATCGGCGCGCTGGAAAAGGGTTGCGTCTCCAATCATGCAGTCATAGAGCAGAACTTCGTATCCGGTATAGGCCGCGGTGCCGAAATACCTGGAATATTCAAAGTCCATCTCGACTGATCCCACGCGCAGGATGGGGCCCGGAACCTTGGCGCCGAAGCTCAGCGAAATGCCCTCGACCGGTTGAATCTGAAGCACAAGCTGATTTGTATGCTTTTTCACGGGGACGTTACGAAACAGTTCAAATGGGGTCTTTTTGAATTGAATGGTGATTTCGGTATGCCGGCGAGCGAGGCGCTTGCCGGTACGCAAATAGAATGGCACTCCCGCCCAGCGCCAATTATCGATGGTTAATTTGAGCGCCACAAAGGTCTCAATCCTTGATTCCGGTGAAACCCCCGGCTCGGCCCGGTACGCGGGTACCCGCTCGTTCCCGATCGTGCCTTCACCGTATTGGCCGCGAACGCTGTCCTGCAGGACGGCCTCGGAGTCGAACAACTGCACGGCATGCAGAACTTTCGCCTGTTCGTCACGTACCGCATCAGCCTGAAACGAGACCGGCGATTCCATAGCCGTCAGGCTGAGGAGTTGCATGACATGGTTGGGAACCATGTCGCGCAATGTACCCGCACTGTCGAAGTAGCCGCCCCGTTGCTCGACGCCTACAGTTTCGGCATTTGTGATCTGTATATGATCGATGTAGCGCCGGTTCCAGATCGGCTCAAATATGGCATTGTCGAAGCGAAACACCAGGATGTTCTGCACCGTCTCCTTGCCGAGATAATGATCGATGCGATAGATCTGATTCTCCGCAAGGACGGCCTTGATCTGGCGATTCAAGCTTCTCGCAGACTCCAGATCGTGCCCGAAGGGCTTCTCGATAACCACTCTGCGCCAGTGGCCGTTTTCCTGTTTCGCCAGCTGGCACTGCCCTAGTTGCAGGACGATATGCCCGAAATACCTGGGTGCGGTGGCAAGATAGAACAGGTAATTGCCGTCCGTCCCGTGTTCCCGGTCCATTTCGTTAAGCCGGCTGGCCACCACCTGGTAGGTGGCGGAGTCGGAGAAATCGCCGCGCTGGTAAAACAATCGCTCCCTGAAGGCTTTCAACTCTTCCAAATCCTTATCGGTGGGCAGGAACGAGGTCACCTCGTTACGAAACTGATCCAGGCTGAGGTCGTCGAAGGCCACTCCCAGAATGGCAAAATTACCAGGAAGCAGCGCGGCCTTTGCCAGATTGAAGAGAGCGGGAACCAGTTTGCGTTTGGTCAGATCGCCGGATGCGCCAAACAATACGAGCACGCAGCGTCCAGTCGCCTTGGGCGTGGGTTGTATCTCGGGCTGGCTCTCGGTTACTGCGGTTGCCATGCCTGGCTCTCCCTCTTATGGTCGTGCTCATTTTACTAGTAGTTAGCGGTTGCAGCATGAACGCAGGCCAGTTCGTTTATAAGCCATTTTCTGCGCTCCCGCCTGGGTTGCGCACACCGGCACCAACCGCACTCGAGCTACCCTCATCTGAATTCCCTGGAGGAGCCGAGCATGCATTCCTACGTTCACGAATCATGGCACACCGTCGAAACACTGGTTGAGAATTTTTTTCTCCTGTTGCCTCAGCTCATCCTGGGGATCGTGGTTTTTTCCGTTTTTCTCGTACTCGCTCTAGGGGTGAGGTGGATGGTCGATCGCTTTGCCCGGCGCTACCGGCAGGCGAGAAATCTCAGTTTGGTGCTGGGCCGGCTGGCACAAGCAGTAGTGCTCGCCCTGGGACTGCTGGTCGCAGCAACGGTCGTGGCGCCCTCATTTCACATCGCTGATCTCATCAAGGTTCTGGGTATCGGCGGCATCGCCATCGGTTTTGCCTTCCGGGACATTCTGCAGAATTTTCTGGCCGGCATCCTCCTCCTGCTCCACGAACCCTTCCGCTTGGGAGACCAGATCAAGATGGACGAATTCGAGGGCACTGTAGAGGCGATCGAAACCCGGGCCACGGTTATCAGGACCTACGACGAGCGACGGGTGGTAATTCCCAACGGGGAGGTATTTACGAAGGCCGTAATCGTGAACACCGCCTACCAGAAGCGGCGTTCCGAACATATCGTGGGCATCGGCTACGGCGATGACGTCGAGAGCGCAAAGAAGGTTATCTTCGAGGCCGTGAAACAAATTCCGGCGGTTCTGACCGAGCCTGCTCCCGATGTTTTGGTCCTGGATCTGGCCGATTTCAGCGTGCAGATTCTGGTTCGCTATTGGTTCTCCCCGCCCGAGCATCGGAGTATGGTTCAGGTTCGAAATGATGTGCTGACGGCCATTAAGCGGAAGCTCACGGAAGCCGGAATTGATATGCCCTATCCTACCCATCAGATCCTGTTCCATGATCAGACGGAGGAGACCGATGGCGACCGATCACGCCAGCGGGAAGGATGGCCGGCGAGGCAAGGAAATATTCCGCAACCCAGAACCGTCGCGGCGGTGATTCAGAAGTCGCTCGAACGCGCTTCGGAGCCTCGGGAGGCGGGAGAACAGCGTCAAGCTGCCTAGTCTATAGTCTAGGCCGGTCAGAATCGAACACCCACTCCCATGGTGATAAACAGGTTGTTTTGCCGGCCGGCGGCCAGCAGTGATGCGATGGCAATCGAGCTGGAATTGAAATCCCTGACCTCACCTCGCAGACTCACAAAGGGAAGTATCTTAATGTCGAGCCCGCCCCCAATGTCGAGGGCAAAGGCGCCCTGCGACGTCGTGGTGTTATTAAACAGCGTCTGCTGGAAGCGACCGTATCCGAGCCCGGCAGACACATAGAAAGACACGGGAAAACTCGGTGCCAGCCGGAGCCGCACGCCCGGTGTGATGAACAATGATGTGTAACTGCGGGCCAGCGTGAGCCCGCTGAGGGTAGGGATTGACGAGCGAAAAGAAGCTGCCACCGGGAGTTCGCCCGAAAGCGCAACCAGCGGCACAGAAACGATTCGACGAGCATAGCTTGCCTCCAGCCCCCAGGCAGCTCCAAGATTGAGGGGACTGCTGCCGGCGAAGTACCCACCTACTGTGGCTCCCAGGTCATTCTGTTGCGCCCTCGCGGTTGCGGCAAATGTCAGGAGCAAGACGGCAGCCAATAGCGTGTGAAAGAAGCCCTTTCTCATTCGCCTCGTCTCTGCTTCTATCTGAGTTCCTTAACTGGTCAACGTAACCCAGGGATAGATGGCTACAGTCGGGCGGACGTTGCGTCATAGTCTGGGCGGGGGCCTTGTCGAAAAGCCTGCGGGCACGTTGAAAATGAGGGATGTTGAGCCCGGTGCGGGCGGCGTATGGCCCGAATTTCCCAATTCCGACGTAAGAGTCTTACCAATGCAGACTGGAGGACACGAGCCGCCATCGATGACCGGAAATTCTGAACCGCACCGAACGGACAAACACCATGTTCGCAAAGTCATCATTGGGCGGACGTTTCAGCCGTGAACGAAACTCAACTCGCCTCTCATGATCAGTCGCGGCGTAAATGCCAGCGACATCGATGACTTCGAGGTCCTTCTCGCCTGAAGCACTCCGTATCTGATCCTTTGCGCACCGGGGACTCAAATAGTTCAGGCGGTCGGCAATCCAGCAAGGTGGACTCCAATCGAGGGCGACTAGTCCACCCGTTACACCGATTGCAAAAAATAGCACTAAAAAAATTGTGAGCAAAACGCTCTTCATCTTCATGGTACCGGTCTTTTTCGATCAGACTTGGGCTTGTTCGTGGGGGAATGGCGAACATAGCCGCTCGCGCTCTATCCCTCTAGATTAGACACCAGGCCGCCAAGCGTCAGAATCGGGACCGCCGTTGCCGGGCCAAGAGCATTCACAACAGGCGGTCTGCGGTGCGGACCAAGACCGCCAAATTCCCGGCATCAAACCATCATCCTTCGAGAGCAAGACCTTTAAGCATCCGCCGGATATCCCTGGCCAGCGTGCTGGGAGCAACCCGTGACACTGGGACGGTGACCCGCGCAGCTCACGGTAATTCGCTGTCGGGCAGCAGTTCACGCCTGGCCGGCCACTGCGATAAGGACTTTCCGAGATAACAGATGGTGTTGCGGTGGCTATGTTTTCGCCTGATCTTCATCCGGAGCAGATGGCCCTTGCCGCGCCACAATCAAAGAAAAAAGAGGGGAGCGTTCCGACGCTCAATGCAGCTTGAAGATCAGCGTGATCTGGGTAGGCATACGTATTGGCTGCCCATTCAGCCGGTATGGGCGGTAGTGCCACTGCGCAACCGCATCCATCGCCGCGCGAGCTAGCAGCGAATTTCCTGCAATGACCTTGAGACCGCGGACGTTTCCCTGTTCGGTAATCGTTGCTTGTAGCACTACCTGGCCATCGATATTTAACCAGCGGGCTTCGGCTGGGTACTGTGGATCCACATGCCGGTCAATGGTTCCTCCCGAGACCCCCTGGGAAAGCTTTATTTCCGGTTGCACGGCGACATTTGGCGGAGTCAATACATCGGCGAGCACGGTGCTGGCGCCAGCAGAAACAATCGGCAGAGGCGGTGCGATTGCATCCTCGCCGCGGGTT
Source organism: Acidobacteriota bacterium (assembly GCA_019241535.1). Classification (GTDB taxonomy): domain Bacteria; phylum Acidobacteriota; class Terriglobia; order Terriglobales; family Acidobacteriaceae; genus Gp1-AA145. Next base: position 3,540 of record JAFAWX010000053.1, on the reverse strand, counting down.
TCCCCTGCCGGCCCCTTCGCGCTTGCGCTGCGAGCTTTTGCGACTGGCTGTGAATCCGAAACGGCTGGCGGTTCAGGCTTTGTGGTCGAGGCGTTAACTCGGCTTTTGGTCGCGCTTGCTCTTACAATATCCCGAGCGGCACTGCCTTTCCTGCTCGCGGCGGGTACAGTAAACGAAGGGACCGGTTCCGGTTGCACCGTAGAGGGTTCGCCGGCAGCAGTCGATGACATGGCCGTGGCCGCAGAGGGTGGCTGTGTGCGGGGTGGGACGGAATTCGACGGTGCAGCTTTTCCCCTGACGCCAAGCCAAATGGCAAGCGCAAGTACGACACTCGCGGCCGCGATGATGGTGATCCGAGAGGGCTCCCGAGTCGCGCTAGCAAGCTTCTGGCTGCTGTGTATCAGAGCGGTTTGGATGGCGTCGACGGCCGCGACGAGTTCAGCTTTGCGCCAGCCTTGTTTGGCCGCATTTGTTTCCCGAACCGGGGGAGCGACAAGCGCGCTGTGAGCTCCACTCGAACTTTCTCGTCTTTGGCGATTAAAAGAGAGCTCATCCTGATCGAGCTTGGTCCAGCCGCGTTCAACGGCCATTACTAATTCCGCCAGCTCCGCTAGAAGCCTGACATCGTTATCGCTGAAAGCATCGGGCCTAGCTGAAAACACTTCCAGCACGCCGCTCAAAGCAGGCATTGTTCCAATGGGGGCGACAGCGAGCGACTTCAGCCCCAGACGGCGGCAAGCTTGGGCATCCACCCGCGGGTCAGTGCTGGTGTCATCACAACGCAGCGCCTCACCGGTCCGGAAACACTGCCCCGAAATACCGGAGTCGACACTTAATTCGCTGCCTAAATCGGGCGCCATAGAGCCGGCTCTGGCCGTGCACAAAACCGAATTATCCTGCCGCACAGCAATGGCGACGCCCTGCGCCCGGGTTAAGGTCCGTGCCGCTTCGGCAATCTGCTGAAGCATCAAATCGGAACTCAGTTTCCGGCTCCGAATGTTCGCTCGCAACTTGGCGAGGATTGGCCCGGAATCCGGAATCGCGGTGATACGGGTGACTTCGGAGGTGGGTGCCTGCCAGGGTGTTGGGCGGTTACCCAGGTCAGGGGGTGAGGAAACTGATCGGTCCACCATATACCTGTTTACATTATGTGCCTTCCATCAGGCCGGAAGAAAAAGAATTTTTACACCGTTGCCCCCGGGGTATCGTGGCCACGCACGCGAGCTTGTTCGCATTCCAGATGTTCTGAAGTGGCATGCGAGAGGGGTAAGCCTCTTTTTTAGGGCGCGATCGCCTGTTTCAGGGTGGGCTTTACGCCCACGGCGGCGATGCTCGAGCGGTCCCAACCTCCGCCCAGCGCTTTGACCAGAAGGACGGAAGTGACCAGCCGCTGGCCTTGAATTTGGGCCGCCAATCGCTCGTTGCTGAGTACTTGCTCCTGTGCCGTAATCACGTCCAGGTAACTGGCCAGCCCGCCTGTATACCTTCCGTTCGCGAGCGTCAGGCTGCGCTCGGCATCGGAGACGGCGCGTGCTTGCGACTCCGACGCCGCCCCGAGGGCATTCAGCCCGGCAAGAGAATCTTCAACCTGCTGGAAGGCCACCAGTACTGTCTCGCGATAGAGGGCTACGTCCTCGTCATACACTGCCCTGGCATTTTCAAGCTGAGCCCGGTACCGTCCTCCGGCTACGAGCGGCTCGAGCGCCGCCATGCCCAGCGACCAGATCGCACTGGGACCATTAAGGAGCTTTGCCAGGTCAGTGCTGTCAACGCCAGCCTGTCCGGTCAACGAAATATGCGGGTAAAAAGCCGAGCGGGCGACCCCGACCTGGGCGGCCGCAGACGCGACTTGCCGCTCCGCCCTCGCAATATCGGGCCGCCGCTCAAGCAGCTGCGACGGCAAAGCCACGGGAACCGCCGGCGGCTGTACGTCCAAAGGACGAACCGGAGCTTTCAGATTGGGCGCAGGAAGTCCTTCGAGGGTAGAAACCGCGTGCTCATACTGGGCACGCTGCTGCCTGAGCAGCGCCAGCTGGGTATAGGCGGAATCGAGCACCGTCTTTTGTTGGGCTACATCCAAGCCCGACACGGCGCCGCCCTGGTGCCTTCTCTCGACCAGTTCGAGACCTTTTTGCTCCAAGCTCACGGCCTTTTCGACCACGCCAATCTCCAAATCGAGCTCTCTCATCTGGAAGTAGTCGGCCGCCAGTTCGGAACTAACCAGCAGGCGAATATTCTCAAGATCCGCGGCCGAAGCCTGGAGAGACGCGTTTGCTGCTTCCAGACTTTGGCGTACGCGCCCAAAGAGGTCGACCTCGTAGTTCAGGGTGAAAGGAATGCTGAAACTGTTCTGCGTTACCGCCGCGGAAGGGATTGCAGTGCCATTGCTCGGGCGGTTCCCGGACAGGCGCTGACGCGAGGCGGCGAGACCGGCATCGAGTTCGGGATAAAGGCCTGACGCCGTGACGCGGGCAAATGCGCGCGCCTCGGCCAGCCGGGCAACGGCCGCTCTGACGGTCTGGTTGTTGGCCATCGCTTGTTGCTCATAGCCGTCGAGCTCAGTATCGCGGAAGACCTTCCACCAGCTAGCTTTGGGAATCGAATCGAGTGGGTTTGCAGGACCCCATGGAACTGGCGATTGCCAGTGTTGCGGGATTTCGACATCCGGCCGCCTGGATTTGGGCGGGCCGGCCGCGGCCATTGCGCTTGAGAATAAAATCAGCGCGAACAGCACTCGCGTGGTCATCACCGTGTGGCTCGCTTTGCCACACTCACGGTTTGCCCCTCCTCGAGCGAGTCGCTGGGGTTCAAGACGATTGCTTCCGTGCTTTCGAGCCCATTGAGAATCTCCACATCCGTACCGTAATCGCGACCTATCGTGACCGGCTTTAGGTGCACCTTGTTGTCGCCGCCCAGGACCGCAACCCGCGGCCCCTCGGCACGAAACAAAAGGGCATTGACGGGGATAGAAAACCGATGGGCCACGATTGCGACCCCGAACTGTACCCGGGCATAGGAACCTGGCAAGAGCTTGCCTTGGGGATTCGGGAGATCGATTTCCGTGCGCAGAGTACGCGTCGTCGGGTCAATCGCATCGGAGGTCCGCACCACCTTGCCGGTGAATAGTGTGCCCTGGGAAGCCGCTAGTTCCACGCTGGCTGCGATGCCCGGCCGAATCGAGGCCGCGTAAAGTTCGGGAACATCAACGTAGACGCGAAGAGGATTAATCTGTGCAACCACAAACAATTCCTGATTGGCGCCGCTGTTGCCGGCATTGATTAAGGCTCCAATGTCCGTGTTCCGTTTGGTGACGACTCCGGCGAAGGGGGCGTAAAGATGTTTAAAGGACTCCAGCTGCTCCAGCCGGTGCACATTGGCGGTAGCGGAAGCTAGCGCGGCCTGCGCCTGCGTATACCCGCTCGAGCGCTCGTCGGTTTCCTGCTGGGCAACCGCGTCCATGGACCTGAGCGAGTTCCACCGCTCGGCCGAGGTCTTCGCCAAGTCGAGTTGCGCCTGGGCCTGGTTGCGCGCTGCGCGCGC
>JAFAWX010000385.1 GCA_019241535.1 Acidobacteriota bacterium | reverse complement strand
CAGGGAAGATGCCAACTCTTTCAAATTCCTTATCACATCCGAACTCGAAAGAGATGCAATTGGATCGCCACCATTGATCACTTTCACCACATGGGCATATTGATTTGGGACCTTCCAGAAGATTCTCTGGCCCAGGGTTTTCTCAATCTCGCTGTCGTTGATCAATGAGCGCTTCTGGTGCCGATTTAGGACCACTCGGAACCGTTCACGGGGGATTTCTTTGCGGGTCAGATACTCGAAGTGGCGAACCACGTTTCGCAGAGCGGAAACCTCTGCCACCGCGACCACGTGGAGCTGGTCGCAATGGCGGACCAGTTCCAAATTCTCATCACTCAGGCCAGGAGCCATGTCGACGAGGATAAAGTCATAGCGGGCGCGCAGGAAGTCGAAGGTTTGCGCCACCGCACCGGGCAGGATCCGCCTGGGGACGTCCGCCCCTTCCGGCGCTGGAATCAGTTCGAGCCCGCTCGAATGACGGGCGAGAAAGCTTTGCAGCAGCTCACCATCCAGCCGCTCGGTATTTTCGACCAACTCGAAAAAGTGATACCGGTACTTGGTAAGCCCAAGATAGAGGGCGGCATCCCCGAAATCCGGGTGCAAATCAACCAGCAATGTCCGTTTTGAAAACGTATTGGCCAGCAAGGCGCCCAGCTGGGTGACCAGACTGGTTACGCCACAGCCGCCCTTGGCGCCCATAAATGCCAGCACCTGGGCCTTAAAGGCCTGGGTCCGCTCTTTCCGCCGACCCCCGACCCGGGCCACGGCATTTAACAGTTGTTCACGCCCGACCGGCTTCAGCAGATACTCGCTGCAGCCGCTGCGCATGGACTGGATGATGAGATCGGGTTGAGCGTCGGTCGAGACTGCGAACAAGGCGGTGTCTGGCGCGCCGCCATGAATATTTTCTGCAGTTTGCGCCGCTTTGCGCCGGTCCCGGTCAAAATCGATGATGCAGATGTCTGGCAACGGCGACCCCAGCCAATCAGAAACCGAGTCGGTCTCCTGCACCCGGTAATCGGACAGATGCGAGCGGAGCTTGATAAGCGGAGCAGATTCAGCGAAGTTCTTCAGTATCGTCCAAGTCTCCTCATCGAGACAAACGCCAACCACTGAGAGCGGTTCATTAGTTGAAAAACTCTCGCGCGGGGAATCGTTTAGCGCGTCTCGGATAGACATCGGATTCATTTGGCACTCGGAGGCGGCTGGCTCCCAACACTCGTCGCGGGTGAAACCTTCTCAGGAAGATGCTTGTCAAAACTGCCATTCTCCAGGAACTTGACGGGATTCGCAGGCGGCACAGGAGGGGGATTGTTCATCTTGATGGGGTCTACAACGTGGGGCGTGACCAGGACAAGTAATTCGCTGTTGCTGCGGCTTACACTCTTTGAGCGAAAGAAGTTACCCAAAATCGGAATGTCGCCGATGCCGGGAATCTTGCTGAACTGCACCTGGGCGCGGTTATCCAGCAGACCGGCAATGCCAAACGACTGCCCATCTTTTAGCTCGATATCGGTTTCTGCACGGCGAGTTGAAAACGCAGGCACGGTAAAGCCGGAGATGATCACTGCGTTTGAAAAATCCAGCGTGCTGACCTCGGGATAGACATGCAGACGAACTATGTTGCCCTTTCCGACGAAGGCGGTGAACTCCAAACGTACGCCAAACGGACGAAATTGGATGGTTACTACTCCAAGGTTCTGTCCCCCCTGCACCACGGGCACGGGGAACTCTCCGCCAGCCAGAAAACTGGCCTTCTGACCGTTCATGGACAACAGATTCGGTTCCGCGAGAATTTGCAGAACAGACCTGCTTTCAAGGTCTTTAATGGTTGCACCGAGGTTAAGGTCGGGACGGAAGGCGAAGATGTTGAGCAGGTCGCTGATCTGCAGCGTGGTTGAGATCGTGCCCGAGGTCCCGGAGCTCCCTGGAATGGACTGTAACACGGGAGGAGCGTATTGCTGCGTGCTGACCGTACCCAGGGTGTTTGCGGCACCCGTGCTGAAGAAGTTAAAACCAAGCTGTTGCAGCTTGGTCCGGTCGACTTCCGCGAACTTGACCTCCAGCAGGACCTGCTGCTCGTGCACCGGAGCAACGGTCAGTGAATTCACCACACCGCTTGAGTAAGCCGCCGCCATCTTGCCTACGTCGTCGACAATCTTTGCATCGGAAACCGTGCCGGTCACAATCAAGTGAGCGCCATCGGTCTGTACCGTTATGGGTTCGCCTGGGTAGGTCTGCTCGATTGCTGCCCGCAGTCGGGCAACATTCACATCGACGGTGACGTCGAGTATCTGCGAGTGTCCCCCCGCATCCCAAAGAATCAGGCTGCTCGAACCGGCAGCTTTCCCCTCGACCACAATTTGAGTCGGAGATGTAGCCAGCGTGTCGATCACGGCAGGGTTGCTGGACAGGATCCTCGTAATCGGTGACTGCACATTGATTACCACGGATTTGCCCACGAAGATATGCAGCGCCTGTCCTTCCGCCTGGGCTGCGGCTGGAACTCGGGCCAGCAATATCGCGATGCCAAGGGTCGGGATCAGCGCTCTCATTTTTCCCAACGCGAAAATATTCATTTGTGCGGGCGCAAAACCCTCGTCTTAGAATTTCTGTACAGAACGCTGTGTTCCTTGAATGACCTCCAGCATATAAACGGATGGGGGTGGTTCACTTTTGCGAGGAGCATGCTTCACTCCGGGGGCAGCGACCACAGGCGCCGGTCTGGCTCCCACGACCAGCTCGTCCAAGCGGGTCGGATTCAGCGAGGCAATCTTCTTCTGATCCGCCCCGCTGCGCAAGACAAACTGGATGTTGCCCTGTCCGCTCGCAAGCTGCAGTTTTTGCGAGTCCTGGGGAGAGAGGAGCAGGGTAACTACGTTCACCGACTGCGGCTTGCCTTGGGGATCGGGTTCGATGGTCTGGCCTGCTGTCAGCACCTCGACGTTTTGCAGCACGGTTTCGGTAACCGGAACGGTCCCCCCGGGGGGAGTGAATGTAACCAGTACATCCACGTGTGACCCCGGGTAGAGGAAACCGGCGACGCCGACGATTTCGTTGGATCGAACGGCGGTTGCGCGCATACCCTCGGGTATCTTGCCGGCAAGGCCGATGCCGGCGCCTTCTACACCGATAGCGTTCTGCAAAATGGGTTCTTTTGCCGCCATCGGGTAGAGCAGCGGGCGTCCAATCACTCCGTCAATCTTGGTAAAAGCGCCCGCCGGTAGGGCATCGCTATACCAGTCCAGTAAAGTCAGGTCTTTTTGCGTGAGAGTGACACCGACAGGAAGATCGGTGGCGGCAACTACAATCGGCGTTGACCTACGCTGCTGCGCGTTGGCACTCAGTCGTCGATAGAAAAGAAAAGTGATGCCTCCAGCGAGCACCGCGGCCACCAAGAAGGCCGTTAGTAACCTTTGCAGACCCGTAAACCACCTCCACAGCAAGAATTCGACACGCTTAGCAACCTGCCCGTGGGGAAGCTTCCAGTAAGCGTGTCACCGGATCGCATTTGAACAAACAAAATACGGCACGCCTTAACGAATGCTAAGGCTGGCGAGCGTACCTCGCTAGTATTTGCTATTGTACCGGGCTCGCCCGGTTTGTCGACTCCCCTCAACGAGGAAGCGAATGGAATCGGGCGTCGCTCGGTCTGAAGTAGTGTAGACCGAGCGACCCCAAAAATTCCTAAGAAATATACTTGTTGACCAGTGAACCAATGGCGCTGAAGGCCTGATTGAGATAGCTGGCCAAGGTGCCCATTCCGGCCACGGCTCCGAAAGCAACCAGGGCAATAATCAACATGTATTCCACAAGCCCTTGACCCTCTTCTTCTTTGTGAAGGCGAGCAAGAGAGTTCAAAACGAAGGTCATCATAATTTTGTCTCCTCAGACATGTTCTTGCATGGGATTCTTGCGCGTCGGGGGGCTCGCGAATGAATCGCAGCTGCGTAGTGGCAAGTGTATAGCCAAACTTGGTTAGCTGTCGATAGCGCTAGCATCAAGCTGATATACAAGAATTTAAATTACTTAATGTCTCCGGGGATGCCAGGTGTCTTTGAGGGAAGGTTTCTGAAGGAAGCCTAAATTGTGGAAGCTGCCGCTTATGGCTACTTTTGTGGAAGTCCGGCGGCCCTTAAATGAATACAGTTGTACACAGCAGCAGGGGTACTATGGATCATCGAATTTCCGCATTGGAAGCCGATTATGGAGAAGCCCGAAGGGGAGTGGGGAGCCAACGCGACCGTTGCAGGTCCTCGTCCTCGCGCCAAGTCCGCGGAATTTTGGCTCCGGACAGCTGCCATTCTGGCGTTAACACTTCTGGTGGTGGCGATTGCCTGGGTTTCTTTCCTGAGTCAGCCGAACAATGACTTTACCGAATATTACTGCGCTGGCCAGATCGTTCGGGCAGGACTGGGCAGCAGGCTCTACAACCTGGCCACACAATTCGAATGCGAATCGAGGCTTGGGCCTGTCCACGTTTTTTACTATCATCCCG
>JAFAWX010000289.1 GCA_019241535.1 Acidobacteriota bacterium | reverse complement strand
CGCAATACCTTCGTTGGTCCCGGCTACTGGGAATCGGATATGACTCTGGCTAAGACCTTCAAAGTGGGAGAAAGGGTGGGATTGAAGCTCGAAGGGGCGGCTTTCAATCTCTTCAACCATCCTAACTTCGTGCTTGCGAGTTCCGGTACGTCAAATCACAATAACATTACGAGCAGCATTTTCGGTAAAGCTGGTGGCACGCTTGGTGCCCGCGTTCTGCAAGTGGGTGCGAAGATCAGCTTTTAGCCAGGATTGTTCTTCTGGGACCCGTTCGTATAAGCGAACGGGTCCCGTTCTCTTTATGGGTGAATGATGGCCCGCAGGTGTAGTCCGCTTATCCTCCTGATCAGTCTTCTTATCCCTCCCGCACTGATATCGCAACAGCAGCAGACTCTCGGGACGATTGTCGGCCAGCTTCGAATAGCCCGAGGCGATTTTCCTTCACATCAGATTCTCATCGAACTGCGGTTCCGAGGCAGTCCAATTACCAACATGTACGCCGACACCGAAGGCAAATTCAGCTTTCCGAACTTGGTCGGAGGCGAATACCACATCATCATCAACGACGAAGCCTATTATCCCGTTGATGAGCGCGTGATTCTGATGCCGGACATCAGCGCCATTGCCATGGAGCGGCTGATCTTGCAGCCACGCGAAAGCGGCCAACCTGCTGATCCCGCGGCCAGTCGCACCGGGGGGAGTAATCCGAATTTGATTGATCCCGGCGATTACAACAGGCGCTTCCCCAAAAAAGCGGTAAAGGAGTACGAGAAGGGGGTGGATGCTGATCGCCAAGGCAAGCCGGAGGAAGCCGTTGCTCATTATCAGTCCGCGCTCAAGATTGCTCCCGACTACTATCCCGCCCATAACAATTTAGGTTCAGCCTACCTGAGCCGCTCCGACCTAGGCGATGCGCGCAAGGAGTTTCAGGAGGTAGTGCGTTTAAACCAAAGCGATGCCGCCGCTTATTTCAACCTCAGCAATGTGTGCATGATGATGGGCAATCTCGGAGACGCTAACCGCTATTTGGAGGAAGGAATGCGGCGGGAACCGGATTCAGCCCTGGGGCGTTTTTTGCTTGGCTCGCTCGATATGAAGACGGGAAAATTGCCGGAAGCCGAATCGTTTTTGAAACAGACTGTCGAGTTGAGCCCGGCCATGCCACAGGCCCGGTTGCAACTGGTGAACCTCTATCTTAAAGAAGGCAGAAAATCCGACGCGGCCGCGCAACTGCGGGATTTCATCAGACTATTTCCGGGAAGCCCGTTTGCGGCTAAGGCCAAAAAACTTTTGCAAGAACTCGAAGCCTCGGCCGTCAACTCCGCTGTGAAGTGAAGTTGTTTTCTACCATGACACTACGTTTCCAAACCTGCGGTCGATTGGGGACGAAAAGCTTTTATCTCAGTTGCTTGCTGTAGAACAACTCAGGGTCGCCCGGATCCAAGTCCTGTACCACCCCACTTAATCTATAGCTTCGTGAGTTCAGCAACGACTGCATCAGCAGATTGGAGAGATTTGTCGAGGTGAAGATTCGCTCGCTGCGGCACTCCGCCTCGAAAGCGGCGAGCAACCGGTTACCGGTTCCGCGCCGCCGGGCAGCTTTTGCTACGTAGAGGATGGACACAAACCCACGCCCAAAAAAGGCGTAATTCATGCAGCCATAGCCCATGATCCGGCCTTTGCTCTCGGCGACGATACACTCGTGCAACTTGAGTGACTTTTTAAGGGCCGCTATCGTCGCCCGTTTGTTCCGGCCATGAATGTTTGCTATCTGGGTCAAATCCGCGGTCTGAGCACGACGTACCAATACTCCTTTACTTGGCAATGGCCCTGACGGGTAAGATGCTTTGCCCGGCTCTTGCTGATCAGCGCTCCCGACAGTGACCCTCGATTTACTGGACTAGAAGGGGATCCTGGCAACGGGCACGGCTTTCAACAGAGACATCGCTCCAGTTTGGGTTTTTAGTTCGGAGTCAGCGCCCGCCGCAGCCTCTCTATATCACCCTCGACTACATTTCCTTCGGGGTTGATCAGCGCAACCGTGGGAAAGGCAACAATGCCCCACGTCTTGATGATCTCCCCGGAGCGGTCGAGAAGAACCGGAAACGGCAGGGTTCCTGACCATTTGTCGTCAGCCAATCGTGCAAGTTTTTGCCTCAACTCGCCGACAGTGATGTTACCGCCGACCCCGTTTTCGTGGATTGCAAGAATCTCAAAGTTCGCGAAACGCTTTCGATTCTCCTTATAGAATCGTGCCAACTTTGGCAGCCCCTCATTGACGCAAGACGCACACCAATAACCCCAAAAATAAAGCAGTACCCATTTGTTGCGGAGTGTCTCGGCGTTAAACGAATCGCTGTTGACCGCCAGCACAGCGGAAAGCGGCGGCGCCGGCCGTCCGTAGTGCTGTGCTATACCCCCGACCAAGTCGATTGGTTTTAGGGTCAGATCACGATTAGCTACTTCAAAGTGCACCTCCTGCGGACTTCCTTCGACTACAGCGATTCGGAAGGTGTACTGGCCCGAAGGGAGGGATATGGTGTTTTCTCGCGGGCCAGAAATTTGACTGAACATTCCACGTGGGGTTTCGAGAGTGATTCGAGACTGTGACAGGTCGGTTAATCCCGGGCCTTGGAAGATGTAACGGACCCGATGAAGAGGTCTCAACGTGACAATCGTTTTTTTGCCGGCTCGAATGTCGTCAATTGTCACGACCGCTCCCCGACGTCGTTCGGAGTCTAACGCGAGCACAGTCATCGGAGAGCGCAGTTCCTTTGGGCTGAGCGTGAATGTTCCTTGTTCATCGCTTGTCGCCGCATTGTAGGGCCGAAAACCACTCTGGTCTTTTACGCCTCCAAGCCAGAACGATGCGATGTCAACGCCGGCTTGCGGCTGGCCGTTCTGGTCCAAGACGGTTCCGGTGAACAGGTGACTGGTTTGAGACGCTGCGGTTAACGAGAGAGCGGCTATGAGTGGGAGAACCAAGAGCGACTGCATCCGGCGCCCTCCTACCCCTTTAGACGTGTACCAGGACGCAATCGTCACCGCGATTTGCCTTTTGCTTCTTCCTCCCGCTCCTGCACCCCGGCGTATTCTCGTACGACGACTTTCACCCAGGTACCGGCACAGGTCTGCGGGGGTGAAGTAGGTCGCGAGGAGCCGGTTGGGGTTGGTTGCGATCCAGGTAAAAAATCTGCGCGATGAGGGTCGGGTTTTAGCAAACCGCAGACGATCTTTAACTCGTGCGGCACAAGATACTCACGAATTCTAGGTCGATATGCAGCGCCATTTTACCGCCCGGAGGGGACCAGCTTGCAGAAATCCTGCTTAAGCTGGCATGCGCGCTGGTATTCGGCGCTCGCCACCGCCTCCCGTCCGAGCCGCTGATAAGTGAATCCGAGATTCAAATGAGCTTCGGCCAGGTTCTCCTGCAGATCGAGAGCGTGACGGAAACTCTCGATGGCTTTTGCGAGCCGCCCGATTCGGTCGTAGCAGATCCCCAGATAATTGAACAATAAGGCATCATTCACGCCTAGCTCTGCCGCCTTCGCGAGGTTCTTGGCTGCCTCGGGGTAGTTCTGCTGCTCAAAGTAGAGCATGCCCAGATCGCGCCTCAGGGGGGAAAAGTTGCCCTGAATGGCCACGGCCTTTTCATAATCGCTTATGGCCGCCGCTTTATTCTCGCCAGATTCAATCGAACCCAGCTCATACCATGCTTTGTAATTCGACGGATTAAATTTCAAAGCGTTACGCGCCCACTGCTTTGCCTCCTCCGCCTGTCCAAGCGAGAACAAGGTGCGCGCGAGACCGGTCATAGCCTGGTCAAAATTGGGGTTCAATTCCAGGCAGCGCTTGAACTCCTGAGCGCTCTTTGCCCAGTCCTTTTGCCGCGCGGCAGTCTCTCCGAGGAGAAAGGGCACGATATACAGGCTGGGGTCCTGGTGTTCGATATTGGCGAGAATAGCCTCGCCTTGCGCGATGCTGTCGGCATGAATGGCGTCTTCGGCTTCGAGAATGCGATTGAATTCCTCGAGCTTGTCTTTCGGGTCGGGCAGTCCCCGGGCGATGGCGTCTGGAGAGACAGGCGAGTGATAGGCGACATAGCCCAAGGCGCGCAGTTTCTCGAGCGCATCGGGGGCGATGGCGGTGCTTGCATCCGCCGCAGGGGTGAAAGGTTTGTGCTCGAGCAGACTATGCAGCTTGTCCTTCAGCACGGCCACGACTGCATTTTGTTCTGACGCTAAATTGTGTTTTTCTTCCGGATCCGCGGCGATGTCGTACAGTTCCGGACGTGGCGCATCGATGTAGTGATACCGGTCGCTCTCGAGCGAATGCAGCGGGCTCCATCCAAAGGAATTAAAGGGATAAAAAGTCTCGCTATAGACGGGCTCCGTGGCCTGCTTCTGCCGGATGAGATCCGCGGCAATAAACTGCTTTTCAATTTCATCTTTCAGCCCGGCCAGACGGAGAAGCGTAGGCGCGACGGCAATGGTTTCTACCGGCGTGCTCGACCGGCCAGCTCGCAGGTTCCTCGTCGCAGGCGGTTTAACGATAAGCGGAACCCGCACGGTCGAGTTATACAGGAAAAAACCGTGCTCCTGCTCGCCGTGCTCGCCAAGAGACTCGCCATGATCGCTGAGCACGACTATCGCGCTGTTCTGATAAAGACGATAGTCCTTGAGCCAGGCGATCAGCCGTCCAAGCTCATGATCCGCGTAGGCGATCTCTCCGTCATAGAGGCGATCTCGATAGTCGGTACGGTACGGTTCCGGGGGGTCGTAGGGGCTGTGCGGATCGTATAGATGCAACCACAAAAAAAACGGGTGCCGATCCGGGCCGGCAGCCTGCCGCTGCTTCGTTAACCACCGGATGGCGTGAGCAACGCTTTCTCCTGCTTTGCGATCCACCAGTCCAATATCTTTTTCCCGGAAAGCTTCGGGGGAAAACGCATCGTCATAGAAATCAAAGCCGCGCGCAAGACCCCACAGGCGGTCGAGAACGTAGGCGCTGACGACCGCGCCGGTCGCGTAGCCGTTTTTCTGAAAGGCCTGGGCTAGGGAGCGGAAACGCGCGTCGAGCGGTTGGCCGGTAAAATCCTGAACTCCGTTTTGAAACGGATAGGTGCCGGTGAGAATAGCCGTATGCGACGGCCAGGTGAGCGGTACCTGGGCGATAGCGTGTTCGAAAACAATGCCGTCATGGGCAAGTGCGTCGAGTGTCGCAGTTTGAATCTTAGCGTAACCGTAGCAGCCGAGGTGATCAGCCCGCACCGTATCAATCGTAATCAGGAGCACGTTCGGTCGGATGTCGTGGCCCGATTTCACCGCCGGCTTCGGCTCGGCCGCGGCAACCTGGCTCAGGACACATAACAAATCCACTGCCCATGCGATTTTTTTTAGCCGAAGGATAGGAATTGATGGCTTCACTGCTGAGGTTGCGCCTGCTCGCTTCGGCGCATCTCCTCCTCGGCTTCCTGGTTCATTCCCTTGGCTGCGAGCGCTTTCGCGAGCGTCGCGTGCACGTCGGGATCTGCCGGCGCGAGCTGGGCTGCCCGGCGCAGCTCAGAGAGAGCTTCATCAACCTGGCCTTGGTACAGCAAGACCTTGCCCAAGGCCTTATGGGGAGGAGGATAGTCAGGATTTATTTCCTCTGCCTGGCGAAAGGCGGCGAGAGCCTGCGGAAGCGATTGTTTCTCGAGATATGCCGATCCGAGGTTATAGGCCGCGTCGAAATTGGTGGGGTCAAGATCCAGAGCATGCCTGAACTCCTGAATGGCCTCATCCATCCGCCCGCCACGCGCGTAGGCCAGACCGAGCTGGTAGTTGGCAAGAGCGTAGTCCGGGCTGAGCTCAACAACCCGCCCAAGATGCTCAACCGCTGGCCCATACTGATGCATGCGGTAGTAGTTCAGACCTAAAATGTAATGCGCGGGAATCGAGTCGGGTTCCGTCTTGAGCACTGCCGCGAGCTTTTCAGCGGACTCCTGGTATCGTCCGTGCTGACTGTCCGACATGGCATCAGAAAAAAGCTCGTAGGCTGCGATGCGATCCTTGGGATCGGGCAAAGATCGATTACTCACGGTTGGAGAACCGCCACCCGAAAAGCCGGCGTAACCAAGAGACTTCAAACGCTCCATGAGCGCGGGATCGAGTCCGGTTTTCTGCGCCAGTTCATGTCCGGCACTGTATTCGACAATCAGAGAAGATAACCGGGCGCGCAGTTCATCTGCCACCGCCGGTCTTGTCGAAAGCAGGTTGTTTGTCTCCTCTGGGTCCTTGCTTACGTCGTAGAGCTCGGGTTTAGGGGCGTCGATGAAGTGGTACTTGTCGGTCTCGACGCCGCGCAGTTCGCTCCAGTTGAAATGAAGCCGCGGCAGAAAGGTTTCAGAGTACAGGGTGCGCGAATTTTCCGGCTTTTTGCGAGCAATCAGTGGGAGGAGGTTTTCGCCTTGAACCCCGGATGGAACTTCGAAATCCAAGATCCTTAGCACAGTAGGCATTATGTCGGCGAGATTTACTAGGCTGTTCACCACCACCGGCTTAGGGGCATCGGCAGCTGGCAGATGAAAGATCAGCGGCACGCGCAAAGTGGAGTTATAGATAAAGAATCCGTGCGTCTTTTCCCCATGCTGGCCCAGGCTTTCTCCATGGTCACCAGCCAGGACAATTAGGGTGTCGTCATACAGCTTCTTTTCTTTCAAGAAGCGAACTAGGCGGCCAACCTGCTCATCGGCGAAGGCAATCTCCCCATCGTAGAGGTGGTCTTTGTACGCCGTGTTATAAGGCTCGGGCGGCCGGTAAGGATAGTGAGGATCGTAGAGGTGCATCCACAGCAGGAACTTGCTTTTGTAATTCTTGTTCAGCCAGTCCAGCGCGACGTCGGCGACAAGGTTTCCCGGCCGTTCCATTTCATCAATATTCGATTCCTGAAGGCGGTTGAAATCGAAGTGGTCGTAGTAAAAATCAAAGCCCCGGTTCAGGCCAAAGCGCGAGTCGAGAACGGCCGAGCCGACGATCGCACCCGTCGTGTATCCATGGTTCTTCAGCACTGAAGCAAGCGTCGTCTGGGTAGCACCGAGCTTGTTCCCGGCGAAATCGTGGATGCCGCTGAGCGGTGGATAGGTACCGGTGAAGATAACCGTGTGCGAGGGAAGGGTTACCGGTACCGCCGTGAAGGCGCGCTCGAAGCGCACGCCAGTCGAGGCCAGCGAATCCAGATTGGGGGTGCGAATTTGCTTATAGCCATAGCAGCCAAGGTGATCCGCGCGCAACGTGTCGATGGTGATTACCACCACGTTCGGAGTTGAATTCGCGAGCGACAGGGCTGGAGCCGGCAGCCATAGAGATGCGGCGAGCAGCAGGGAAAACGGGCAGCGGGAGACAAGCATTAAAAGAAAAATTATATCCCAGCACGGGCCGGCACCGGTTCACCCGAGCTTGCATTTAGAGCCATTATGCTAGTCTGGACGCGGATGAGAGCTGGCCCTGTTTGGCTCGTTTTCTGGCTGGCATTAGGTGCTTGCTCGTCCGCTTCGGGCGAGGGGCACAAGCCGACTCCGGCAAACGTTTTTCTTGTCACTATCGACACTCTTCGCGCCGACCACGTGCACTGCTACGGGTATACGAAGATCAAAACGCCGGCTCTTGACCAGCTGGCTGAGAACGGCATTAGCTTTGCTCAGGCTTTTACCCCCAGTCCTATTACCAACAGTTCGCACGCGACAATCTTGACCGGGCTGCTGCCCAGTTCGCATCGGGTAACGGATTTCGCCATTCCCCTGGCAGCAACGCATGCGACCTGGGCCGAACTGCTCAAACCGCGCGGTTACCGAACGGCAGCCTTTATCGGGGCGGTTATTCTCGACAGCCGCTCGCTTGCACCGGGGCTCGACCGTGGATTTGACTATTACGACAACTTTCCCGAGCACGCACAAACCAGGGCCCGCTGGGGAAGAATCGAAAGGCGGGGGATGGACGTAGTCAGGCGCGCCGAGACTTGGCTCTCAGCTCACCCGGCCAATCCCCATTTTCTATGGGTCCACCTGTATGATCCGCATGACCCTTATGAGCCTCCGCCGCCTTATTCCGAAACCTACAAGGACCGCCTCTACGACGGGGAGATCGCTTATGCCGATTCCGCGCTGGCGAATTTTCTCGCCTATCTCAAACGGCGAGGATGGTACAAAGATGCGCTGATTATCGTCGTGGGAGACCACGGCGAGGGCCTCGGGGAGCACGGTGAGGATACGCACGGTATTTTTCTGTACGACTCGACTACGCACGTTCCGCTCATCATCAAGCTCGCCGCCAACGTAAATTCCGGCCAAGTGATGAAGTCGCAAGTGCGTACGACCGACATTCTGCCAACCGTCCTCGATGTTTTGGGTGTCAGGGTTCCAAGCGGGCTTGACGGGGAGTCGCTGGTGCCGTATTTCGGCGGTACCCAGAAGAGCGACCAGGTGGTGTTCGGGGAGACCGATTATCCTTTGCGGTTCGGCTGGGCACCGCTGCGTTCGCTGCGGACACCCGAGTTCAAGTTTATTGAAGCACCGAGGCCCGAACTCTATAACCTTAAGCGCGATCCCGCCGAATCGGAAAACGATTATGCACCCTGGGATCAGACGGTGCAGAAGCTCCGGGCGATGCTCGCCGATCGGCGGGCGAAGGCGCCCACGGCCGGTGCTTCACCGGCCGCGGTGCCCGACAATACGATCAACGAGCTGAAGGCACTGGGTTACCTCGGCCGCGCCGACGTGGGAAGCTCAACCAATGTTCCCGAGCCGTCACTCTTGCCCGACCCCAAGGACAAGATTCGCGAGGCCAACCTGCTGCATAAAGCGATGATGGCCTCTGAGAGCGACCGTACTGCAGAGGCGCGTGCGGCACTCGAGCAGGTGCTCGAGGTGGATCCCAAGTCGCCTACAGCACTCCGGCAACTCGGTGAACTCGAGTTGAACACGGGCGACTTCGCCAGGGCGGCCGAGCACTTCAAGGCAGCGCGCGAGGTACGATCGGATGACGCCACCGCGGCCTATTATGAGGGGCAGGCACGCGAGAAGACCCAAGATTGGGCGGGCGCGCGTGATGCCCTTCAAGCCAGCCTAAAACTCGTTCCCGGGCAGCTTCGGGCGCACCTGCTTCTTGGCGACATCTATCTTCGGTTGAAAAACCCCGGTGCCGCCGATGACCAGTTTGAGGCTGCGCTGTTGCTCGACGCCCGCAGCGTCGAAGCACGCTTGGGCGTCGCGCGCGCGGAGATGGCCGAGGGAGATGCCGATCGCGCGCTCGGACAGCTTGAGCCACTTGCGAGCTCGATACCGAAGAACCCGGAGGTATACGACCTCATGGCGCAAGCTTATAGAGAACTTGGAAAATACGGGCAGGCGAGAGACGCCGAGGCGCGCGCTACGTCCTTACGCCGAAGGACCCGGCCCTAGAGCGCCGGTGGCTTGCGCTCCTTAACCGGAGCGTCTCTTTACTTCTCGGCTACTTTGTCGTTTCCGGGCTCAAAGATCTGACTCAGCACGTGTCCGCGCATCTGCTCCGGCTGCGGGATGCCGTAGAGATGAAGAATGGTTGGAGCGATGTCGTAAACCGAGGCTTCAAACCCCATGAGGCGCATGTCGTGTTTGATCCCCGGGCCGGTGGCAAAAAACGAGCCGGGCACGTCGTCGCCATCGGCGAAGTCGTGTTTAGCGATCACCGGCGTGGTCTTCTCGTGGTCCATGTGGGCGTGGGGATCGGTTTCTTCAAATTCACGCAGCGGCTTGATGCCATGGTCGGAAACGATGAAAACGTAAGTATTGGCATCGATGTTCTGAAGAATCGTGCCCAGAACCTTGTCGAACCCGATGTACTGGTTGGGAAAGGCGTCCGGACGAGCGGAGTTGATTTTCGGGTTGTAGCCTGCGTTGTAGGGCGCGATTGGGTACAGCCAGTGTCCGGTACGGTCTTCACAGGACTGGACCATCCAGGTGAAATCCGTGGGGTGATTTTTTAGAAGGTAGGCGAAGAGCTTGGTTTGCTGCTCGCGGATCAGATCAACCCGCTTGAGCCAGGAGTCGATCACCTCAGCCTCGTGCCCGCGCAATTGCTCAGCCGAGGGCATCCGCTCGCAATCGATGTAAAAATCGCCGACGTTTTTCAGCAGTTCGCTCTTGAGGCTAGCGGGATAAACGGCGTCACCGCCTTCGACCTCCGAGAGTTTGGGTGCGCACAACACACCATCTTCGCAGTTTTTGCCACGAGTAAGCATGCCACTAATCATGTAGCCGTTCACCGGCATCACGGGAAAGGTTGCCGGAACGTTGGCCATGCCAACGCTGACGCCGTGTTTAGACAGCAACGACCAGATCGGCTCTTCCTTTAGCATGTTGGTATTAGCGGTGATACCTCCGACCAGAAAGCCTGTGACTCCATGCTCTTCCGGCTTGGTGCTGGTAAACATTGTCGTGTAGACACGGGGACAATTCGGCGCATTTACCGTCCGCAGTTTTCCGTAGGCACCGTTCTTGATGACCTTGGCTAGGTTCGGCATTTCGCCTTTCAGAAGCAGAGGGCGAATGATATCGAGTTCCATGCCATTGACGCCGACGACGACAACACGTGGCTTCGATTTCGAACTCTGAACCTGGGCTCGTGTACCGGTAGCAAGGACTGACAGGGTCAAAGCAGCAAGAGTCACCAGACGAAAAAACATGGAATACCTCGGTAACGCTGGGATCGCGGAGGACTAACTCGCCTGATTATACTCCGGGCAAACGGCCGATGGGTGCCTATGGCTGGCCGGAACGGAAGCGACACCAATGCGGCTGCGACGTGCTCTTTTTTATCCAGCTTGGCCGCCTGACCGTCAGGAATAAAATTCCGCAATTCCGGCCACCACCAGTTTTTGCTCGTCGCCGGTAAGTTCAGGAAACATGGGCAAGGCGAGTACTTCCCGAGCGGCGCGCTCGCTCTCCGGCAAGTCCCCCTCTTTATAACCCAGATAGGAAAAAGCGGGCTGCAGATGCAGGGGAATCGGGTAGTAGATCTCGCTTGCTATGCCGCGGGTTGCTAGAAACTTCTGTAACTCGTCGCGCCGCTGAGCGCGAATTACGTACTGGTGGAAAACGGGCGATGCCGCTTGCGCTGTGGCGAGCGGCTGCAAGCCTCGCAGGGCCGACAGCCCGGCTTCCGCCAGTAGTCGATCATAAGTCTTGGCCCGCTTCTTCCGTTGTTCGTTCCAGCCCTCGATGTATTTCAGCTTCACTCGCAATACCGCCGCCTGGATGGCATCCATTCGGGCATTCCAGCCAAGCTCGGTGTGGAGATATCGCTCCGGGCTGCCATGATTGCGCAAGCGGCGCATGCTCCCGGCAAGCGTCGGATCATGGGTCGTCGCCAATCCGGCATCACCGTAGGCACCGAGATTTTTAGTCGGGTAAAAGCTAAACGCCGCTGCTCGGCCGAAGCTGCCGGCCCGCCGCCCGCGCCATGATGCTCCGATTGCCTGCGCCGCATCCTCGATTATGAGCAAGCGATGCTCGTCTGCGATTTCCTGTAACTCGTCCATATCCGCGCACTGGCCGTAGAGATGGACCGGAAGAATGGCTCGCGGAGCGTTGTTCTGGCGCGTGTCTTGGCTTTCTTTCCACCCTGGAGAGCGAGGGGGCTTCCAAGTCTCAGCCGAGTGAACGTCTACTTGTTGCTCCATCAGCTGTCGGACGCAGGCACCATTGATATTCAGCGTACCCGGATCTATATCCACGAAGACCGGCCTTGCCTCGGCACGCACAATCGCGCTTGCCGAGGCAAAAAAGCTGAAGGGCGTAGTAATGACGCGATCTCCCGGCTGTACCCCGGCAGCCGACAGCGCCAGCCATAGGGCCTCCGTGCCGGAAGCGCACGCTACCGCGGCCTCGACACCGACAAAGGCGGCAATTTCTTTCTCGAGAGCATCAACTTCCGCGCCCAGGATGAACTTCTGGCTCGAGCAGATGCGCTCGATTGCGCTAAGAACCTCATCCCGAATAGCGGCGTACTGCCGCTGGAGGTCGAGGACAGGAATGTACGTGGCTTTTTGCCTCCTGAGGGGTGCTTGCCGAGGGCGGAAAGGCAGGATTTTACAATATGCCGGCTAACGTTTCGGGTCTGGGTCCGTCTAACTCCTTCGCCCAACATCTACAGAATCTAATATATTCCCGCCGCAATTCTCCCGATTATGGTAGCCATTTAGAATCCAGGCGGTCAGGATTCGGCTCAAGTCCCTGAATCAACGCCGCTTGACGCGTTGCCAGTTGTGGAATTCGAGTTGCGCAAGCAAAAACGATAATCTGGGCCAATTGTGCTCCAGTCTCGGAAAAATACGTAATTCGAGAAAATACGCGAATTCGTTTCATTCATGTCAGGGAGAAATCAGATGCACCCACGATTGAATTCAGGCTCCAAGTATGTCGCCTTGGGCCAAATGGTTCTTCTGTGCTTATTTGCCGTCGCAACTGCTGCGGCGCAGACCGCCGTCACCGGCGAGATCACCGGAACAGTGACGGATCCTTCAGGCGCTGTGGTTTCAGGTGCGAACGTGACCGCCACCAGCACCTCGACCGGCACTACGGAGACAGAGACCACAAATTCGAGCGGCGCTTTCCGCTTCGCCTTTCAAAAACCCGACACCTACAAATTGGATGTTTCGCATTCCGGGTTCCGCTCCACCACTGAGACGGTAGTCGTAAGTGTTGGTGCCGTGACCGCGGCAAATATACGGATGGAAGTGGGGCAGACGAGCGAAACGGTCGAGGTAAGCGGAGTTGCACCGTTGCTCGAAACGGAAAACGCCAATCTGACGACCACTTACAATTCCGGGCAGATCGAAAGCCTCCCCAACGGAGGCAATGACATAACCGCGTACGCCTACAGTGCCCCCGGCGTGCTGATGAACAGCTCGAGCGG
>JAFAWX010000073.1 GCA_019241535.1 Acidobacteriota bacterium | reverse complement strand
CGGCTCATCGAGTGCCAGTCCTGGCGGCGCAAAAACGGCGGGTTCGTCGTGACCAATCCCAATTGTTCCGCCATCGGCCTGGTACTCGCCCTGGCTCCTTTGCACCGGCGTTTCGAGCTCGAGACGGTGATTGCGGTCACTATGCAGGCGGTCAGCGGCGCAGGTTATCCCGGGGTCGCTTCGCTTGATATTCTCGGCAACGTCATCCCTTACATTTCGAAAGAAGAAGAGAAGATGGAGGAGGAGACGCGCAAGCTGCTCGGCCACCTCAACGGCGCAGGCATCGTTCCCGGCGGCTTCCGAGTAAGCGCCCAATGCAATCGCGTGGCGGTCGAGGACGGGCACACCGAGTCGGTTTCGATCAAGCTCAAAAGCAGGGCAGCCGCCGCCGAGATCCTCGAAGCCTGGAGCGAGTTCCGCAGTCTGCCGCAGGAGCGCAATCTCCCGAGCGCCCCTGAGCATCCCGTGCGTTACCTGGACTTGAGCGACCGCCCCCAGCCCAGGTTCGACGTGGAGTGCGGCAGCGGAATGACGGCTACGGTCGGTCGACTCCGCCCCTGCCCCGCACTGGACTGGAAGTTTACCGTCTTATCGCACAACACTATCCGCGGAGCGGCCGGGGCCGCGCTGCTCAACGCCGAGTTGTTGAAAGACCAGGGTTATCTCGGGTGATCCCGCCGTCGGGAATGGGTTTCAAGCCCAGGCTCCTTCTACCGCTTTGACTGGAAATCGATGGGCAACCGCTGCATCGTAATGAAGTTCGGCGGCACCTCGGTAGGGGATGCCAGGGCCATTCAGCGGGTCGCCTCGATCGTTCGCGATCGCCTCGCGCAGCGCCCGGTAGTCGTGGTCAGCGCCATGGCCCGCGTGACCGACCAGCTGCTTGAAATGGCACGCGCCGCGGGCTGCGGCAATCGCAAGAGCGCCCTCACACTCGCCCGCGAGCTTCGCGAGCGCCATTACAACACCGCCGGTGAACTGCTCGGGACCGCGCTCTTCACCCAGTTTCACGGTGATCTCGGAGGTGAATTCGAGCAACTCGAGGAGTTGCTTCGGGGCATCGCCGCCGTCGGCGAACTGACTCCTCGCACCACCGATCATGTGGCTTCTTTTGGCGAAGTGCTCTCAAGCAAGCTGCTCAGCGCAGCTCTTTCCGCTCACCAGATCGACTCCGCCCTGGTCGATGCGCGTACCTGCGTGGTCACCGATGACGCATTCACCCGCGCGACCCCCCTATTTGAGGACACGAACCGCAAACTGCGGGACACGGTGCTGCCCCTCGTCGAGCGCGGTTGTGTGCCGGTCATGGGGGGATTCATCGGAGCCACCCGAAGTGGGATCACCACCACCATAGGCCGCGGCGGCTCGGACTTTTCCGCCTCCATCGTCGGCGCCGGGCTTGAGGCGGAAAAAATCGAAATCTGGACCGACGTCGATGGAATGATGACGACCGACCCGAACCTCTGCCCCGATGCCCGCCGCATTAAGGTCATCAGCTTCGCGGAGGCTGCCGAGCTTGCATACTTCGGAGCCAAGGTTCTGCACCCGGCAACCGTGCTGCCCGCGATCCAGAAGAACATTCCGGTTTACATTCTCAATTCCCACAACCCCGCTTGCGCCGGAACCCGCATCAGCGCGCGCGCTCCGCATTCAAAGAACTTCTTCAAAGCCATCGCCGCCAAGAAGCGGATCACCATCGTGGATGTCGCCGCTCCCCGCATGCTGCTTGCTCACGGTTTCTTGCGGGCGATTTTCGAAGCCTTTGACCGGCACCGCATGGCAGTTGACGTGGTCTCGACCTCCGAGGTTAGCGTCTCGCTAACTCTTGATTCGAACGAGTCAATCCCAGCTCTGGCTGCCGATCTTGCCCGTCTGGCGGACGTGAAATATGAAGGCCGGAAGGCGATCGTTTGCCTGGTTGGGGAAAATCTGCGCGAGATCCCTGGCATTGCCGCGCATGTTTTCGGAGAGCTCGCGGATATTAAAATCCGGATGATTTCCCAGGGCGCCTCGGAAATTAACCTCACCTTTGTGATCGACGAGGATCTTGTACCGGCCGTGGTGGGGCGCCTGCACCGCGTGTTCTTTGCCGATCCGGACCCGGATACATTCGCCTGATCGAAAGATTCCGGCCGTTCGTGACTGTTCGTTCCCCGTGCTCCAGGGATTACACTTGAGTGCGATGAAGATCCTTCTCCTGGGCATGGGCAAGACCGGTTCGCTGGTTGCAGAAGTTGCCCGCAGCCGTGGACACGAGGTCGCCGCGCTACGTTCGGCCGAGAATCGGCATGCCGCCGCGCTTTCGCCCAAAAGACTCGAGGGAATCGATGCCGTAATGGATTTCACCACCCCCCAGTGCGTGGTAGAAAACATCCTGGCCTGCCTCTCTGCGGGATCGAATATCGTAGTGGGCACGACCGGCTGGTATGCGGAGCTGCCCACGGTGCGCCGCGAGGTAGAACGGGTGCAGACGGGCCTGGTTTTCAGCTCCAATTTCTCGCTCGGGGTGAATCTATTTTTTGATCTCGTCAAAGCTTCAGTTCCCGCCCTCAAGCATCGGTATTTTCCACACATTTACGAACGGCATCATGCGCACAAAAAGGATGCTCCGTCAGGCACGGCAGCCATCATTCAGCGCCTGCTCGAGCAGACCGCGGGAGATGAAATTGAGATCACCTCTTTCCGCGAGGGCGAAGTAGTCGGCATGCACGAGCTGGTGCTCGATTCCGCTGACGACACGATTTATTTGTGCCATGACGCCAAATCGCGCCGGGGATTTGCCGAAGGCGCCGTGCGCGCGGCCGAGTGGTTGAAAGGCAAAAAGGGCGTTTACGATTTCAAGGATATCTGGCGCGAGATATGACCCTGTCGTCAATATGACGCGCGGCTTCGTGGTAGCATAAGTTGCAATGACGGATCGACCTTCGGTCGGCGCGCGTTGACGGCGGCCGTCGGGATTCACGGTCGCGCTGTCCACACGCACAGGTCCTCAGAGCCACTTGCTTTAGCGAGGGGATCGTCAATCCATGCAGCAGCTTCGGGGATGCGGCACTGCCCTAGTTACCCCATTCCATCAGGATGGGACGCTCGACGAGCAGGCGCTCAGGAACCTGGTCTCCTGGCAGGTTTCCTCCGGCATAGACTTTCTCGTGCCCTGCGGCACGACCGGCGAAACTCCGACGCTCTCGCACGAGGAATGGCTATGCGTGATCGATATCACCATCGAGGTTGCCGCGGGTCGTGTGCCAATTGTCGCCGGCGCAACTTCGAACTCTACCCGCGACGCTGTGGCGAAGGCGAAAGAGGTCGCGAGTCGCGACGGGGTTTCCGCCATCTTGACCGCTTCGCCGTACTACAACAAGCCGACACAGGAAGGCCAATACCAGCATTTCAAGGCCATAGCCGAAGCCATCAATAAGCCGATTATCCTTTACAACGTTCCCGGAAGAACGGCCGCAAATATCGAGCCGGGAACCGTGGCCCGCCTCTCGGAGTTGCCCAACATAGCGGGAATCAAGGAAGCGAGCGGCAATCTGACCCAGATAGCTGAAATCTGCCACTCGGTTCGCGCCGATTTCGCGGTCTTCTCGGGTGATGACGCCATGACGCTGCCGGTTATTGCCTTAGGAGGAGTAGGGATTATATCGGTGGCGTCGAACGAAATTCCGCGCGAGATGGCGGAATTGACCCGCGCGGCGCTCCAGAACGACTGGATTAGCTCTCGCCAGCTCTTTCGCCGATACCTGCCGTTGATGCAGGCTAACTTCCTCGAGTCGAGCCCCATGCCGGTCAAAGCCGTATTGGCCATGATGGGAAGGATCGAGGAAGCTTATCGCCTGCCCCTGGTTCCCGTGCGGCGCGATACGCGCTCGCGGCTGCAAAAGATCGCCGCCGAAGTCGGACTGGTGGCGAAGAGCGCAGCTGCCGCGCCCGATTCCGCTAGCTTCTACGTTTACGAAAACTGGGCCGCCGGACCTCATAAGGCAGTTCTCCATCGCGCAAGCTGCGGCCACTGCAACGGCGGGAAAGCTCGGCCGGCCGGTCATTCGGCTAATCACGCGCGCTGGCATGGCCCTTACGCTACTCTCGCCGAGGCCCGGCAGGTCACTCAGACTCTGCCGAGCGTGCTGATCCGCAGCGAGTGCAAGTGCATCTGAAGCCGCATCCTCCAACCAACTGCCGGAGCAGGCGCAGGGATGGAACGATTGTCGTGCCCGGTCACGCGCGCGCGGTTGCGCAGGCATAATCTTTGTTGTCTTGCTGCAGGCTGCATATGAATTCTTTGCAATCAGAGATCGAGCGCCTGTCCTCGTTAGGAAGCGTCGAGCAGGATCAGGGCGCGCGCGCCACGTTCGTCGAGTTTCGCGACGCCCTGACTCGGGGAGAAATTCGCGCCGCGGAAAGAAGTGACGGCCTGTGGAAGGTGAATACCTGGGTCAAGCAGGGCATTCTGCTCGGCTTTCGTCTTGGGCAGCTCACCCGCCAGGGCTCAAAGGAGTGCCTCTCCTTCGTGGATAAAGACACCTACCCGGTGCGGGAGTTTTCGGTCGAAGATGGAGTGCGAGTGGTACCCGGAGGATCTTCCGCCCGGCTGGGCGCCTATATTGCGCCTTCGGTAATCTGCATGCCTCCCATGTTTATCAACGTTGGCGCTTACGTAGATGAAGGCACGATGATCGACTCCCATGCTCTGGTGGGCTCCTGCGCGCAAATCGGCAAACGCGTACACCTGAGCGCGGGCGCGCAAATCGGCGGGGTTTTAGAACCGGTCAGCGCTGCGCCCGTGATCATCGAGGACGATGTACTCGTAGGTGGGAACTGCGGAGTATACGAAGGTACGCTGGTCCGGGCGCGGGCGGTGCTGGGGGCGGGCACGATTCTCACCCGTTCGACCCCACTTTATGATCTGGTGCGCGCGAAAATCTACCGCGGCAGCGAGCAGATGCCTCTCGAAGTTCCTGAAGGCGCAGTTGTTGTTGCCGGAGCTCGTGCCGTTGCAAGCGGCCAGGCTGCCGCCTGGGGAATATCCCTTTATACGCCGGTCGTTGTGAAGTACCGGGATGAGAAGACGGCACAAGGAGTCGAACTTGAAGATTGGCTGCGCTCAAAATGAACTACTGTCGAAGCAGGTAAAATCCTGGCATGGTCACACAATTGCCTGTCTCGGCTCCAGCCTGGTCTGCTCGGTTGCTATTTGAGCTCGACGACATTGACCGAAGCGTCGATGAGCTGACCTCCCGACTGACCGCGGAGCAACTCAACTGGCGGGCTGCACCTGGAACATGGAGTATTGGGCAATGCCTGGAACATCTTTGCTTATTCAGCGAGATTTACCTGCCCGCGATCTCTGCTGCCTTAGTTGAAAAATCCGCATCTGCGGTCGAAGAGCTCAAATTCGGGTGGTTCGCGCGCTGGTTCACTCGCAATTTCGTAGATCCTTCACCTTCCGGGAAACGAGCTTCTGCGCCCAACAAGATAGTACCCGGTCTGCGGGTGGAACTCGCGGTCATTGACCGCCTTCGCCGTCGCAATCAGGAAGCCCGCGAACTCATTCGCAAAGCTGGCCAATATGACGTGAACCGGATCCGTTTCCGAAATCCATTCATGCCCCTGGTTCGGTTCACGGTGGGAACAGGGTTATACATCATCTGTGGCCACGAACGCCGTCACCTGTTACAGGCCCAGCATGTCAAACAGGCGGCAGCGTTTCCGTGTAGCTGAACGGTTTGCTCTTCCTCTCGCGCCGATGGACTTGTTGGGCAGTGCGCGGCTTGCCCCTCTACTCTCTCTGACCAAACTTGGCCACCCGTTGGACGATGGCCTGCACATTTTCCCCTCGGCGTTCTCCTGCGATGAGCACAGTGGTATCGAGGATTATTCTTATGAATGAAGAGATTTGGCGAGGCTTGCAACTATTGATGATCTCTTCCAGGTCAGTGGCGAAGTCCGGGTATAGCGTCGCTTCATGGCCAAGCTCTTTGGCATGTTCTTGCGCCAGAAGCAGAGACT
>JAFAWX010000412.1 GCA_019241535.1 Acidobacteriota bacterium | reverse complement strand
TTGTTGCGTGGAAGATCGACGCCTGCAATTCGTGCCATAAATAGCCTTGTCCTTACCGAAAGCCGTCGCCGGCCGAAGCCGTGGCCCGGCTCAGCCTTGCCGCTGCTTGTGTTTTGAGTTCTCGCAGATCACCCGCACCACACCTTTGCGGTGGATGATCTTGCATTTGTCGCAAATTTTTTTAACCGACGCTCTTACCTTCATAAAACCCGCTTCCCATTGACTCGCACCCGCGATTGGTCCGCCACTGGTTACTTATAGCGATAGACAATTCGCCCTCGGTTCAGATCGTAGGGCGAGAGTTCAACTGCGACCTTGTCGCCGGGCAGGATGCGAATAAAGTTCTTTCGCATCTTGCCGGAAACGTGTGCCAGGACCTGGTGTTTGTTCTCCAGTTCCACTTTGAACATGGCGTTTGGCAGCGGTTCAAGAACCGTGGCCATCACTTCAATCGCATCTTCTTTGCTCATGCACTCCTGAAAGATCTTCTCCGTCTGATTGGCGGCCACTCACCCTGTCAAAATCAACGGCCCGCTTCTGGTCACTGCCACGCAGTGTTCAAAATGGGCACTCGAACTGCCGTCGGCCGTGACCGCCGTCCACTTGTCAGCCAGAACCTTGGCTTCTGGGCGCCCGGAGTTGACCATCGGCTCGATGGCCAGCACCATGCCTTCGCGCAGCCGCATAGCCGCCCCCTGGGAGCGGAAATTGGGCACCTGCGGTTCTTCATGCAGCCGGGTGCCGATTCCGTGTCCAACAAACTCGCGCACTACGCTGAAGCCGTTTGCCTCGACGTATTCCTGAACCGCTGCGCCGATATCGCTGACCCGGTTGCCGATCCTTACCTGCTCGATCGCTCGGTAGAGCGACTGCTCGGTAACCTCCATCAGCTTTTTCCGCTCCGGCGAAACTTCACCCACGGCCAGGGTAATGGCGGCGTCGGCGTAGTAGCCATCGAGTACCACCCCACAGTCAATCGAGACGATATCGCCTTCCTTCAACACCCGCTTGGACGACGGAATACCGTGCACGATTTCTTCATTCACCGAGGTGCACAGCACGCAGGGATAATCGTAGTAGCCCTTGAATGCCGGCTTCGCGCCCAGCTCCTTAATTCTCTGCTCGGCCGTCTTTTCCAGATCCATCGTGGTCATGCCCGGCCGCACCATCGACCGGAGCTCTTCGAGCACCTGGCGGACGATGTGGCCGCTGCGCCGCATCTTGTCGATCTCGGACTGCGACTTGCAGACAATGGCCATTCCCTAGTTCTTGCTCCCGGCTACGCTCCGAGTGCTGCCATCGATGGCTTCGAGGATCAGCGACGTAACCTGGTCTACCGGAAGATCGCCGTTTACTTGTACGACTC
The DNA here is from genome assembly GCA_019241535.1 of Acidobacteriota bacterium. Lineage (GTDB taxonomy): Bacteria > Acidobacteriota > Terriglobia > Terriglobales > Acidobacteriaceae > Gp1-AA145. The sequence goes on along the minus strand of JAFAWX010000412.1, from coordinate 12,313 downwards.
GGTTCAGGCGCTGGTAGTGTTCCGCCACCGGCTTGGTCTGGCGCTCGTAGGCCGCCAGACGCTCTCGTATGACTTGCTCACGATCGTCATCGCGCACAACCAGCTTGGCGCTATCCACGTCACAGATTTCGTCAACGAGCGGCGGTTGAGAATGGACGTTATAGATCCGCCCACAGGCAGGACAAATTCTGCGCCCGGTAATTCGGAGCAACAGCTTATTATAGTCCACCTGAATGCGCACCACAATCGGCAGCCAGCACGCCCAGATTGCCTTTTCAAAGAACTCGAATTTCAAAAATGCATCCAGCCAGACCGCCTGCACCTGGGTTCGGGGAAATCCGTCCAGGATGAAGCCGCGCTGCGCATCCGGCTCGCGCAAACGCCAGGCGACAATATCGCAGACCAGGTGATCGGGGACCAGGTCCCCACGGTCGATGATGTCCCTGACCTGCACCCCCAGGGTCGTCGCCTGCTTCACATGCTCGCGCAATAGATCCCCGGTCGACACCTGCGGAATGCGGTAATGCTGGGTAATTCTCTTTGACTGGGTCCCTTTACCTGCTCCCGGCGGCCCGAGAAGCACGATCGGTCCGATGTTTCGCAATAATTGCTCCGCCATCGAACTGGCCCCAACCCGCTCCTGATCCAGCCTCACGGCCACCTTGTCGGGTCCTTTTGAGGACCGCGCTCCCCTCTCTACCAGCCACGACGGCCGCGGATTCGACCGCTGCGCGGCGTGAAACCATCATAATGACGCATGATCAGCTGTGACTCGATCTGATTGACCGTGTCCATGGCCACGCCCACCACAATCAGCAGCGAGGTCCCACCGAAATAGAAGTTGACACCCAAGCCGTTTAGCACCCAGTTCGGCAAGCGTTCAAAGAAAGGACCCAGAGGGCGGAACAGATGGTTGAGATGAATGCCGGTGATCATCCACTCCGGAATGAAGGAAATAATGATCAGGTAGAGCGCCCCCACAAGGGTGATGCGGGTCAGAATCTCGTTAATATGATCGGCCGTCCGCCTGCCCGGGCGAATTCCGGGAATGAAGCCCCCGTACTTGCGCATATTATCGGCGACCTCGTTGGGATTGAACACGATAGAGACATAAAAATAGGCAAAGAAAATAATCCCGATGGCATAAAGAACCGTGTAAAGCGGCTCTCCCCAGTAGAGCGCACGCAAGGTGGCACCGAATCCTTTGGTATCCCTGAGGCCATAAAGAAGGGTCTGGGGAATGGTAACGATCGATGAGGCAAAAATCACCGGCATTACCCCGCCCGCATTGACCCGTAGAGGCAGGTGGGTGGACTGCCCACCCATCATTTTGCGACCGATGATGCGCTTCGCGTATTGCACCGGAATCCGCCGTTCGCTCCGCTCGACATAAACGATAAAGGCAACGACAGCGATCATCAGCGCGATGAGGGCGATCATCAGCGCCGGCGTGAGTGGGCCCCAGGCTCCGTTCTTAGCTTTGTCCCACAGGTCGACGACGCCCCGCGGCAGGCCAACCACGATGCCGGCAAAGATCAGCAGTGACATACCATTGCCCACCCCGCGTTCGGTGATCTGCTCCCCCAGCCACATGATGAATACGCTGCCCGTGGTGAGCGTCAGTATCGTCATCAGGATGAATCCCGGTCCGGGATTCATGACGAAGCTGCCGGCCTTCATCAGGCTGATGGCGATGCCGAACGACTGCACGGCGCTCAACCCCAGAGTCAGGTAGCGCGTCCACATGGTGATCTTCTTGCGCCCCAGTTCCCCTTCCTTCTGCAGCTTAGCGAGCGGCTCGTAGACAACGGTCAGGAGCTGCAGAATGATCGAGGAGGTAATGTAGGGCATGATGCCCAGGGCAAATATCGTCATGCGGCGGAATTGCCCGCCCGAAAACAGGTCGACGAAGCCGAGCAAAGTGCCCCGGTTCTGCTCGATAAATTGCTGAAAGAGCTGGGAATTTACCCCTGGAATAGGAATGTGCCCGCCAACCCGGTAGACAGCCAGCAGGGCAAGGGTGAAAAGTACTCGCTTGCGCAGGTCGGGGATACGAAAGATGTTGGCAAACTTCTCGAACATTACTCTAAGACCTCGCACTTGCCGCCCGCCTGGGTAATTTTCTCCCGGGCCGACTTCGAGAACTTGTGCGCCTGGACGGTAAGCGCACTCTGCAGCTCACCGTCTCCCAATATCTTGATCGCTCGTTTACCGCTGATCAGTCCCGCCTGCCGCAAAATGTCCGGGGTAATAGTTGTCTCTCCCAGCCGCGCCAGCTTTTCAAGATTCACAACCGCGTATTCGCGGCGGAAAATATTCGTGAACCCGCGCTTCGGCAGACGGCGATGAAGCGGCATCTGCCCGCCTTCGAATCCCCGCAGCAGGCGTGAGCCGCTGCGCGAGCGCTGGCCTTTGTGGCCGCGCGCTGAGGTCTTCCCGCGGCCGGAGCCCATACCGCGGCCAATGCGCTTTTTGTTTTCTGCCGCCTTCCTCGGTGCCCGGATATTTGAGAGATTCATAAGCGTTTATCCTGCTGCGTCTTACTCGACGATCTCCACCAGATGCGGCACTTTGGCCACCATGCCGCGAATCGCCGGGGTGTCCGGGCGTTCGATAACCTGGTTTAAGCGGGTGAAGCCCAGCCCGCGGACCACCCGCTTGTGCTTGAGCGGCGTAGCTATCGCCGAGCGCACATACTTAAGCCGCAATTTCTGGCCTTCAGCGCCGGTTTGCTTTGCCATAATCAGAGCTCCTGGGCGGCCTTTCCCCGCATGCCGGCGACCACTTCCTTGTTTTTTAACTTCTTCAGGGCATCGAACGTGGCCTTGATGACATTATGCGGATTGGTCGTTCCGATCGATTTCGTGAGAACGTTCTGTACTCCCGCCGAGGTCATCACCGCGCGCACCGCCCCGCCGGCGATCACTCCCGTGCCTTCGGGCGCGGGCTTGAGAAGCACCATGCCCGAACCGAAGCGTCCGAGAACGGCATGGGGGATGCTGGTATGGGTCAGGTTAACCCTCATCAGGTTCTTCTTGGCCGATTCGATTCCCTTGCGAATCGCCTGGGGCACCTCTTTGGCTTTGCCGGATCCGTAGCCGACCACGGCGGCGGAGGGGTCGCCGACCACCACCAGCGCAGCAAAAGAGAGGTTCTTGCCACCCTTAACCACTTTGGTGACACGGTTGATAGCCACCACCTGGTCCTTGAGCTGGTAGGCGCCTGAATCGAGCTTTTTGGTCACTGTAGGCATGCTTCGAACTCTCGAGATTGCAGCTGCTGGATTTCCTCTACCGCCCTGCCCGCCAAATGCGGCCGGCAGGCGGCGAGAGATGTCTTAAAACTTGAGGCCTGATTCCCGCGCGGCATCGGCAAGCGCCTTTACGCGGCCGTGATAAATGTATCCGCCGCGATCAAATACAATTTTTGAGATGCCCTTGGCCATGGCCCGCTCGGCAAGGGTTTTGCCGACCGCCTTGGCGGCCGCCAAGTTGCCTCCCCCAGCGCGCGATTGTTTTCCGCCCTCCGCGCTGCTGGCCGAAACCAGCGTCACGCCCTCTAAATCGTCGATCACCTGGGCATAAATGTGCTTGAGCGAGCGATACACGTTCAGACGGGGACGCTCAGGGGTACCCATGAGCTTCTTGCGGATGCGCTCGTGCACCCGTCGCCGGTTTTCGTTTTTCGATATCTGTGTCAGCATCTTGTTTTGGTCTCGCGGTTAGCTTTTGCAACTGCGAAAGCCGGTTGGTTTACCGGCTACAGCTTACTTCGCTCCCGTCTTACCCACTTTCTTTTTGAGGCGCTCGCCCGCATAGCGCACGCCTTTGTTCTTGTACGGGTCGGGCGGGCGGAGGGCGCGCATTTCGGCCGCGACCTGCCCGACTTTTTGCCGGTCAATACCGCTTACCGTCAGCCTGGTCTGCTTGGGATCGATGGCCACCTCGATACCCGAGGGCAGAGGATATTCAATCGGATGGGAATAGCCAAGGCTAAACACCACGATGGCTTTGCCTTTCAGCTCGGCGCGGTAACCGATGCCGACAATTTCGAGCTCGCGCGTCCAACCCTTGGTAACTCCTTCGACGGCATTATTCACCAGAGCGCGCGTCAGACCATGCAGCGCAGCTTGTGAATCGTCGTCTCGCAGCGCAACGATATGACCGTCCTGTTGCTCGACCCGGATGCCGCCCGGTACCTCGGTATTGAGTTGGCCCTTCGGCCCCTGTACGCTGACCGTACGACCCTCGACCTTAACGCTCACGCCCTTGGGAAGGGCAATTGGTTTTTTCCCGATTCTCGACATTCGTAGCAGCTCGTTTCTACCAGACCTCGCAGAGAACCTCTCCGCCCACTCCCTGGCGACGCGCCTCTCGCCCGGTCATCACCCCGCGCGGCGTGGTCAATATGTTGATGCCCAAGCCGCCCAGCACCCGGGGTATCTCCGAGCGGCGCACGTACACCCGGCAGCCGGGTCGCGAGACCCGGGCGACATTGGAGATCGCGGCCTCGTTGTTGTTGTCATATTTCAGGTAAATGCGGATGAGCCTATGGCCTTCTTCTTCCGTCCCCTTGAAGTTCGAGATATATCCTTCTTCCTTGAGAATGCGGGCAATCTCCACCTTCAGCTTGGAAGCGGGAATATCCACTTTCGGGTGACGCGCACGGATGGCGTTGCGAATTCGCGCCAGCATGTCTGCGACCGGATCGGTCAACTTCATTGCTTTGCTTCTCCTTGGGAGAGTCCACATTCCCCCGCGTGGAGTTCCCCCAGTTTGCCTTGCGAACGGCGGCAGGGACTGTTTCGACCCGGCACCAAGCCGCCGGACTTCTACCAGGACGATTTGGAAACGCCTGGAATCTCGCCACGCAAGGCCAGCCCGCGGAAACAGAGGCGGCAGATGCCGAACTTGCGCAGATAACCGCGCGGGCGCCCGCAGATTTTGCAGCGGTGGTGCCGGCGGGTTGAGAATTTCGGTTTCCTTGCGTCCTTAACTCGTTTTGCCGTGGTTGCCAAATTTGACTCCTGAATCCGGCCGGCTACGCCCGAAATGGCATTCCCAGATGCCTGAGCAGCGCCCGCGCCTGGTTGTCGTCTTGCGCCGTGGTCACAATAGTGACGTTCATGCCTTTCAATTTGTCCACCTTGGCGTAATCGATCTCGGGAAAAATCAACTGATCATGCAAGCCAATGGTATAGTTGCCCCGCCCGTCGAACGACTTGGTCGAGACCCCGCGAAAATCGCGCACTCGCGGAAGAACGATATTGACCAGCCGGTCGAAGAATTCATACATGCGATCGCCCCGCAGCGTGACCATTCCTCCGATAGGCATTCCGGCACGCACTTTGAAGGCGGCGATCGACTTTTTCGCGCGCGTGACCACCGGTTTTTGTCCGGCAATCTGGGCCAGCTCGTTAATTGCAGGATCAAGCACCTTGGCGTTCTGAGTAGCCTCACCCACTCCCATGTTCACCACGATTTTTTCCAGATGGGGTACGGCCATGGGGTTTTTGAGATCGAACTCCTTCATCAGCGCCGGCGCCACGTCCTGGCGGAAGCGCTGCTTCAGTCGCGGCGGTTCCTTGGCGCTATGTCGCGCGACCCCTGGGACCCGCGCTTCTTCCTGCGCCCCCCCCTTTTTTTCCTTTTTGTCCTTTTTGTCCTTAGCCATATCGCCTTCGTCCGCGCGCCACTACTTTTCGAGCGTGGTACCGCATTTCTTGCAGACTCTCACCTTGCGCTCCCCGCGCACCTCGTGTCCGATACGCACCGGCCCGCAAGTCGCGCACACCAGCTGCACCTTCGAGAGCGAAATCGGGCTCTCCTGCTCGGCAATGCCGCCTTTTGATTTCTGGCTGGGACGCAGATGCTTATGCACGATCATCACGTGCTCGACCAGAACCCGTCCGGTATTGGGAAACACACGCAGCACCCGGCCCTGCTTTCCCTTGTCGCGCCCGCTCAACACTTTCACCGTGTCATTACGACGAATATCAACTCTTTTATGCTCAGTTACCGTTGCCATTACCTTCTCGTCCTTCCCCCTAATTGCAAATCCCGATCCCGACCTAGAGAACCTCGGGAGCGAGAGAGACGATCTTGAGAAACTTCTTTTCCCTCAGTTCGCGCGCCACCGGACCAAAGACACGCGTTCCCACCGGCTCACCCACGTCGTTGATCAGCACGGCGGCATTCTGGTCAAAGCGGATGTAAGTCCCGTCCCTGCGGCGGTGCTCTTTGCGCGTGCGCACGATCACCGCCTTCACCACTTTGCCCTTCTGCACCTGCCCGTCGGGCGATGCCTCCTTGACGCTCGCCGTCACCACGTCGCCCAAGCCCGCGCGCAATCCCGTAGCTCCGCCGAGCGGCAGGATCATTTGCAGCTTGCGCGCGCCGCTGTTGTCGGCAACCTCGAGCATGCTTCGCATCATTACGGTCATAAGGTTCCTCACCGAGCGGCGCCGAAGTCGGCCCTCGGCAGAGCTACTTCGGCTCCGCCGCCACCTCGGGAACAAGCGCCGTCTTGCGTACAACTTCCTTCAGGCGCCAGCGCTTCTGCTTCGACAGCGGGCGGGTCTCCTCCAGCCGCACTACGTCGCCCATGTGGGCTTCGTTCTTCTCGTCATGGGCGTAGTACTTTTTCGCCTTCGAGATCACCCGCGAATACAGCGGGTGCGACTTGCGCCGGATGACCTCGACCACGATGGTCTTCTGCATGCGGTTTGAGACCACGTTGCCGATGACCTGTTTGCGCCTCCCCGGAACCTGTCGTTCCGCCATCATTCCCTCTCTCCTCGAGACGCGCGCTCGCGGACGATCGTCTTCACCCGGGCAATATCCTTGCGCAAGCCGCGAATTTTCTTAAGACTTTCCGTCTGCCCCATGTTGAGCTGAAACTTCAGCTTGAACAGCTGATCGTTCATCTCCTGCTCCTGATGGCGCAGCTCCTCATCGGTCAGGTTCCTAATTTTTTCTGCCTTCATAGCATCTCTCTTTGCGTCTTACTCGGCCGCATGGCGCGCCACGAAGCTGGTGCGCAGGGGCAGCTTGTGCGACGCCAGGCGCATGGCCTCGGCCGCATCCTGGGGAGTCACGCCTTCCATCTCGAACAGAATCTTGCCCGGCTTCACCACCGCCACCCAGTGATCGGGGGCTCCCTTGCCTTTGCCCATGCGGGTTTCGGCCGGTTTCTTGGTCACCGGCTTGTCGGGAAAGAGCCGAATCCAGATCTTTCCGCCGCGCTTGATGAAGCGTGTCATGGCCACCCGGCTGGCTTCGATCTGGCGGTCGGTGATCCAACCCGGCTCGAGCACCTTCAGCCCGTACTCGCCGAAGCTCAACTCACTGCCCCGCCATGCCTTGCCCGCCATGCGCCCGCGCTGCTGCTTGCGGTACTTGACTTTTTTCGGCATCAACATAAAAAAATCAGCCCTTCGCCGGCCACTCCCCCGCCATTAAAACGCGCCCGTGGTCACGCCCGGACTTTCACGTTTTTTCGTGGGCAGGATTTCTCCACGGTAGATCCAGCACTTCACCCCGATAACCCCGTAGGTGGTACGCGCCTCGCTGAAGCCGTACTCGATATCCGCCCGCAGCGTATGCAGCGGCAGGCGGCCCTGCAGGTACCACTCGGAACGGGCGATTTCGTTGCCGTTCAGCCGTCCGTTCACCCGCACCTTGATCCCCTTGCATCCGAAGCGCAGCGCCGAATCGACGGCCTTGCGCATTGCCCGGCGGAAGCCCACGCGCTTCTCAAGCTGCAGGGCGATCGATTCTGAAACCAGCTGGGCATCGAGCTCCGGCTTGTGCACCTCCTGGATGTCAATGTAGACCTCGCGATTGGTGCGCTTTTGCAGCTCCTGCTTGAGCTTATCGATCTCCGCGCCCTTGCGTCCGATGATGATCCCTGGACGCGCCGTCTTGATGATGACCCGAAGCTTGTTGCCCGGGCGCTCAATCTCGACGGTGCTCACGCCGGCCGACTTGAGCTTGTCCTTGAGCTCGTTCTTGAGCTTGACATCTTCAAGCAGCAGCTTGTCGTAATCCCGTTCGACAAACCAACGCGACTTCCAGGGCTTGGTATAGCCCAGGCGGAATCCATACGGATGTACCTTCTGTCCCATAACGCTTCTGACCTCTCAGTCCTATCGCTTCCCCACGGCTTTTTTCCGCGCGGGCTGCTTCTTCGCCGCGCGCTTCTTCGTAGCGCGCTTCCTCGACGCGGGCGCGGCTTTGGCTTCCTCGTCCTTGCCCACGACGTTTACCAGTTCGCTTTGATCCTTGCCGCGTTCGGCGAGCGCGATCTCGATATGCGAAATCCGCCGCACGTAACGGTACGCCCGGCCCATAGGGGCCGGCCGAATGCGCTTCATGCGGGGACCGTCGTCGGCCACCGCCCGCTTCACGTACAGATTGTCGAGATCGACATCGATATTTTTCTCCGTGCTCAGGTAGTTGGCGTTCTCTACTGCCGAGCGCAAGAGCTTCTCGACTCTGGCCGCCACCCGCTTCTTAGTGAAGGCCAGTGTGTTCAACGCGTCCTCGACTCTCTTCCCCCGGATGAGGTCGAGCACCAGCCGCGCCTTCTGGGGAGAAACGCGCACGAAACGGGTTTGAACTCGAAATTCCATCTTCTTATCCGCTTTCTGCGTCTGCCGGTTTAGCTCTTCGGCGCAGGCGGTGATCCTCCGGCCGGCGGCGCTGCTCCGGCAGCGGGAGCGCCGGCGCCGGGCAGGCCCGCCGGGCGCGCGGCCGCCTCCGTGGCCGCCTTCATCGAGTGACCCTTGAACTGGCGCGTGAAACTGAACTCGCCCAGCTTGTGGCCCACCATATTTTCCGTGATATAGACGGGAATAAACTTCTTTCCATTATGCACGGCAATGGTGTGGCCGACCATTTCCGGGATGATGGTCGAACGGCGCGACCAGGTGCGCAATACCTTCTTCTCGTTGCGCGAATTCATCGCGTCGATACGGCCCACTAGATATATGTCGATAAACGGACCTTTTTTGGTTGAACGTGCCATTCCGATTCCCCGTCCTACTTGGTTCTCCTGCTCACGATGAACTTGTCCGTGCGCTTGTTATTGCGGGTCTTGAATCCGCGGGTCGGCTGCCCCCAGGGGGTAACCGGATGACGGCCGCCGGAGGTCTTGCCTTCGCCGCCGCCGTGAGGATGATCGACCGGGTTCATCGAAACTCCGCGGTTATGCGGTCGCTTCCCCAGCCAGCGCGAACGGCCTGCCTTGCCGATGGTGACGTTCTCGTGATCGATATTTCCCACTTGCCCGATGGTGGCCATGCAATCCTGGGAAACCCTTCGCGTCTCCCCCGAGGGCAGCTTCACCAGGGCATAATCGGCCTCTTTCGCCACCAACTGTCCGGCGCCCCCGGCCGAGCGCACCATTTGAGCGCCCTTCCCCGGACGCAGCTCGAGATTATGAATGGTCGTGCCCGGAGGAATATTGCGTAAGGGCAGTGCGTTTCCCACCAGGATGTCGGCATCCGGCCCGCTTACGATTTTCTGTCCCACCTTCAACCCGTCCGGCTGCAGGATGTAGCGCTTCTCGCCATCGGCATACGCCAACAGGGCAATGCGGGCGGAGCGGTTGGGGTCGTATTCGATGGAGACGACGGTCGCCGGAATCCCCGTCTTATCGCGCTTGAAGTCGACGATACGCAGCTTGCGCTTATGCCCGCCGCCGCGGAACCACATGGTGACGTCGCCCGAGTTGCGGCGCCCCCCGGACCGGTACTTGGGCGCGGTGAGCGGCTTATGGGGACGATTGCTCGACAGATCCGCGCTTGAGAGCGTGGTGCGGAAGCGTAGCGTCTGGGTTGTCGGTCTGTAGGTCTTGATTGCCATAATCGAGTTCTCGATTGCGAGTCTTGTCTACTCTTTTATCCTTTAAAGGTTCTGCGCGTACTCCGGCATCTTCTCGCCGGCCTTGAGCCGCACATAAGCCTTCTTCCAGTCCGGGCGGTAACCGGCAAACTTTCCCCGCCGGCGCTCCTTGCCGGGATAGTTGGCGGTGCGCACCGAACTCACTTTCACCTTAAAGATCGCCTGTACCGCTTGCTTGATCTCCGTCTTGGTTGCGCGGGGAGCCACCTGAAAAACCAGCGTGTTCTGGTTCTCCTTGATGCCGAGCCCCTTTTCGGTGATTACCGGCCGGCGGATAATCTGGTAAGCGGATTTCACTCAGGCCACCTCCGCCGCTGTCTTGCGACGCGTGCGTGGACTGCGCGCCGCTTTCTTCCGGGGCTTTGGTTCTTCGCCTTCCGATCGCTCCTGATCCCGGCGTCCGGCCGAATTCTTGAGCGAAAGCTGCAGCCGCTCGATTGCCGCATGGGAAAAGATTGCCCGCTCATAGCGCAGCAGGTGATAAGGGTGAAGCTCCCTGCCGGTGACAAGCTCGATGCCCGCCAAATTGCGCGAGCTCAGCACCAGGTTGCGATTCCCGTGATTTGGCACCTCGACCAGAAGCGCCGTGCCGGCGATCTTGAGCGCATCGAGCGAGCCGCGCAGCAGCTTCGTCTTGGGCTCGTTGAGATCAAAGCTGTTCACCACCACCAGCTTGCCGTCGGTAAATTTTGCCGCCAGTGCCGAGCGCAGCGCGCCAAGAAGCTTCTTGCGCGGGAAGCGGTATTCATAAGAGCGCGGTTGCGGCCCGTGCACGGTCCCCCCGTGGCGCCACAGCGGCGAACGAATCGAGCCCACGCGAGCCCGTCCCGTGCCTTTCTGCCGCCACAGCTTTTTGCCTGAACCTGATACTCGCCAGCGATTCTTGGTGGCGTGGGTCCCGGCGCGCTCAGCGGCGCGGTAGTGCTTTACCGCTTCCCACAGCAGGTCTTCATTGACCGCGCCAAAGACCTCATCGGCGAGCTCAGCGGTTCCGACCTTGTTGCCGCTCAAATCATGGATGTCGATCGTAGCCATAATCCGCCTGCCTATGCTTTCTTGGCCGCGCGCTTTGCCGCCTTCAGGGGATCGACCCTGGCCGCCACTCCGAATCCGCGGCGTTCCCGCGGCGGATGCTTGGCCTTGGTAATCACCAGATACCCGCCGGCTGGACCGGGCACACTGCCTTCAACCACCAGAAGATTGTCTTCCTTATCCATACCCAGCACCCGCAGGTTGCGTACCGTTACCCGCCCATGGCCGAGGTGACCGGACATGCGCATTCCCTTGAAGACTCGGGAGGGAAAGGCGGAAGATCCGATCGAGCCCGTGATCTGAAACATGGAGCCGTGGGATTTGGGGCCGCCGCCAAAATGGTGCCGCTTCACCACCCCCTGAAAGCCGCGGCCTTTGCTGACCCCGACCACATCCACGAACTTTTCGTCGTCAAAGATGTCTACCAGCACACGGTCGCCCGGCTTCACCGCGCCATCGACTGCCGCATCCACCTCGATCGGGACCTCGCGCATGAACTTGACCGGAGGAAGATTGTGCTTTTCAAGATGCCCGCGCGCCGGACGCGACAGGCGCGATTGTTTTACGAATTCCACCAGCCCGATCTGGGCCGCGTCATATCCATCCCTGGCCCGGGCTTTGGACTGCGTGACCACGCAAGGACCGGCCTGCAGCACGGTTGCCGGATGCACTTCGCCCTTCGAATCGAAGAGCTGGGTCATGCCCACCTTTTTTCCTAGAATTCCTGCTACCTTTGCCATTTCCCTCGTCCATCCCGGCCGGCCAATGCGCGGTCCGCGCAGCCCCGGCGACTGCGACTTACCTATTTATGTTCCTTCCCGAACGCCTTGATCTCGACATCGACCCCCGCCGGCAGATCCAATTTCATCAGGGCATCGACGGTCTGCGGCGTGGGATCGAGAATATCGAGCAGGCGCTTATGGGTGCGGATCTCAAACTGCTCGCGCGACTTCTTGTCGACATGCGGCGAACGCAACACGGTGTACTTGTTCTTCATCGTTGGCAGCGGAATCGGTCCCGCAATCTGCGCCCCGGTCCGTTTCGCCGTGGCCACGATTTCCGTCGTCGACTGATCAAGCACGCGGTAATCGTAGGCCTTCAGCCGAATGCGAATTTTTTCGTTGCCTATCACTTTGATTTCCTGACCCCTTCCGGCCCATCCGGAGGGAAAGAACTGGCGGCATGTAGCAAGCCGCGGGTTTTAGTTTTTTTCTGGTTTAACCCCTTCAGCTCTACTGGATGATCTCGGCGATGGTGCCGGCGCCGACCGTGTGCCCACCCTCGCGGATGGCAAACCGCAGCCCCTTCTCCATGGCCACCGGCGTGATCAGCTCGATCGTCAGCTGCACGTTGTCCCCCGGCATCACCATCTCCGT
>JAFAWX010000411.1 GCA_019241535.1 Acidobacteriota bacterium | reverse complement strand
ATGAGCGCAACGAACCAGGGCAGGCAATGGGCCAGATAACCACAGGCTAAAAGGTCTCGCCACAATCCCTGGCTCAGTCATTTGACGAGGGTAAATGCCCCGCCGTTGTTTGTGAGACGCAGGAAATCGCGAGTTGCCGCAGCCGCCCAAACTACTTCTTCTTCGCTAAACCAGGAATCAGCGGAGGTGGTCAGTCGGCGACGTGGCGCTTGGTGCAGGTCGTCGCGGGCATCAGCAGTGGTGGCTGTGTCTTATAGCGCCACAACCGGAGTGCCTGCATTTTGCCGCCATTCAGGTAAGAGCAAGTTGCATCGCGACCTACAGTTTACGGCAGTCTGCCCCCGACACAATTCTCGCCGACAGCACAGCAATTGCCGCATCGCCCGCGATTTTGCGCGTCGCTCATGAAGGTGGCGTTATTGACGCATGTGCCCATGCCGCGCTCATACCCGGCGGCACATTCGCACCAGCCGGCGGTGCAGGTTTCAGAGATTGCGCAGCGGTTGCCGCAGCGGCCGCAGTTGTCGGCGTCATTGAGAAACGAAGCCGTGTGGAGGCAACGACCTTGACACCATTGCTGGCCGAGTGAGCAGCTGCCAGGTCCGGTGAGCTTGCATCGCATTTCCCGTACGATCTTCCCGCCTGGATTACCCAAGCGGGCGTGGGGCCGTGCTCCCCGCCGCTTCCCTTTGACATCATTTGGCCGTGACCCCCGTCAGAATTCGAGGTGTAGCCTGAGAGAGGGCACCACCACTGGCCCGCGGTCGCGGTTATAACCAGGATCGGCGATGTACTGCACGCCAGGGGCGAGATAAATGCCTCGCCAGAGATGGGCCGTATAGTAGCTCTCGAAAATATTCTCCCGGCCATAGTTAAGCCTGCCGTCGCCGAGCAAAAAGCCGAGACCGCCGCTAGAAAGATAGTTTTGGTGATCTTTGCATATCGCATTGGTTACGAAGGCGACTCCGGCCCGGTCATGCAGGCGATGCCATATGGCTCCGCTCGCGCCTAAGCCGGTCGCAACTGTCTGGTCGACCTCTGTGTATGCGAAGGACTCGGTCTTGCCGTTATTCCAGCCGAACCGGGCAAATGCGCTGATATTTGCAGTAAGTTGCTGCTCCAGATTGGCACCGAATCCGTACTTGCGCGTGATGTGCCAGGGGTGGTCAGTAATGTCCGGTCTCGTTACGAGATGCAGATTGAATTGCGCCACCGCCTCTCGATAAATTCCCATGTTGGCGTAATTGGTGTAAGCAAGCAGACGCACCACGCCCGGTTTTTTCGGTAGGAGATCGTGCCGCAGTTCGTATTCCCAGTTTTCCGAATGCACCTGCCAGGGCCGGTAGACCAGGTCGATTCCGTTCGCCACCTTAGGCATAAGTGCTTCGGCAAACCGGAAACCCCAGTTGCGGTCCTCAAGATCAGCCATGAATCCGACGGTGTAGCCCCGGGTATCGGCGGCATAGTCGTAGGCTCCGTTGTTGTCCACCGTCCAGTTGGCAAACTGAAATTTGGTATCGCTGCCGACTGAGTTCAGATCGAAAAAATCCACCAGGGCGAATTTGCCGAAGCGCACTTCCAGCCGACGGCGGGGAAGCTGGTCAAATAGCGAGAGAGGATTGCGCTCGCTCTCGATTTTATCGTGGCTAAGCGCAAATACTTTGTGAATCATGCCGCGGGCGAGATAAGGGGCTTTGCTGAGCGTTGGGTTGCGCACAATGTCCAGATTGGTGAAGCCGGCCAGGCCAAGGCCGGTGCTCAAGGCCTTCCATCCGGCTTCCTCAACGTCGGCAATCACCTCGGTTGAGTCGTTGAGCCGCAGGCCGGTGTAGAACGTCATTAGGCGAGAGGTCGCGTTTTCGAACTTTGGACTTAAGCTATTTGGGCCGCTATAAGGCGAGTGAAACGACGGATGTGCCTGGGAAATGAAGTTCGCTTGTCCCGAAATCCAGTAGCGTGTGTCCGCCAGGTGGGGGAACATGGCTTCCGGATCATGTGCAGCGTCGGGCTGGCCTGAGGGATTCTCCTGAGCGGTTGCCTGCACGGCATCGGGCGGGGATACCGTCTGGGCACAAGCACACGAAGACCAGAAAAGAGCTACGATTGCCCAAAGCAGGCATATGCCTGGAAGTTGCAATGTGCTCCGGTTATGCACTGAAGTCTCGACTCAGATTACAGCTTAGCTGGATAGGGATAAAGCACGGCGCTCGTTTCGAAACCATCGCCTCACCGGCGCGCTATTGCACATTTCGATTCTTTGAAAAATCATAAGCGCGCGAGTTGGAGCGTTCCGCCGCATCCCCAGGCCGTAACCAAGCCATCAGTGATCGGTAAAAAAGGATGATCGCGGGAGACTCCGGGATCATCCACGCCCTCCCGGTTAGAAGGGCAGTTACGCTGATACCCTATCAGGCCAACATTGCAGGAGGATGCACGAGCGATGAAATCTTCATGAAAAACGGCTCTACGTCCTCAGCGGCCGGGAAAGTTCAGGGGAGGAACGCTGCTATATTAATCAATTCCATGGCCAGGGCATCGCAGGAAACCCGGTCGGCCCGCAAGCTCAAGCAGTCTCGGCAGTTGCAACAACGCGCTGAGCAGCTGATGCCGGGAGGCGTCAGCTCCCCGGTACGCGCGTTCAAAGCCGTCGAATGCGATGCTCCCTTCCTCGTACGCGGACAGGGCTCGCGGGTATGGGATGCGGACGGGAATGAGTATATTGATTATGTTGGTTCCTGGGGCCCGCTGATCTTAGGCCATGCCGATGCGGGGGTAATCGAAGCGATCCTGTCGGCGGCCGTCAACGGCACCAGCTTCGGCGCCTCAACCCCCGGCGAAGCCGATCTGGCCCAGCTGGTCGTCGAAGCCTTTCCTGGCATCGAAAAAGTCCGCTTCGTCAACTCGGGCACCGAAGCCACCATGTCCGCCATACGCCTGGCGCGAGCCTTTACCAAGCGGAAATACATCATCAAATTCGAAGGCTGCTATCACGGGCATGCCGATTCCCTGCTGGTGAAAGCAGGCTCGGGCGTGGTCACTCTGGGCATTCCGGGATCAGCAGGGGTGCTGGATGAGATCTCGCAGTTCACACTTGCGCTTCCTTTCAACGATGCCTCGATTCTCGAGCAGGCCTTCAGCAAGTATCGCCATCAGATCGCCTGTGTGATTATCGAGCCCGTCGTCGGAAATATGGGCTGCGTGCCGTCGGCGGGCGGATACCTGGCCGCCGTGCGTGCGATTACCAAACGCGAAAATACACTTTTGATCTTCGACGAGGTGATAACCGGATTTCGCGTCGCCTACGGGGGGGCGCAGGAGCTCTACGGCATTCGTCCCGACCTCACCACTTTGGGAAAGATCCTTGGTGGAGGGCTGCCGATCGGCGCCTATGGAGGTTCGGCGGAGGTCATGAACCTGGTGGCGCCGCTCGGCCCCATGTACCAGGCGGGTACGCTCGCTGGTAATCCTTTGGCCGTGGCCGCGGGAAGGGCTACCCTCGAGCGTCTGCGCGATAACAAAGCCGAAATTTATGCCCAGCTCGAGAGCTTGAGCGCTCAGCTGGTCGAGGGGGTGGCGGCGGCCGCCAAGGATGCGGGCGTGCGGCTTTCTTTTAACCGCGTGGGATCGATGTTTACCTGGTTTTTCAACTCCGACCCGGTTGCCAATTGGAGTTCCGCCGCAAAGTCCGATACGGCGGCATTCGGCCGCTACTTCCGTGCCATGCTGGATGCGGGCATTTATCTTCCGCCTTCTCAGTTTGAGGCTGCGTTCCTGACTACGGCCCACAGCAAAGAAGATATTGAGACGACGCTTCGCGCCGCTCGCGCAAGCTTCGCTCGCTGACCGAGTGCGCTGGTCGGCTTGGCTATGCCACCGACGGCGAGCTTCTCGGCTCGAGTAGGGTTTCGAGCAGGTTCTCGAGCTGCTTGAGCAACTCGTGAGCTCCCAGGCCTTTAACCGTGAACTTCAGGGTTCCATCGGGAGCAAACTGGGCGCCCGGTTGCGAGGAGACAAAAGCGGAAAGTCTGCCGGGGTCGATGGGAGCATCCGGGCGGAATTTGATGCTGATCGAATCGCGCTTGCGCTCGATGGCGGTGACTCCGGCCTCAACCGCCTGCAGCCGGAGCGAGGCGTACGTCAGCAGTTGTTCAACCGCCAAAGGTGGCTCGCCGTAACGATCGCGCAACTCGGCTTCCACATCCTTGAGCTGGCGCTCCTGATCCACTCCGGCAATCCTCTTGTACATGCGCAAACGCTGATTCTCCTCCGGGATGTAGTCGGAGGGAATCCGAATGTTGAGCCCGAGATTGAGCTGCGCCTGCGGCTGAGCTTCGCCCTCGCCTCGTAGTTCCCGCACCGCCTGCTCGAGCATCTGGGTATAGAGGTCAAAGCCTACCGCCTCGATATGGCCGCTTTGTTCACCTCCGAGCAGGTTCCCGGCGCCGCGGAGCTCAAGGTCGAGGGCGGCGATTTTGAAGCCCGCACCCAGGTCAGAGAATTCCTTAAGCGCCGCCAGGCGCCTGCGTGCGATCGGGGTAAGCTCGATATCGGCCGGAACCAGCAGATAGGCGTAAGCCCGACGATTCGAGCGCCCCACCCGGCCGCGCAGCTGGTAAAGTTCCGAGAGGCCGAAGCGCTCGGCACGGTTGATCAGAATGGTGTTGCAGAGCGGAATGTCGAGGCCGTTCTCGATAATGGTGGTCGCCACCAGGACATCGGCTTCATGGCGCATGAATTTCAGCATCACCTTCTCGAGTTCGCCTTCTGACATCTGCCCGTGACCCACGATCACGCGTGCCCGCGGCACAAGCTCCTGGAGCTTGGCGGCAATCTCCCAGACCGTATCCACCCGGTTATGCACCACATACACCTGTCCCCCACGCTCGAGTTCCTGCTCGATGGCGGAACGGACGAGCTTTTCGTCCCAGCTTGCAACCGCCGTTTGAATGGCGATGCGATCCTTGGGCGGGGTTTCAATCACACTCATATCCCGCAACCCGACCAGGGACATGTGCAGAGTGCGCGGTATGGGAGTGGCCGACATGGTGAGCACATCCACTTCCTTGCGCAATTGCTTGAGCCGCTCCTTGTGACGGACCCCGAAGCGCTGCTCTTCGTCGACGACCAGCAGTCCGAGATCCTGAAACTTCACGTCCCGTGAAAGCAGGCGGTGGGTGCCGATCAGGATGTCGACTTTGCCGCTCGCCACACGTTCGAGGATCTCTTTCTGCTGCTTCGGGGAACGAAAGCGGCTGATCATCTCAATGATGACGGGAAAAGCGGCGAAACGCTGCTTGAACGTTTCGAAATGTTGAAAAGCCAGCACCGTGGTGGGCGCTAGCATGGCCACCTGCTTGTTGTCATTGAGGGCCTTGAAGGCCGCCCGCATTGCCACTTCAGTCTTCCCGTAGCCGACGTCCCCGCACAGAAGGCGGTCCATGGGCAAGGGCGATTCCATGTCGCGCTTCACATCGGCGATCGCCTGCCCCTGATCTTCCGTCTCGCTATACTCAAAGGCATCTTCAAATTCCCGCATCCACTCGTTGTCGGCCGGAAAACTGTGGCCCTGAGCGGCTTTGCGTTGCGCATAGAGCTTGAGCAACTCCTCGGTCATGTCCTTCATGGCCTTGCGCACGCGCGCCTTCGTCCTGGCCCAGGTTGAGGTGCCAAGATGGCTGAGCGAAGGCTTTGCACCCTCGGCGGAACGATATTTCTGTACCAGGTCGAGGCGGTTCAGAGGAACGTAGAGCCGGGCACCTTCCGCGTATTCAAGCAGCATGAATTCGGCGTTGCCATCTCCCTGATTGATCTCCTTAAGGCCTTCATAGCGACCGATGCCGTGCTCTACGTGCACGACATAGTCGCCCACCTGGAGATCGCGAAAATCCGAGAGAAAGGCCGAGGTCTTTGATCTCAGCCGCTGCGGACGTGAAATGACCGCGGCCGATTCATCGAACACGTCGCGAGTGCCAATGATCACCAGGCCGGCCTCGGGCAGCACCATACCCTCGGGGAGGTATGCCTTCACCAGGACGGTGGTGAGGAGCTCGCCGGCAAAATAGGTGGTTTCATCGGCGTAACTCTCCCCCGCACGGGTTCGGCTGCCCAGGCGGAACGAGACTCCGTACTCGCTGAAAACGTCCGCCAGGCGCTCGAGATCGCCGGTATTGGGAGAGGCGACTAAAACTCTACGCCCCTCAGCCAGCTGCTTTTTCACCTCTTCAAGCATCGCAGGAACCGCACCGTGAAAGCGAGGGCTGGGCTGAGAGTGAAATTCGAGGATGTCCTCCTCATCCGCGCGCCTCAGGGCGAGATGTTCGAGCGACAACCCTCCCCGGGTCTCGCTGCTCTTCCACCACTCCGGGGGAGGGAAATAGAGGTCCGCCGGACGCACCAGATTACCGACCCCGCTACGCTCGTGCGCCGCTTCGATCCGCTCCCACAGCTCTTCCAGCTCGCCGTGGAGAAATTCCGGCTCATCTATAATGACCGCGGCCGAGGGCATTAAATCCAGGATGGTTCCCGACGTGCCGGCCACCGGGGCATAGAACTCCCATCCCGGAAAGGTCGTCGCTCCCGCGGCGCGAACCGCCTGCGCGAGAATCTCTTCCGAGCCAACCAGGCGCTTGCCTGAAAGCCGGGCGTGAATGGCTGCAAGCAATTCCTCGCCGACAGGGGTTTCTGAAAGCGGCAGCAAAACGGTTTCATCGGCAGGAGTGGAGGAGCGCTGCGTGGTGGGATCAAACTTGCGGATCGACTCGATCTCGTCGCCGAACAGTTCGATGCGCACCGGACGGTCTGCTTCCGGCGAATAAACGTCCAGAATGCCGCCGCGGGAGGCATATTCGCCGGGCATTTCGACAACATCGGTGGCGCTGTATCCCACTGACCTGAGATGTGCGAGCAGGCTGGTTGTGTTCAGGGTCTCGCCACGACGCAGAATACGTCCCAGATCGGAATAGAATTCTCCCCCGCGAAGCCGGGCGGCGGCCGCACCCACGGGAACAAGCACGACCGATGCCGCCCCGGTGGCGATTTTCCATAGCGCGATGGCCCGCTGTTCCTGTATCTCCGGATGAGGGGAGAGATTTTGAAAGGGCAGAACATCACGCGCAGGCAGGGCGACTATCGTCTCTCGGCCTGCTCCGGCCGTCAGTTCCGAGAGCGCCTGAACTACGGGAAGAAATTCGTCGAGCACTTCGTTGTTGCGGACAATGACGATGAGCGGACGGGAGGCGGCTTTGTACAGCTCGGAGACGAGCAGAGCTTTCGCCGGAGGAATAACTCCCGAGACACTGATCCGCCCGGCATTGGCTCGAAGGTGGGAGACAATCCGCGAAAATACGGGCAGCTTTTCCAGGTCCGCAAAAAAATCGCGGACGAAAGGCAGGACCATCGCATTGCCATTTTATCAGGCGTGCGCCGCTGCCTTTCGTACCACGTAGAACTGGCCGACTTGGCCATGTTCAAGTTATTTGGCGGCCCCCGATGCCCCGGCGCCTCCGCCGCCCTCGCCAATCTGCAGCGCGAAGTCCTTTCCGCCGAAACGGATCTCGGTCAGTGACAGGCTGCCGTCGCCATTGTGGCTGACCACGGCGGTGTCAGCAGACGTGCGAGATTGCACTTTGACTTTGTGCGCCGGGGTCGAAGTCACGACCCGACCGCCATTATAGATTTTCAGCTCGACCTGATCGCCCGTACCTTCCCAGCGGACTGTGTACTTGCCCCTGGCAAGTTGCGTGCCCGCCACTTGTGTCGGCTGGTTGATTTCGAGTGTACCCTTGCTGGCCGCCCAGCTGTTGGCTGCGACAAAAATCATCGCCACGAGAACAGCCGCGAACTTTACCTGAGAACCCGAAGCTACCTTCACCCATCCTCCTATGTTCCCGGTTCGCCGGGAAAACGGCTGGTGGCGGCTGCCCGGCCTCACAAACGGAGGCCCGGAATCGTGCTTCATGGATCAGGCACAAAAGGCCGTACGCGCCGGACCTTGCTCTGCGCCATTCAAGGGCTGTGACCCACTGGCCGCCGCTCGTGAGCGGTTCCCCCGGATCCCCGATTTTCAGTGGTGGCTGTAAACGGAAGCGAGGTTTACTCTGCTCTTCCGAATACTCTTGGACGATTAGACGCTCTCGAGTTAAGGGGGTTAGCGAGCCATCAGGGAGAAGATTTGCTCCGCTTTCGCCGCCGCGGGCGCGACTGCCGGCTTTTTTCAACCAGGACTATGGCATGCGCAATGGCCGCATTTTGCGTGCCCATGCCCTCCGGGGTCTTGGCCTTGACGCTTATGGCGCTCACCGCAACGCCCAGCAATTCCGCAATTTGTTCCCGTATCTGCTCGGCGTAGTCGGTAATCTTCGGCTGCGCGAGAATCAGGGTGGAATCAACATTGCGAATGGCGTAGCCGGCGGCGCGGACGCGGCCTAATGCCTCCTCGATGAAGACAGCGGAATCGGCGCCCTTCCAGGCGGGATCGGAGGGAGAAAAAAGCGTTCCAATATCCGGCGCGGCGACGGCTCCGAGCATGGCGTCCGTGATTGCGTGCAGCAGGACATCGCCGTCGGAGTGGCCACCCAGCCCTTTAGGATGGGGCAGCTCGACACCTCCAATTTTGAGCGGAACTCCGCTTTTGAATTCATGCGAGTCCCAGCCGTACCCGACTCTCATCTGCGCTCGAGAATTGTTTTCACGATTCATGCCGCCGCCTGCCCTGGCTGGAGGAAAACCCTACCCCGAACAGCATAACCCCTGCATGAGGTGTGCGCGAAGAGTGCTGGCCTATAATTTCCCCATGTCCGCGCACCTGCGCACTGTCTGGTTACCGCTGGTAATCCTGCTCTCGGGCCTTGCGCAGACGCCGCCTGCCCAGCCGCTCGCGATCCTTTCAAAAGAGCTCCCGGCGGCAT
>JAFAWX010000176.1 GCA_019241535.1 Acidobacteriota bacterium | reverse complement strand
GAAGTCACGCCCAACGCTTCCTTCGTGGACGACCTGGGTGCCGACTCCCTCGACACGGTCGAACTCGTCATGGCTTTTGAGGAAGCGTTTGAAATCGAAATTCCCGACGAGGATGCGGAAAAGATCCGCACGGTTCAGGATGCCATCGATTACATCGGCAAGCATGGGAAAGCGGGGAAGTAA
This sequence comes from Acidobacteriota bacterium, assembly GCA_019241535.1. Taxonomy (GTDB): domain Bacteria; phylum Acidobacteriota; class Terriglobia; order Terriglobales; family Acidobacteriaceae; genus Gp1-AA145. The sequence continues at coordinate 2,515 of JAFAWX010000176.1, read as the reverse complement.
CTGGTGCGTCGAGTTGTTGTCACGGGCCTGGGCCTGATCTGTGGGGTCGGCAACAATACCGAGGAAGTCTGGAGAAACTTGCTGGCGGGTAAAAGCGGTGTCCGCCGCATCACCCAGTTTGACGCTTCCCAACATGCCTGCCAGATTGCCGCCGAGGTCAAGAATTTCGACCCGCTGAAGTTCATCGAAAAAAAAGAACTCAAGAAAATGGGCCGCTTCATTCATCTGGCAGTGGCCGCGGCCGATGAAGCCATAGCCATGTCCGGATTGAAGATCACGCCCGCCAATGCCGAAGCTGTCGGCGTCCACATCGGCTCCGGCATAGGCGGATTCGACATCATCGAGCGCGAGCACACCGCGCTCATTGAAGGCGGGCCGCGAAAGATCTCGCCCTTCTTCATTCCCGCGGCCATAGTGAACCTGGCCGCCGGACACGTATCCATGCGTCTGGGTGCCAAGGGGCCGAACGAAGCCACGGCCACGGCATGTACGACCAGCGCCCATTCGGTTGGCGACTCGGTCCGCATTATCCAGCACGGGGATGCCGACGTCATGATTGCCGGCGGCTCCGAGGCGGCCATCACACCCATGGGTGTAGGAGGGTTTGCCGCCATGCGCGCCCTTTCGACCCGCAACCAGGAGCCGGAGAAAGCCAGTCGTCCCTGGGATTCGGGCCGAGACGGTTTTGTGATCGGTGAAGGCGCGGGGATTCTGATTCTTGAGGAGCTCGAGCATGCCCGTGCCCGCGGCGCCAACCCCATTGCCGAAGTCGTCGGTTATGGCATGAGCGGCGATGCCTATCACATCACCCAGCCCGCGCCCGAACACGAAGGCGGATTCCGGGTAATGAAAAATGCGGTGCGCGACGCGGGTATCGAGCCGAGCGAAATCGGCTACGTCAACGCCCACGGAACCTCGACCCCGATCGGCGACACGCTCGAGGCTCACGCTATCCGCAACTTTTTCGGCCCTCACAGAATCGCTGTCAGCTCGACGAAGTCAATGACCGGTCATCTGCTCGGAGGCGCCGGGGGTCTCGAAGCCGGCATCACCGCGCTTGCCCTGCGGGATCAGATTCTGCCCCCCACCATCAATCTCGAACACCAGGATCCTGACACCGGCGACATGGACTTCGTTCCGAACCATTGCCGTGAAGCCTCGATCGAATACGCCATGTCAAACTCCTTCGGGTTCGGGGGGACAAACGGAGCGCTGCTATTCAAAAGGTGGGGCGGGTAGCGACAGAAATATTCGACCAGCCTGGTTCGCTCTTTCGTCGCAATTACAAATGCGGGTTACCGAACGCGTGCTCTTCCGGTCATCCGGGTAATGGCACCTTGGTACTCGCCGGTTGTCCTTTTGCCCGTTGCCCGAGCCCTCGGGAGGAGCCAGAATAGCTTCGGGCATGGTCGTAATCGCCGTTCGGACGAATTTGGCGAGACTGCTGAGGCAAGTGCTCTGGCATCGACACGAACCTGCTCGCAGCAAATTGAAGCTGCCCCACTCCCCCGGCCAGCGGCTTCTTGAGCGGGATCCGCAAAAACAGTGGAGAAACTTCTCGGCAACTCGCAGCTGCCTTCTTCCTCGCGAAAGTTTTCCGCCCGCGCGGCACTGGTCGATTTGGAGGAGGCATCCCGGAACCTGCTCTCGGAATGCTTTCGCCAGTTCGGCATTGATGCCGTATCGATGACCGCCGGGCAGGCCGGCCGCCTCTCCCGGGAAAAATTCGAGGCGTGTGTGGTGCGCCTCAGCTCTGAAGCCGCGAGGGTGCTCGAATCGGCGCGGAACTCGCCTTCAAACCGCCAGATGGTGATCTACGGACTCGGCGGTACCCTCAAAGACACCATGAAATTTTCAAAGTACGGGCTCAACGCCGCCTTCCAGGAGCCGCTAGAGCGTCCGGCGGCGCTGAAGCTGGTTAAAGCCACGCAGATGCTGGTCCTGCACGAATTCCGCCGCTACGTGCGCATTCCCGTGATCACCGAGGTGGCCGTAGTCTCCGGCGAAAGACATTTCAGCGCCACCAGTCTCGAGCTGAGCAGTGGGGGAATGTCCTTGAAGACCCGCGTCGAGCTGGCCACCGGCGACCCCGTCGAGATCTCTTTTGCGCTCCTTACGCTTCCGCGAATCTGGTTGCGCGGCAACGTGACCTGGTCGCGCCCGGCGGATAAGGTACTAGGAATTCGCTTTGATCCCCAGGATGACCGCCGCCTGCGGATCAAGGAGTGGGTCGATTCCTATCTTGACTGCTGAAAACCTGGGCGGACCCCCTTCCGGCCTTGTTCTCTGTCTCTCAGGTGTCCACAGTATTGCCCCCCCTTCCTCCGAACGCTAGTCTTTTGAGGTCATTAGCTAAATACAACAGGAGGTAACCTCATGAATTGGGATCAGGTGAGTGGGAAATGGAAACAGCTCCAAGGTTCGGTCAAAACCCGTTGGGGGAAATTGACGGATGACGACCTGGATGTGATAGCTGGGCACAAGGACCAGCTGGTGGGGAGGATCCAGGAGAGAT
>JAFAWX010000083.1 GCA_019241535.1 Acidobacteriota bacterium | reverse complement strand
CTCCTATGATCAGGAAGGGCTCGCGGCCGGATGCGACCGCTTCGGGAAGCGGCGCATCCGAGGGCTCGTGCGAGAGGTCCTGCTCGCAGGCAAAAAAACGCAGGAAGGCCCTGCGCTCGAGCGTGACGTGGTCGCGGATGGTGCCGCGCAACATGGGATAGCGGGCCTCAAGCGCGTCAAGAATTGAACGCTGGGTAACGGGAGCGGCGACCTCAAGCTCTACGTCGCCGCCGACATGCGCAAGAGACCGTAGATGCGGCGGGAGTACAACCCGGATCATGACAACGTTTGCACCTCCACCGACAGCACGGCGGGGAGATCCCGCACGATTGGACTCCAGCTGTCTCCAGCATCGGCGGAGGCGTAAACCTGCCCGCCGGTGGTACCGAAATAGATGCCGCATTGGTCGAGCGAGTCAACGGCCATAGCGTCGCGAAGGACATTCACGTAACAGTTTGCCTGGGGAAGACCATTGGTCAGCGCCTCCCATTCGTTTCCGCCACCGCGGCTGCGATAAACCCGCAGCCTGCCATCATGAACGTAGTGTTCGGAATCGCTCTTGATCGGGACAACATATATGGTTTCCGGCTCATGCGCGTGCACGTCGATAACGAAGCCGAAATCGGTGGGCAGGTTGCCGCTCACCTCTTTCCATAGGTCGCCAGCGTTGTCGCTGCGCATGACATCCCAGTGCTTCTGCATATAGAGCACCTCCGGCCGCGAGGGGTGCATGGTTACGTGGTGCACGCAGTGACCGATCTCCGCATCAGGATCGGGTATGTACTGTGAACGAAGTCCGCGATTAATGGGCTTCCAGGTTTTTCCGCCGTCATCGGTGCGGAAAGCGCCCGCGGCCGAAATGGCAATGTAGATCCGTTGCGGATTGATACGATCGAGAATGACCGTATGCAGGCACATTCCGCCCGCTCCCGGCTGCCATTGAGGGCCCGTGCCGTGCCCGCGTAGTCCGGAAAGCTCCTGCCAGTTCTCCGCCCCGTCGGTCGAGCGGAACAAAGCCGCATCTTCCACTCCGGCGTAGACCGTATTGGGATCGGTCGGCGACGGCTCCAGATGCCAGACGCGTTTGAACTGCCACGGATGCTGGGTGCCGTCGTACCACTGATGCGTCGTCAATGGTTTCCCAGTTTCGGCCGAGGTGTCGTAAACGAATTTGTTGCTCTCGGCTTTGGGCATTTCCCCGGGTTTCGGCGGCTGACCCGCAGGTGTTCCGGGCTGGTGCCAGCTCCTGCCGCCATCATCGGAGCGCTGAATGAGCTGGCCGAACCAGTCGCTTGTCTGGGACGCATAGATTCGATTCGGATCAGCTGGCGATCCCTTTAGGTGGTAAATCACCCAGCCGGCAAAATGGGGACCACTCACGTCCCATTTGGCTCGCTTGCCATCTGCGGTAAGGATGAATGCGCCTTTCCGTGTACCCACAAGAACCCGCACCTTGCTCACGACTTTCTCCTTTCAAAAAAAACATAACTACTTATGACGTTCCCGCCAACTGCTTGAGCGCTGCGCGCTTCCGCTGGCGCCAGAGAATTTGGGCAAAAATGGACTGGGATCGCGCTCCTGCCAGCGCCGCCTGACTTCGGCGAGTACATGTTCGCGTTGACGCGCCATTTCCTCGACCACGCCGCATGGCGCCGCGGTGTGCTCGTGCCGTGCTCCCCAAATCAGCAACTCCAAAACCACCGGCGCCAGGTCGATTCCCTTCTCCGTGAGTCGGTAATTCAGGCGTCGCCGATCGAAGTGCTCGGCCTCCGCCGTGATGATTCCAGAAGCTTCAAGCCTCCTAAGGCGATCCGCCAGCACATTGGTCGCAATGCCTTCGCCCGAGCGAAGAAAATCTTTGAACGTTCGCAGTCCGCGGACCATCAGATCGCGGATGATTAAGAGCGACCAGCGGTCTCCAAGCGTCTCGAGCGAGATGCTGACCGGGCAGCCCGAGCGGCGCTTTGCCTTCGACTTCCCCAGCATCGACTGGAAAAGCTAACAGTAATTACTTGTGAAAAACAAGTGAACCGCAATCGCTCGCCAATCGACATCCAGATAAGCAGACTACTTCAGACATCCGCATTCTCAGCGCCATTGAACAGGAATGTTTCCCACGGTTTTAAGCTGCTTCCTGTATCCTTCTCTGCCGTATGACAAAGCCGCGCAGCATGTCAGTCCGGCTCTTAAATCTTCCGTTTCCGGCGATCGGCCTCGCAGCCTTCGCGGTCGTTGCGCCATTTTTCTGGCTTGGTATTCCCTCTGGTCATGACTTCGAGTTTCACTTTAATTCCTGGATCGAGGTTTTGAATCATTGGAAACAAGGTGTGTTATACCCGCACTGGGCGGTGCTGGCGCATTACGACTACGGCGAAGCCCGTTTTATTTTTTACCCTCCGATTTCCTGGACGATCGGGGCAGCTCTCGGCGCGCTGCTGCCCTGGCCGCTTGTGCCCGGGGCCTACATTGTCATTGCACTCGTCTTTTGCGGGTGCTCAATGTATCTGCTGGCACGATCCCGCCTTTCGCGGTCCCAGGCGCTCGATGCTGCCATCTTTTATCTCGCGAATCCCTACCTGTTGGTGATTGTCTACTGGCGAAGCGCAATGGCCGAACTGCTGGCCGCCGCCTACTTGCCATTGCTGCTTCTATACCTTTGGCGTCTCGAGGAAAACGGTGGCCGGGCCTTGGCGCCGCTCAGCTGGTTACTAGCACTCGGATGGCTCACCAATATTCCGAGCGCGGTGATAATGAATTATTCCCTGGCTGTCATTGCCCTGACAATCGCAATCCGGCGCCGCTCGCCAGCAACCCTAGTCTCTGCCGCTCTGGCAGTTTTTCTTGGAGCCG
>JAFAWX010000394.1 GCA_019241535.1 Acidobacteriota bacterium | reverse complement strand
TACACCGGACCTTTCTCCATACATGCAGTACTACTACGCGGCCTACGCGCCCGGCGCAGGAGCGGGAAACAAGAACTAGGGAGAAGGTGTGATCCGTCTGTTCAACGTCTATTACCCGGTAAGGACCCTGGTCCTGCTGGGCGGGGAAGCGCTGCTCGTGTGGGCTTCGTTTCTCGTCGCCGCCGTGTTGCGCCACCCCGAAGACAGTTATGTGATGTTGAACTACGAAGGCGGCTACCTGAAGATCTTCCTGGCCACCGCGGCCGTGCTCATATTCTCTCATCTGTTCGACCTGTATGAACCCGCCCTCTGGAATGCTCGCGGCGAACTCTACTTCCGTCTGCTGCTGGTTCCCGGCAGCCTGGCTTTAGCGGCGGCTGCCATCGCCTACATCTTTCCCCGCATGCTGATCGGCAATAACACGGTGGTGGTCGGCCTGGTGCTGGTTACGATCACGCTTTTCGGCTGGCGGGCGATGTATTTCTGGCTGGCGCAAATGCCCTTTCTGCGCGAGAACGTCTACGTGCTCGGAGTCGGCGAACGCGCCCAGCGACTGATCAACGGCTTGCGCTCGCGACCGGAACTGGGGGTAGAAGTTGCCGGATGGAGCGGGAACATTGAAGGCGCGCTGACACGTGAGACTATAGCCTCGCATCTGCTCGAGCAACTGCAGGGGCGCCGCATCCACCGGGTGATCGTGGCCATGCCCGACCGCCGCGGCCGGCTGCCGGTTATGGAAATGCTGCAACTACGCCTGAACGGAATCCGCATTGAGGAAGCAACCTCATGGCTGGAGAAGATCACCGGTCGCATCGAAGTCGATAATCTCTACCCCAGCTGGCTGATTTTTGTCGACGGCTTCCGCTTCAGCGCCACTTTTCTCCTGCTCCGCCGCCTGCTGGCGATTGCCGCATCGGCGGCTCTGCTGCTGATTGTGTTGCCGATTATTCCCCTGGTCATCCTGGCCATCAAGCTCGACTCGTCCGGCCCGGTGCTCTATCGCCAGAAGCGGGTTGGTCTGGGCGGCAAAATATTTTATTGTTTCAAGTTCCGCACCATGCGTCAGGACGCCGAGGCCGACACCGGTCCCACATGGGCGCTCGATAACGATCCGCGAATTACGAAAGTTGGGAAGTTTCTGCGCAGCGCCCGGCTGGATGAAATCCCCCAGCTCTGGTGCGTGCTCAGGGGGGACATGAGCTTTGTCGGCCCCCGCCCGGAGCGCCCGGAGTTTGTGGAAAAACTGGCCAAAGAGATTCCTTTTTACGGGGTACGAAATGCTGTCAGGCCGGGGATCACCGGCTGGGCGCAGATTCGCTACAAGTACGGCAACACCATCGAAGACGCGAAAGAGAAGCTCCAGTACGACCTCTATTACATCAAGAATACATCCCTCGGTCTGGACCTGATGATCATGTTCCAGACGATCAAGATCGTGCTGCTCGGCAGGGGCGCGCAATGAGTTGGGTATTCTGGGGCTCTGTCGCCGTTCTTTTTTATACCTACTGCGGCTACCCGGCGTGGTTATGGCTGCGCGGCTGTTTTCGTTCGTGGCCAATCCGCTCCGGCGACTGCGCTCCCTTCGTCTCGATTGTCATGGTGGTGCGCAACGAAGCCGCCGTCATCGAGCGCAAGTTGCGTAATCTGCTCGCTCTGAATTACCCGTCCGATGGAAGAGAAATCATCGTCGTCTCCGACGCTTCGACGGACTCGACCAACGACATTTTGCGCAGCTACTTGAAGGAACCGTCCGTGAAGGTCCTATTTTTCTCCGAACCGCGGGGCAAGGCCGCCGGACTGAACGATGCCGTGGGGATCGCCGGCGGCAAAGTCGTGGTGTTTACCGACGCGCGTCAGGCGATCGAAGACAACGCGCTTGAACTCCTGGTTCGAAGCTTTGCCGATCCAGACGTCGGTTGCGCGAGCGGAGAGCTGATGCTCGGCGACCAGCCGGCCGGCCAGAACGTGCGCGGAATGGGCCTCTACTGGCGGGTTGAGAAGATGGTACGGGAGCTGGAATCGCGATCGGGCTCGGTGATCGGTGCTACCGGAGCTCTGTACGCCGTGCGGCGGGAGCTCGTGGTGCCTCTTCCGCCGAACACAATCCTCGACGACGTCTATATTCCAATGCAGGTTGCGCGGCAGGGCGGCAGAGTGATCTTTGTTCCCCGGGCGCACGCCTGGGATACTGCCGACCAGGGACGGGAGCGGGAATTTTCTCGCAAGGTGCGTACGCTCGCGGGCAATTACCAGCTGTTAGAGCTTGCGCCGTGGCTGTTGAGGAGCGAAAATCCCCTCCGCTTTGAATTCATCAGCCACAAGCTGCTGCGGCTTGCTGCCCCCTTCGCGTTGACCGGTGCTCTTGTTTCCTCGATTGTCCTGCCGCAGCCGTTTTACCGCCTTGCGTCGCTCCTGCAGCTTGCGTTTTATCTGCTCAGCTTGCTGGCAGTCTTGAAGCTTGCCCGCGGACCCCTGGCGCGGGTGGCCGACGCGGCGGGTACGTTTGTGGTTCTTAACAGCGCGGCCGTAGTAGCGTTCGTGAAATTCATCACCGGACGCAGAGTGGCCTGGGTGCGCTGAAAGCGAAGATGCGGATTGTCTGGGTCAAAGCGAACAAGCTGCTGCCGCTGCATAGCGGCGGCGATATTCGTTCCTATCATATCGCCCGTTATCTGGCGGGGCAGCACGAGCTGGTATTTCTCTCCTACTATGACGGCGAACCCGATCATGAGTACGACAAGAAATTGCACGAGCTTTTTCCCGGGTCGGTGTCGATTGCAACCGGGAGGCCGGACTCCTCTCGGCTGGCGCGCATCTTTGACTATGTCGCGCACTTGGCTTCGCCGCTGCCCTATGCGGTCGGTCGCTTCCGTTCGCCGGCGGTGGAGCGAAAGCTGGGTGACTGGTTCGCCGAGCGCGAGTTTGATGTGGCCGTCTGCGATTTCCTAGACGCAGCGGTGAACTTCCCCCATCAACTGTCGATCCCGAGCGTGCTTTTTCAGCATAACGTGGAGAGCGAGATCTGGCGTCGCCACTCGAGTACGCAGCCGAATCCCTTCAAGCGGCGCCTGTATGCCGTCGAATTTCGCAAGATGCTTCGCTACGAACGCGCCGCCGTGGGGAGATTTCAGCACGTGATTGCGGTTTCAGAACATGACCGGCACCTGATGCAGGCATGGGTGGAGGGTTCCCGCATCACCGTGGTTCCAACCGGCGTCGATCTGGATGAATACCGGCCCGCGGCAACTCCGGCGCGGCGCCTGCTGGTTATGTTTGTCGGAGCCATGGATTGGGAGCCCAATATCGATGCCAGCGAATACTTGTGCCGCGAGATCTGGCCCTTGGTGCTCGCCGAAGTTCCCGAAGCCAAACTGCGCATCGTCGGGCGCAATCCCGCAGAACGAGTCTGCCGGCTGGCCGCACCTTCGGTTGAGGTCACAGGCCGCGTTCCCGCAGTGATCGAAGAACTGCGTGAAGCTGCCGTGGTGGTGGTGCCCATTCGCATCGGGGGCGGCACCCGGCTGAAGATCTACGAGGCAATGGCTGCGGGCAAAGCTGTGGTGTCGACGACCGTTGGCGCCGAGGGCTTGGAGGTCAATGACGGGCGCGACATTATCCTTGCCGACACTCGTGAATCTTTCGCGCGGGCAGTCTGTTCGCTGCTGAAGGATGAAAATTTGCGGCAGCGTTACGAGCGCGCAGCCGTCGAACACACCCTGCGGTTTGATTGGCGGGTAATCAGCCAAAAGTTTGAGCAGGTGCTCGAAACGGTCAGCGGTTATTCAGGGTCGCCTGAGAAGGTCCAGGCAACTATCGGAGCGGGGTGACAACTTTGCCGGTTATTACGACGAGCACTCGAGAACACAAGGTGAACGCGGTTGCGAAATTGAGCGAGCAGGCACAGATTTCGGGCGCCGGTTTTTTCTGGTTGAGCGCCTTCTACTTTGTCTATTGCGGAAGGCCAGAGGATTGGTTCCATGGGCTGGGGTTGTTACCCATGGCCAAGATTGCAGGCCTGGGGGCGATCCTCGCCCTGTTGTTTGGTGCCGGCAAGGGCAAACGCAAATTTCGCGACCTTCCTCTCGAATCCTATTACCTGTTGGCTATGATTGTGGTGTTGTATCTGGCTGCGCTGCTGTCACCCGTATGGCGCGGCGGGGCATTATCTCGGACGCTCGAATTTTCGAAGGTTTACATCGTCTGGGTGCTCACATTCCTGCTGGTAACCGATCTGGGAAAGTTTCGCCGCATTGTTTTTATCCAGACAGCATCGGTGGCGGTAATTTCCCTCGTCTCCATCATCAAAGGGCATTCGCAACCCCGGCTCGAGGGCGTTCTCGGCGGCATCTATTCCAATCCTAACGATCTGGCTTTTGCCATCGTGCTGTCGCTTCCGTTTTGCTTCGTGTTTCTGCTCACGACGCGGAGCTTGGGCCGCAAACTGCTGTGGATCTCCGGAATGCTGGCCATGGCCGCCGCCCTGTTTATGACGGCTTCACGCGGAGGCTTCATTACCCTGCTGGTTGCGGGAACCGTGTGCCTCTGGCACTTTGCCATAAGAGGCCGCCGTTTGTATCTGATAGCCGCTTCCGGGCTGGTGGTCGTGATTCTGCTGATGGCCGCCGGCGGGCCGCTCAGAGACCGCCTGTCCACGTTGTGGAATGATGAACCGGCGGATACGAAGCAGGAAAACAGCGCTTACGACTCCTACGAGCAGCGAAAATTCCTGATGGAACGGGCCATCGAAGGCATCAAAGAGCACCCTGTTCTCGGGCTGGGCGCAAGGAACTTCGAAACTTATTCAAGCAACTGGCACGAAGTGCACATGACCTATCTGCAAATCGCGGTCGAAGCCGGCATTCCGGCTCTGGTGCTCTACTTGCTGTTTTTCGGCCGTGGCTTTCAAAACTTGCGAAGGGTGCTCAAACATAAGCTCGATCCCGAGGTCCGGCTGCTTGCCGGTGCAATTCACAGCTGCCTCATCGGCTTCGTAGTCGGGGCCCTGTTTTCGCCGGAGGCTTACGAGTTCTTTCCTTACTTTGCGGTGGCATATACCTCGGTTTTGCTGGCCTATCTGCGGGAAGCAAGCCAGTCGACCGCGCCGGCTTCCGAGCCGGTCGCGCGTGCCCGGCCTGCAGCATACGCCGTGGCAAAACGGCTCTCGCGCAACCCCAGTGCGGCGGCGATTTTGAAACCCTGAGGCCCTCGGCGTTTGTGTTCCTATGAACAAAAAGCCACAAATGCACCCCCCGAACCAGGTCCGGTGGTTTCCCAAACTGAGATATGCTCTCAAGTGTCTTCCCAGCTATTTATGGCAAAGAGCGACCCGCCCGGCAGCCCGCGGCCAAGTGCACCTGATTATTGCCCTGGCCGATCATTTTGAGCCCAGCAACATACCCGGTCATAACGCCGGCTATGCCCCACCCGAGGTCCAGGACCAGCGGGTCGAGACCTGGTGCCGGGAATATTCCAGATGTTTTGAGAGCTTCCGCGACAACGACGGCCACCACTTCGTGCATACCTACTTCTATCCCGCGGAACAGTACGATGCCGGCCGGATCGAGCGCCTGGCGGAGTTATGCCGCGCCGGGTGGGGCGAAATTGAGATCCACCTGCACCACGGCATCGACAAACCCGCCACGGCCGAGAGCACGCGCCACGACCTCGTCTGTTTTCGTGATGCTCTCGCTTTACGGCACGGATGTTTGTCCTACGAAGACGGCGACGACACTCCCAAATACGCCTTTGTACACGGAAATTATGCTCTGGCCAATTGCGCCGGGGGTTTTGCCTGCGGGGTCGACAGTGAGATGGAGGTACTGGCCGAAACCGGTTGCTATGCCGACATGACTTACCCGACTTCGAGCTTTCATGCCGCCCAGATTGCCAAACTCAACTCCCTTTATGAATGCGGTTTGCCGCTGAAAGAAAGGGCGCCGCAAAGGCGGGGAAGAGTGCTTAAGGCGGGACGGCGCGTTAGCAGGCTCCCACTGATCGTCCAGGGACCATGGATGCTCGATTTCAGCGGCTTCGCTCGAAACCGGCTGGGGCGAATCGACAACAGTTCCATAAGCCATGTAAAGTTTCCCAGTTTCCAGCGCCTGAGTCTTTGGAAAAAAGCGGCTATTTGCGTCCGTGGGCGGCCTGACTGGCTGTTCATCAAGCTACATACACATGGTATGGACCCCCAGGATACGGAAACCGTGATCGGCAAACCTATGCAGGAGTTCCTGGCAGAATTGACGCGGGAGGCGCCCGCGCGGGGAGAAATTCTGCACTTCGTCACTGCCCGCGAGATGGTGAACATTATTCTTGCCGCCTGCGACGGGCGCGACGGCGAGCCCGGCGACTTCCGCGACTACCGTTACAAGCGGTTTGCTGCCGGGCGGGCGGATGCGGCCGGGGTCTCGGCCACGGCGGCGCTTAAGAGATAAACCCAAATGTGCGGAATTGCAGGAATTGTCAACTCGGATAGGTCGGAACCGGTCGATTCCGCCGCCATTCATCGCATGTGCCAGGCGATTGTCCATCGCGGCCCGGATGATGAGGGTATTCTGGTAAAACAAAATACCGGGCTGGGAATGCGGCGGCTTAGCATTATTGACGTTGCCGGAGGGCACCAGCCGGTTTTTAACGAAGACCGCTCGATATGGATTGTATTTAACGGTGAGATCTACAACTTTCCCGCGCTCCGGCCGGGGCTCGAAGCAGCCGGACACCGCTTTTCGACCCGAAGCGATACCGAGGTCATCGTCCATCTCTACGAGGAGATGGGCGCTGCCTGCGTCGAGAAGCTGCGCGGCATGTTTGCCTTCGCCCTTTATGACGAGCGTCAGAGGAAATTGCTGATCGCTCGCGACCGGCTGGGCAAAAAGCCTCTCCACTATGCCCATGCCGGCGGCCGATTGCTGTTTGCGTCCGAGATCAAGTCCATCCTGGCGGTCGCTCCCGGGTTGGCGGAGCTTAATCGCGACGCCCTGCTCGAATATCTCTACTTCGGTTACATTCTCGAACCTCACACCGCTTTTAAAGCTATACAAAAGCTTCCGGCCGGGCATCTTCTGGAGTTTTCAGACGATGAAGTTCGCATTCGCCAATACTGGGATTTGCCCGAGTACAGCACCCATAAACCCGCCAGCGAAGAAGAGTGCCTCGAACAACTCGAGGCGCGTCTCGCCGAAGCGGTGAAACTGCGCCTCATCTCCGATGTTCCTCTGGGTGCCCTGCTGAGCGGGGGTACGGATTCCTCGACCGTCGTTGCCCTGATGGCACGCGCCACGGCAAGACCTGTGAAGACGTTCTCGATCGGCTTCCGGGTTGCGGATTTCAACGAGGCGGACTATGCACGCCTGGTCGCGCGCCGCTTTGGCACGGAGCACCACGAGCTGATTCTTGAACCCGATGTGGTTGGGACGGTCGAAAAGCTGACCAGCTCGCTCGAAGAGCCTTTTGGTGACTCCTCCATGCTCCCGACCTACTACATTTCCTGCCTGGCGCGCCAGCATGTCACCGTTGCGCTCTCAGGCGATGGCGGCGATGAAATCTTTGCCGGCTATGATCGCTACGCGGTGCAGTCTCGCCGCCAGATCTTCCAGCGCGTGCCGGGCTGGGCATGGAAGTGGTACCGCGAGCATGTTTTTCCCCGCATACCGCATGGCGTGTATGGCCGCAATTTATCCTACAATGTCTCCCTGCCCTGGCAGGAGCGCTACGTCGACGAGATTGGTTTTCTGCCGGCGTTCGAGCGCAGTACACCGTTGCTTTCCAATGAATTCCGCGCCTCGGTCGCGGGTAACGGTGATCCGCGCAACTTGATGTTTTACTACTTGCAAAATCCGCGGGCTTCGGACCCGCTAAGCAAGTTGCTCTATCTCGATACTAAGACCTATCTGATAGGCGACATACTCACAAAGGTTGACCGCATGAGCATGGCAACCTCCCTCGAAGTTCGGGTTCCTTTGCTCGACCACGAGCTGGTCGAGTGGGTAACTGCCTTAGAGCCCGAGTGGAAAATGCGCGGCCGACGCCAGAAATACATTTTGAGGAAGCTGGCGGAACGCGTGGGAGTGCCGCGGGAGGTGCTTGACCGACCGAAACAGGGCTTTGCCCTGCCGCTCGTCCACTGGATGCGCCATGAACTGAAGGATTTGATTCAATCCGTATTGCTCGACCCAAAGACCATCGAGCGGGGATACTTCCGGCGCGCGGCGGTCGCCCAGCTTCTCGACGAGCATTTCCGTGAGCGGCGCAACCATGCTGGTCGTATCTGGCGCCTGCTGATTCTTGAGCTGTGGCACCGCAATTTTCTCGAGCGACTTCCGGCGCAGGCTTCCGCTCGCGAGTGCCAGCCGGCCAATTCCGTGCGCGGAGGCACGGCGTGAGCCCGCTCTTCGATAATGGAACCCAACTTCAACCTGCCCCGCTCATGACGGAAGGAGAGCGGCCGTCTGTGGCCACTGACGGCATCTCTGGTCGGCTCGGAGTTTTTTTGTTGATCAACAGCCTGGAGACGGGTGGAAGCGAGCGGCAGTTCGCCGAGCTTGCTCGCTCGCTCGATGCGGTCGACTACGACGTGCACCTAGGCTGCCTGCTCCAAAAAGGTACATTTCTCGATTTCCGCAAGATGCATCACTTCGGGTTGGGTGGCAGTCTTTATCGCTGGGAATCGATCAAGTCACGCTACCAGATGGCGCGCTTCATGCGCGGTGCCCGCGTCAGTGTCGCGCATGCCTTTGATTTTTATTCCAATCTGATGCTGATTCCGGCGGCACGCATGGCAGGGATTCCCCTCGTGATCGGAAGCCAGCGGCAACTCGGAGACCTGCTCAGACCCCTGCAGTACCGTGTGCAGCTTGAGATGTTCCGCTTCGCCGATTGCGTGATTTCGAACTCGCGGGTTGTTCGCGATCGCCTCGTCCGCGATGGTCTGGCAGAAACAAAAATTGTGGTCATACCGAACGGCTTGCCCGACGAGGCCTTTGCGCCCGCAGAGCCGGCGCTTGCGGCCCGTCCAGGCTGGTTGCGCGTCGGCATGATTGCGCGCATGAATACCCGGGCCAAAAACCATGAACTGTTCCTTGCTGCCGCCGCCCGGGTCGCCGGCCAGTTCCGCAACGTCGAGTTCCTGCTGGCCGGAGATGGACCCCTGCGCTCTGAACTCGAGGCGACCGCCGAAAGGCTAGGAATCGGCGGACAAGTAAGGTTCCTGGGTGATCGCCGCGATGTTCGCGCGGTACTTGCCTGTTTGGATGTCTCGGTCTTGCCTTCAAATTCTGAAAGCCTATCGAATGTGATTCTCGAGTCAATGGCGGCCGGAGTCCCGGTGGTGGCGAGCCGTGTCGGCGGCAACCCGGAGCTCGTCATCGAGGAACGCACAGGGCTCCTCGTCCCCGCTCACGATACCGACGCGCTGGCAAATGCAGTCGCGCGCCTCTTGCGGGATCGGCCCTTGCGCGAGCAGCTGGGCCGCGAAGGCCATCGTTTTGCGGAGTCGAACTTCACCACTCGGGAGATGCGGCAGCGGCACGAGGATCTTTATCACGAGCTCCTCGATAAAAAGCGGGATTGGCCGCGGGCAGCCAGAATCAGGGCGGCACCATCGGCTGCGACGCGACCCCTTGATATAGCCATCGTCGCCGCTTCTCTGCGTTACGTGGGCGGCCAGTCGGCACAAGCCGATCTGCTGGTCGAAAACTGCCGCGGGGACGACCAGTTGCGAGCCCGGCTGATCCCGATTGATCCCCCTCTGCCCGGCGTCGTTTCCTGGGTGGAGCGAATTCCGCTCCTGCGCACCCTGGTGCGAGAACCCTTCTACATCTGGGCGCTGTGGCGAGGACTGAAAGATGTTGACATCGTCCACATCTTCTCCGCCTCTTATTCATCATTTCTAATTGCCCCTATGCCCGCGTGGTTTGTTGCCCGGCTTAGGAGAAAACCGGCGCTGATTCACTATCACAGTGGCGAGGCAGCTGATCACCTCAAGCGCTCGCCTACGGCGCGCCGGCTGCTTGCCCGGGCGAAATTGCTGGTAGTGCCGTCGGGCTATCTGGGAGACGTTTTTCGTCGCTTCGGCCTTGAGGCCAAGGTGGTTCCCAATATCGTCGACGTATCGCAATTTACTTTCCGACTACGCCGTCCCCTTCGACCCCACCTGGTCTGTACCCGAGGCTTTCATCCTTATTATGCCGTTGACACAGTGGTGCGGGCCTTTGCCGAGGTGCAGAAGAGTTATCCCGAAGCCCGCCTGGATCTGGTCGGCGGCGGACCCGAGGAGGGGCGCATTCGGGAGTTGGTTCACCAGTTGGGGCTCCCCGGGGTAGAGTTTAGCGGAGTGGCTTCCCGCCAGGAGATGCCTCGGTTTTATAGTCGCGCCGATATTTTCATAAACGCTTCTTATCTCGACAACATGCCGGTCTCGGTGCTTGAAGCCTTTGCTTCCGGTACTCCGGTGGTTACGACCGCGCCCGACGGGATCCGTTATTTGGTCGAAAACGAGCGCACCGGTTTGCTTTCCCCGCCCGGCGACCATCACCTTCTGGCCCAAAATGTGCTGCGAGTCCTCGGCGATGAATCGCTTGCCACAACTCTGGCATACAACGCGCGCGAGCAACTGCAAAGTTATACCTGGACCGTGGTTCGCGACCAGTGGATCAAAATCTACCGTTCTCTGGCAGCGCAGGCTGGTCGAGAGACGCCGGACTTTACTTGATGACACAGCTTTTCACCAAACCTTCCGCGCCGCACCTCGAGGCTAAGAATCGCGCACCCCAGAGTTCGAACGCCCCGGTATTTGTTCTCGGCTGCCCGCGATCGGGCACTACGGTCCTTTATCACATGCTGCTTTCGGCCGGTGGCTTTGCTATTTACCGCGCTGAATCGAACGTGCTGAATTTGCTGGCCCCACGCTTCGGAGACCTGCGCTCGCCAAGAAACCGGCGCCAACTCCTCGATTGTTGGCTCGAGAGCAAGATGTTTCGCGTTTCCGGCCTTGACCGAATCACGGTCGAACGAAGAGTCTTGGAGGAGTGCCGCACGGGAGGCGACTTTCTACGCATCACCATGGAGGAGGTCGCCCGCAGCCAGGGGGTTGAGCGCTGGGCAGATTGCACGCCCGAGCATCTCCTGCATATCCCTGAGATTCACGCGCAACTGCCGGGTTCCTACGTGATCCACATCATCCGTGACGGACGTGACGTGGCTCTTTCCTATGCAAAGCAGCGATGGGCTCACCCGCTGCCCTGGGATCGCCGGGAACACCTCGCCGTGGCCGGTCTGTATTGGGAATGGATCGTGCGGCAAGGAAGAAAGTATGGCGCCAGGCTGGGAGCAAATTACCGGGAAGTGCGTTTTGAAGAGTTGGTGGCGCGCCCGGGCGAAACCTTGTCCGCGCTGGGCGAATTTATAGGACAGGAACTTGACTACGAGCGTATCCAGAGGGCCGCGATCGGCTCCGTCAGCTTGCCCAACTCGTCCTTTCTCGACGACTCCTCGGCCGCCAACTTTCAACCGGTTGGACGCTGGCGGAGCAAGCTATCGGATGCGGAGCTGAGGAGCTTTGAAGCTTTGGTGGGAGACTTTCTCGGCGAACTCGGTTACCCCCTCAGCGCGCCGGCTGCGGCTGGCAGTTGGCGGACGTTTCGCCTGAGAAACACGTACCTACCATTTTTTGCCATCAAGCAGTGGCTGAAGACTAAGACACGGCTCGGCCGCTTGACGCACACGGGCCGTTTGGAAATCAGCGCCCTCCCTGCTGCTTCGGAGAGAGAAAAGAAACCTAGTCGCGGCTGATACCTGAGAACCAACTCCCCACCGCTGGGCCTAGCGGGACAGCTTCGTAATTGGAAGCGAGCGCCTCACGACCTTAAGAACACGTGAGATACACCGCTAAAACTCTTAATTGATGGGGAATGCCGGCGACGGAAAGGGAGACGCGGCAGAAAAACCGCGCGCCGGGCAGTCTGGCGGAGTGGCTGGGGCGCAAGTTATTACGAGGGTTCGCGGATTGCTAAGGTAGATGACTCGACGGATTGACGGTTATATTTCGCCTTTATTTACTACTCGTGTTGCCGCTGCTTTTCACGTCCAATGAGTAGGCGATAGATCTAGACGTGTTGGTGAGATCTTCCAGCTAATTTCGATCGAGCACCCGACTTCAAGGCAATCTCCGAGTCTTTTCCTATTTTGTACGGTTGCGACCGGAAGAAAGGGGGTTTTTAGGAGACTTTTGGGTAGTCATGGCAGAGACTAACTTCCCGGTTCAATCGCCAAAGCTAAATCGCGTCACTGGAGTAAAGGGATAAAGTTACGCATTATTAGCTTGGTGTGTAACATTTTGCACAACAACAAAGCTGTCCTTGACCCGGTGGACGCAAATCGGGGATCGAAATAGCATGGAAGTGGCATTTACTGTAACGAGGTACCTAAGTAATCTAATATCTTTTGATTGCATGACATATCGGAAGAGAAATTGCTCCCTAGAAATTTTGGCTGTTGGTCAGATGGCCAGACGGTGCAGGAGCATCTGGCACTATTCAAAACCTATGCTAACTAATCATGGGGAGTGAAATCAGTGTTAATGAATCGATACGCGTCCTAGCTTTAGACAACACGCGTATCCATACGCAGCTGTTGGTCGAAGCTTTGTCGCGACAAGGTTTGGATGTGCGCGAAGTGGTAGCTGATGCGAGTGAAATATTGGCTACCGTTACAAGGGAAAGACCGCACGTTGTACTTCTCACTTCACAGTTGCAGAACAGCTCGGAGAATGGATTTGAAATCGCCCGCAAGTTGAATATGCGGGTACCCGAAACAAAAGTGGTAATGCTGCTCGATTCTTCGCACCGCACATTAGTAACTCAGGCGTTTCGCTCGGGCGCTCGCGGAGTCTTCTCGCGGTCCGGGTCTGTAGAAGCTCTGCTCAAGTGCATTGAACGCGTCCATATGGGCCAGGTCTGGGCAAACAGCAAGGAACTAGGCTTTCTGATCGAAGCCTTTTCGGAGACCCCTCCTGCACTGACGCCAGCTCATGGGACCCTGGGGAACCTGTCGCAACGTGAGCAGGACGTGGTCTGGTGTGTTGCGGACGGGCTCACCAATCGGGAAATCGCGGCGCATTTGAAACTGACTGAACACACCGTAAAAAATTATCTCAGCCGTGTTTTTGAAAAGACAGGTGTTTCAAGTCGAGTTGAGCTTGCCCTTTCTGCCGCTACTCTTAAAAAACCCCGGGTTAGGGAAACGACAGAAGGCGAACCTGGGACCAGGCAGGTGCCCCCGACGTCCAATGTCCGTACTGGGCGAATAGCCTAGAAGAGAATTGCCTGAGATTCGGGATTTCAACACGACTTATATCTAGCACTTTTGTGTTACAAGCGCGCAACTGTACGGAAAGTAATGATTAACAATCGAAGATTTCGTGATGCGGTCCACAGTACAAAATTCCCCTCGACTGGATCAACTGAGGTCTTTTTTCCCCTCTCATTTGACCTCTTGCGTTAGCGATGAAAACGAACGTATTATGCGGCCAGTTTAGATGCATTTAGGTATGGCCAGCACCCGCCGCATTTTAGCAAATGAAACGACAGTGTAGCGTTAGTCGGCGTGCAGGAAAGGTCCTCCTTCGACTCCCCTTGAGGGCCGACAGCAGTTATTAACCGTTAGTCTTTGGGGTCACTTTGTGACTCAGAGGGCGAAGCTACGAACTATTATGACGGTTAACCACATTGTTTAGCGCTCAACGCCAGCATCACCCAATCTCGGCCGATAAAAAAACGTGCCGAAAACGTCGCACAAAGAGATGAACGATTAACTCGACTATAAGTTGATTTGTCCAGAGGCGGTAAAGAATGACCAACATGGGTAGATGGGGAACAGCTGCGCTGTCCCTTGTGATTGCAGTTTTCGGAAACCTGGCCTGTAAGCACGCAAGCGGGCAAGTGCAAAGTATCGGTCAAGCCACGCGCGAAACCGGACAGACGACATCCAGCGCTATGTCCTCGTCGGCGCCAACCTTTCGAGAACGTTATCCTCGCTACAAACTTCAACCCGGGGACTCATTTGACGTCTACTTCGATCTGACGCCGGAATTTAATGAAACCGTTACTGTACAACCTGACGGATTCATTACCTTGCGTGCAATCGGCGACATTCACGTAGCGGATCGAACCATACCGGAGTTGACTGGAATCTTGCGCACTGCCTATGGAAAGGTCCTTCACGATCCTCAAATTAATGTGCTACTCAAGGATTTTGAGAAGCCCTATTTCACAGCGGATGGACAAGTGGGACATCCCGGGAAATACGACCTTCGCGGTGACACAACTCTGACCCAGGCCATTGCCATAGCGGGTGGTTTTCTCGACAGCTCAAAGCTTTCTCAAGTCATATTGTGTCGTCGAGTGTCGGAGGGGTGGTTTTCCGCACAGATCTTCGATGTTAGAAAAATGGAGAAGGCAGGGAATTTACTTGAGGATCCGCATTTACATCCGGGAGATATGTTGTTTGTCCCGAAAAACCGGTTTTCGAAAATCAAGCCATTTCTTCCGGGAACTTCGTTAGGTACGATTTTGCGACCTTACTGACAAAGCGAGCTCATAAATGGTTACTGAACCCTATATTCATTCCGCTGACGACCGCTCGTTCTCCTTTTCCCTACGAGAGCTGGTGGCAGTAGGATTTCGACGCAAACGCGTGGTGGCGCTTTGTTTCTGTGGAGTACTGTTAGGCGCTGGTCTGGCCGCACTGCTACAACCTTCAGAATACCGTGCTTCCACAAGGTTTCTTATTGAGCGCGATCGAATGGATCCCGTGGTCAGCCCGGGGCAGGACCCTCAAGTAATGGTTCGCCCGGAGATTACGGAAGAGGAATTGAACTCCGAGGTCGAGTTGTTGGAGAGCGACGATGTGCTCCGGCAAGTGGTTGTGAGCTGCGGGTTGCACCAACGAAAATCGTGGCTCAGGTTCCTTATCGGCCAAGGTCAGGAGCCAGAGCGAATTGCAAAGGCGGTTGCTCGTCTGCAAAAAGAGTTGCAGATCGAAGCCGTGAAAAAGAGTAATCTCATTCAAGTAACCTATCGTGCTTCAGATCCGCAACTGGCCGCCCGTGTCCTGCGTAGTCTGGATGATGCCTACATTCAAAAAAGCCTTTCCGTTCACCGTCCGCCGGGTCGATTCGAATTCTTTGATCAAGAAACGGAGCGGTACAGGAAAAACTTGGTTGCGGCGGAAGCTCAGCTGAAGGCATTTTCTTCCGAAGAGAGCGGCGTTGCTCCCCATGTCGCTCGTGACATTACGCTCCAAAAACTCGGCGAGTTCCATGCCAGCCTGCAGCAGATTCGTGCGGAGATCGCTGCCGGCGAGCGTCGCATTGGCACTCTGGAGAGCCAGGCTGCCGGGACACCAGAGCGATTGACCACGCAGACGCGAACCATTGATGACGCTCAGGTTCTGCAAGGACTGAAAAACACGCTCATGAACCTGGAGCTCAAGCGCACCGAATTGCTTACCAAGTATCAGCCCGATTATCCGTTGGTGCAGGAAGTCGACAAACAGCTGGCCGATACGCGTGCCTCCATCGGCGCCGAAGAAAGCAAGCCACTTCGTGAGGAAACCACCGATGAGAACCCAACTTACTCCTGGATCAATCAAGAACTTGCCAAGGCGAAGGCGGAACGCAGTGCCTTGCAGGCTCGCGCAGTTTCAATCCAAAACAGCGTGTCCGCGTACGCGGCAAAAGCTCGGGATTTGGAGCAAAAGGGAATTGTACAGGGGGACTTGCTGCGGGAAGTGAAGACAGATGAAGACAACTATCTACTGTACCAGCGCAAGCGGGAAGAAGCCCGCATGACAGATGCCCTGGATCGCACCCATATTTTCAACGTAGCCATTGCGGAGCAGCCTTCGGTGCCCACGCTTCCGACAAATTCCCGTTGGGTTGTGATCCTCCTGGGCATTTTGCTGGCCACGGTTGTCAGTCTGATGACAGCTTTCACTTTGGAATTTTTGGATCCTTCTTTCCGAACGCCCTCCGAAGTGGTAACCGAGCTGCAGATTCCAGTTTTGGCGTCGATACCTAAGGAATACAGCCAGGTAATCCACTGACGGCTGGATTGAGGAAATTTCTCAGACCCGCCGAGCACAGCTGAAAAGCGAATTAAGAAAATGTTTCTTGAGTTCTATGGTTTGAAAGAACAACCGTTCGGGGTTACCCCGAACCCACGCTTCCTCTACCTCGGAGCTGGACACCGAGAAGCTTTGGCATCCCTGATTTACGGCATAGAGGCCGGGCGTGGCTTCCTGGCCCTGATTGCCGAACCAGGTATGGGCAAAACTACCCTCCTGTTTCAAATGCTGCAGCATTTTCGGCCATCCGCGCGGACCGCTTTTCTGTTTCAAACTCAATGCACTCCTCGAGAATTCTTGCGGTTTTTACTGCTGGAGTTAGGGTGCGAGCTGAATAGGGAACAAGATCTCGTAGCCATGCACGAGGCACTCAACCGCTGTCTTCTCGAAGAAGCCCGTGCCGGCCGGCATTTCATTGTTGTAGTCGACGAGGCACAGAATCTGGACCCCGCAGTTCTCGAGATGGTTCGTCTGCTTTCAAACTTTGAGACTCCGCAGGCAAAACTCCTCCAGATTGTGCTTGCCGGGCAGCCAGAACTGGCCGAAAAAATTTCCCGGCCTTGTCTTGGCCAGTTACGACAGCGACTATCCGTGCTTACCCGGCTACCCCCGCTCCCCGCGGAAGAAGTAGATCGTTATGTGAGCTTTCGACTACGCGCTGCTGGTCACGCCGAGGACCCAATTTTTACCCCTCAGGCTTTGAGCATGATTGCTGATCTAAGCGGGGGCATTCCGCGAAAGATAAATAACATTTGTTTCAATGCGATGTCCTTGGGGTACGCCACGGAGCAATACAAAATTGGCCAAGAGGTCATCGGCGAGGTTGCCACCGATCTTGACCTCTCACCCCTCAGCCCCCCGGCGGACATTCATCGGTTGGAGCGTGAGGCAATGTTACCGTCGACGGGCAGAGCGGAGGCACCATTGCTCGAAGCCGCCGATTTACCCCTTTCCCGAAACAAAGGTGGCCTTGATGAGCTCTCGACCCCGCAGGCGCTCGCCTACATTAGCGAGGTTGTTCGTTTATTAAGGGGTGGTCAGCGTTTTGCATGAAGTTAGACTCCGGTACCCATAGGACGTCAGGGGGAATCTTTGAGTAGAAATTTCGAATTGCTACTTCGAGCTGGAAGGATGCAGGATCTGCTGCAACCGCAACCAGAAGCACAACCACAACCACAGGAAGAGACACTGGCAGCGGCAACCGTTGTCGATGTTGGCAGGTCTTTACCGATGGATGGTGCGGTTCGACATGAGATTACCAAGCTTGTACAGAACTTGTTTTTGTTGCCTGAGTCGCCGCGTCGCGTGGTTTTTTCGGGTACAGAGGCCGGTTGTGGATGCAGTTGGACGTGTGCACGTACAGCCGAGGTACTGGCATCTCAGGTTGCCGGGTCGGTCTGCGTCGTTGATTGCAACTTGCGATCGCCGGGCTTACATCAACAATTCGGGTCCGAGAACCACAACGGACTCACCGACCTGTTGGTTCAGTCTCGGCCGGTGCGCGAGTACGTACACCGTTTGGGGCGCGCGAATTTATGTTTGCTGAGTTGCGGTTCGGCGTCGGCCGATTGGCAGACATTAATCGGCTCTGATCGTATGCGTTCGCGGCTGGCGGAATTGCGTTCGGCTTTCGACTACATACTGATCGACGCCGCCCCCTTAAATACCTGCAACGACGCTCTGGTGTTAGGGGCCCTGTCGGATGGGGTGGTGCTCGTAATGAAAGCCAACTCCTCACGTCGGGACACAGCACAGAAGGCTCTACATGGCTTGCGCGCCGCTCGTGTACGCGCCCTGGGTGCGGTGCTGAATGAGCGGACCTTTCCCGTTCCAGCCGCGATTTACAAGCGACTGTAGACGTAGGCAGGGCCGTGGGGAAAGCGCAAAAGCATGTGGGGTCGGTATTCCTTTCGGAAGTGAATCCTTGCAAGCTGACTCACACGTACGCTACACCGCTATCGCGAGTCACAAGTTCTCAGATTGACGCGGCCTAGGTGTGGTTCGCCGACAGGCTTGCAACTTCTTTTGTCTTCCAACCCGTTCTTCCAAACGGTTGTTGTTCTGCTTACTCCGTTTATCCCATAACCACAGAAAGGCCGCCATGGCTCTGAAGCGAAGATTACTGCTAAGTGCCCTCAAGCTGTCCGATTTGCTGATTATGGTAGTTGCGTTCGCAGCGGCAACTTTGCCTGTCCTGCACGAAAGCCGTGCCGTGTCTTTCGCGGAGTTTTTCGCCATGCGAGTTAAGGTGCAAAACTTCCTCATTTTTTCTGCAATGCTACTTTTCTGGCACATATTGCTGTGCGCTTTCAGACTGTATGCATCGCACCGCCTGTCGAGTCGCAACGAAGAACTGGGCCGCATTCTGAAGGCTACATTTTGTGCTACAGCAGCAGTGGGCATTGCTGCCCTTTTGTTTCGGATCACCATGGTGACCAGCACTTTCCTGGTGATTTTCTGGGCGCTTAGTGGCTTTTTGCTGATAACCAGCCGCCTTGGGTTGCGCAGCCTGTTGTCTCAAGTGCGGCTGCACGGTCGTAACTTGCGCGACATTGTCATCGTCGGCACCAACTCTCGCGGGGTTGATTTTGCGAGAAAGATTCAATCCAAACTGAACCTTGGATATCGGGTGCTGGGCTTCGCCGATCAACCGTGGGAGGGACTAGAGCAGTTCCGTGAGAGTAGGTACCGTTTGATCTGCACGCTTGACGATCTGCCGCATTTTTTGCGATCTAATGCGGTGGATGAGGTGTTAATTGCTCTTCCCCTGCGCTCTTTTCACGACGTGGCTTCGAGAATCGCAACTCTATGCGAGGAACAGGGAATCATACTTCGTACCCTTCCGAATATTTTCGACTTGAGGCGATCTCGGTCCTGGACCGAAGACCTGGAGGGGGATTCGCTGATCACTCACCATAACGGCATCTTGGAAGGCTGGCCTTTGGCCCTCAAACGTATTCTGGATTTTTCAATTGCGCTGGCTTTGCTAATCTTTCTGCTTCCAATCATGCTGGTAACTGCACTGCTGGTTAAACTGACCTCACATGGGCCGGTATTCTTTGTCCAAAAACGGGTTGGATTGCACAAGCGTGAATTTTACGTCTACAAGTTCAGGAGCATGGTAGCGGACGCGGAAAAAAAGATGTCTGAGATCGAGCACCTCAATCAGGTAACTGGGCCTGTATTCAAAATGACGCACGACCCCAGGATCACTCCGCTGGGAAAATTCTTACGTAAGACAAGTCTCGACGAATTACCCCAACTCTTGAATGTTGTCAAAGGAGAAATGAGCCTGGTCGGGCCGCGACCGCTTCCAGTGCGTGACTACAAGGGGTTCAGCGAAGACTGGCAGAGGCGACGCTTCAGCGTGCGCCCGGGTATTACCTGCTTATGGCAGATAAGCGGTCGCAGCTCTATTCCGTTTGAAAGATGGATGGAATTGGATTTGCAATACATTGATAAGTGGTCCCTGTGGCTGGATCTGCAAATCCTGGCCAGGACCATCCCCGCAGTTCTGAAAGGCTCAGGAGCAGCATAGGTTCAGCAGAAGCAGAGGATAAGCGCTTTAAGAGCTACTTATTTTCCCTCCATGATCCCAACCGACGACGAAACACACACTCACAACGAAATGCCTAGAGAGCTCGTTCCCCAGCTCGTGGGCCACGCTGCAACAATCTCCCCCCAGGCAATCGCCTGGAGTGGCGGAGGTAGATTCTTGACGTATGCCGAACTCGACGGGCGAGCTAACCAATTGGCGCGTCACTTGAGATCGCTCGGGGCCGGCCCGGATGTCGTTGTAGGGCTCTACCTGGGACGCTCCGCGGAAATGGTCGTTGGCGCTTTGGCTATCTTGAGAGCCGGCGGTGCCTATCTGCCCCTGGATCCAAAGCTGCCCGCTGACCGTCTTGACTTCATCTTAACCAACTCCCAGACGCCAATATTGATAACTGATAGCCAGGGGGCCAACCGTCTACCACGAGGCCAACAGCGCAAGCTTGTCCTCAGCACAGACGCAAATCAACTCGATGCTTCTCCCCTTTCAGATTGCCTGGCTGGGCCAGACAATCTGGCGTATGTGATCTATACCTCTGGTTCAACCGGAAGCCCGAAAGGCGTCGAAATTACCCACGCAGGTTTGCTGAATCTGGTGAATTGGCATCGGCGGGCCTTCCAGGTCAAACCAACCGACCGGAGTAGTCAACAGGCTGCTGTCGGCTTCGATGCCGCGGTTTGGGAAATTTGGCCATACTTGTGCGCCGGTGCTAGCATCCACATGCCCGAACCCGGCCTCACCCTTCAACCGGAAAAACTTCGCGATTGGTTCATCGCTCAGGAGATCACCATCGCTTTTTTACCGACGGCACTGGCCGAGCGAATGCTTTTGCTTGCCTGGCCGGAAAAGGTTCCCTTGCGTGTGTTGCTCACCGGTGCCGACACTCTGCATCATCGGCCTTCCTCCCGCCTGCCTTTCACGCTGGTGAATAACTACGGCCCGACGGAGTGCACCGTCGTTGCAACATCGGGGATCGTGACACCAGGGCCCACAGAGGATCGATTACCGTCTATCGGCAAGCCGATTGACAATATCAAAGTCTATCTCCTCGACAGACACCTGCAACCGGTGGCCTTCGGGGAAGTCGGGGAACTATGTATAGCGGGTATAGGGCTGGCCAGGGGATATTTGAATAGCCGCGAGCTGACCGCGGAGCGTTTTTTGCCTAACCCTCTGTGTAAAGAACACGAACCTCGAATCTATGCACGTATATATAGGACGGGAGATCTCGCTCGCTATCTGCCCGATGGCCAGCTTTCCTTTGTGGGACGCTTGGACGAGCAAGTGAAAATCCGCGGGTACCGCGTGGAACCGGCCGAGATTGTCGAAGTGCTGAATACGCATCCCGCTGTGGAAACTAGCCTTGTCACGAGCTGGGATCACTGCAGCGGCGAGCGGCGTCTGGCCGCTTATGTCGTGCTGCGGCCATTCGTCTCTCCGCAAGATGTAAGGTTGCGGGCGTTTCTGGCCAGCCGTTTGCCCGAATACATGGTACCCACTGACTTCGTACGACTGGATTCCATGCCCGTCACCGCCAATGGCAAGTGGGACCGTGCGGCGCTTCCTTTACCGAACGAAGGTAATAGTTTGCGAGAGGAGGCTTGGATTGGCGCGCGTACCCCTGTGGAGGAGCGGCTGATCGCCCTGTTGAAGCCTCTGTTACAGATTGAGAAGATTGGCGTTGAGGATAACTTCTTCTTGCTGGGTGGGCATTCGCTCCTTGGCACTCAGCTCATTGAAAGGATTAGCCAAACTTTCGGAGTAGAAATGACCCTGCTGAGTCTGTTTGATCATCCAACGGTTGCCGCCATCGCTATGGACGTGGAACGACAGATCCTCGCCAAAGCGGAGGCTCTGGAGGCCGGCAAAGCGCAAGACGGCATCTCGTCTCTATCGGGAAACGCTTGATGGTACACGCAACAGAAACATTGTCACGGCGGGACCGCAATGACGCGAACCTCAGCCTATATCACCTGCTTGATCCCGACATTCTCGCGAACCCTTATCCGTTGTTTCAGCGTCTCCGCGAGACTGACCCCGTCCACTGGGACGTCTTCTTGCATGCCTGGGTCGTTACCCGGTACGCGGATGTCCTGGAAGTGCTGCACACTTTTTCCGCCGATCGGACGCCGACTCCGACTCAACTCCAACATTTGGGACTGTCTCATTTAGGTCCCATCGCGCAACTCATGGTACGGCAGATGCTTTTCATGGACGCACCTGCGCATACACGTCTCCGCAGTCTGGCCTGCAAAGCCTTCGCTCCGTCTCGGGTAGAAGCTCTTCGCCGCCACATTCAGGATATCGTTGACCGACTGTTGGATAAGGTGTTGCCGACCGGCAGCATGGACATCATGAGCGATTTAGCCGAACCGTTGCCGGCAATTGTGACCGCCGAGCTGCTGGGTGTTCCACTGAGCGACGTGCCCCAGTTGAAAGCCTGGTCGGCAGATTTTGCCGAGATGTTGGGGAATTTCCAGCATAACCCGGATCGCGCGGGGCGAATGCTGCAAACTGTGCATCAGATGTCGGCGTATTTTCAGAAAGCCATTGAGCAGTCGCGAGAAGAGCCACGAGAGGGTCTCCTACACTCCTTCTTGAGTACGGAAGCTAGCGGTGATCGGCTCTCTGACGAAGAGGTGATCGCCAATACCATTATCACCATGGTTGGTGGACAGGAGACGACGACCAATCTGATTGGCAATGGCGTATTAACTCTCCTACGCCATCCACATGCCATCGAAGCGCTTCACGATGAACCCGGCTTGATCTCTTCCGCGGTTGAGGAGATGCTACGTTATGAGAGCCCGAGCCAGCACACGGCACGCCTCGCTCCCGGTGACTGCACACTGGGGGGGAAGACGATTGCCAAGCGCCAGGCAGTAATAGCCGTGATGGCTGCAGCTAACCGCGACCCGGAACGCTTTCCCGAACCGGATCGCTTCGATATTACCCGGAAGGATAACCGCCATTTGGCTTTCGGCTACGCCGCTCACTTTTGTTTTGGTGCTCCCCTTGCGCGGCTCGAGGGGCAAATTGCCTTCGAAACCCTTCTCCGCCGCGCGCCCAAGCTGCAGTTGTTGCCGGGCCCGCTGGTGTGGCGCACTAACCTCGGATTACGCGGGCTTAATTCGCTGAGAGTATCTTTCGCTTAGCCCCGCTCCCCCTAGCAGGATTTCGCTGCTGTACCCCATCCACGCAGACACGGCTTTTGCGCTTGCTGTAAAGCCAGTCGTGCGCCGAGGAGGCCGCCCAATAGAATGTGCCTGACTGCTATACGCCGAAGGCCGAACGGAGCATCCGCCTCGCTGTCCCTGGCACAACAACGAATCTGGGCGCACTGCCAAATTCCGGAGAGTGCGGCTTTTTATCACAGGCACTTCGTATTTCGCCGTGCGAGACCCACCAACCTGGGTGCTCTCGAACAAAGCTTTAACGAAATCCTTCGTCGTCACGAAATCCTGAGGACCAGGTTTTTTACCAAAGACGGGCAGTTGCTTCAGGTCGCCTGCCCGCCGGAGTACCGTCCACTGACGGTGACGTTTTTGCCAGAAGTTCCCGAGCACATGCTTCTCACCGCCGCCGCTCCCGTCGTCGAGCAGCAAATTCGAGAACCCTTCGATTTTGAGCGCGGCCCCTTGCTACGGGCTCACCTGCTGAGGATGCGCGATGACGATTATCAATTGCACTTGACCGTGCATGCAATGGTCGCCGATGACATCTCGATCAAATCCGTCTTTTCGGCAGAACTGGACATTCTTTACAGCGCTTTCTCGGCTGGCCGCGAACCGAACTTGCCTCAGCTGCCTGTGCAGTTTGCCGACGTTGCTGCTTGGCAGTGTCATCAGCTACAAGATGGGTCGTTTCGCGAAGATCTAAGCTACTGGCGTGAGCAGCTTCGAGGTGAGCTTCCGGTTTTGCACCTTCAGAGCGATCACGCGAGGAACGTTGCTCAGGGGTTTCGAGCGGGAACACAAAGCTTCGTAGTCTCTGACCAGGCCGTTCAGGCTCTGAAGCAGCTGTCCACAGACGAGGTCACGAGCTTTTTTGGCATTCTGCTAGCGGGATTTGCCGCTTTGCTGCACCGCTACACCGATCAAGAGGACATATTACTCGGTACGCTGGTTGATGGACGTAAGCAACCGGAACTTAGGCCCCTGATTGGATGCTTCCAAAACCTGGTTCCTCTGCGGATAGATCTCGGAGGCAATCCCACCTTTCGCGAGCTTGTGCGGCGAGTTGGCCGTGTCAGTCAAGAAGCTTTCCTGCACGATAGTATTCCGTTCGAGGCACTCGCAAGGGAACTCGAAGCACTGCGGTCTGGCAATAGTGCGCCATTTGATGTGATGTTCTCCTTGCTCACCCCGCCTCCGGCCGGATTAGAGTGGTCTTTCGACGAACCTTACGAGGTCGAAGGGACAATGGCTCCATTCAGCCTCTGGTTGCAGATGGAAGAGAGGAAGGAAGGCGCTCTCGGCCGGTTCTGTTATGACGCCGACCGGTTTGAGGAGAAAACCATCCGGCGAATGGTTACCCACCTCGAGATCCTGCTCGAGGCAGCGGCTGTCGATCCGGAGCGGCATGTGTCCGAGTTGCCTCTGCTCAGCGTTGCTGAACAAAGACAAATGTTGGAATGCTGGAACGCCACCCAAAGCCCATATCCTCGCGAGCGCTGCATTCACGAACTTATCCAAGAACAATGCGCAAGTACTCCCCATGCCATTGCCGCAAGGCAAGGAAACGAAACCCTGACCTACGCCGAGTTAAATGCCCGAGCCAATCAGCTGGCTCGGTTTTTGTGCCAGGTGGGGGTCAGGCCTGAAGTGCCGGTGGCGATCTGCCTCGAGCCTGGTTTCGATCTGCTGGTCACCTTGTTGGGCACCCTGAAGGCCGGCGGCGCTTGTCTGCCTCTGGATCCAAAATACCCCGCCGAGCGGCTGTTACACATGTTGGAAGATGCACGGCCCGGCATTATAGTGACGAGTGGCAGCCTGCTTGGGCTGATCGGCATCAATCAGACAACCACGCTCGATCTGCGCAAGACCTGGCCGGTAATAGCCCAAGAAGATCCACGGGACCTCAGGACGGACGTCACCCCTGAGAATTTGGCTTACGTCATTTATACCTCGGGCTCGACCGGTAGTCCGCGAGGTGTTCTTCTTGGCCACCGCGGACTTGTAAATCACCATATCGCCGCTCAGAAACTGTATGCCTTAGGGCCGAACGATCGAGTACTGCAATTCTCCTCGATCAGCTTCGATATCGCCATTGAGGAGATCTTTCCCACCTGGATGAGCGGTGCCACCGTGGTTTTGCGAACTCGAGAGACGCCGCTCGCCCTATTACCTTTCCTGGAGTGGATTCAGAAGGAGGGTATCACCGTATTGGATTTGCCTACGGCGTACTGGCACGAAATGGTTTATCAACTAGTACGCGCTAAGGCATCACTGCCCCAGGAACTTCGACTTGTGATTGTGGGGGGAGAAAAGGCGTCATCGAAGGCTCTTAGTGCTTGGAGTGGCTTAGCTGCCGGTCGAGTGCGCTGGATCAATACCTACGGGCCGAGCGAGGCAAGCGTAATTGCGACTGCTTACGAACTAAACCCAACCGATCAAGCAATCGATGTTTTGCCGATAGGCCGCCCGATTGACAATACCCGCATTTACTTACTCGATCGCTACATGAATCCGGTACCTGTCGGTGTAGCAGGAGAGTTGCACATCGGTGGCGTTGGCGTCGGTCGCGGTTATCTTAACCGCCCGGAGCTCACGGCCGAGAAATTCATCCGCGATCCTTTCAGTGAGGAGGTGTCGGCGCGCCTGTACCGGACAGGAGACCTGGCTCGCTACCTTCCTTCTGGCGAGATCGAGTTCCTAGGGCGGCGGGATGAGCAGGTAAAGATTCGGGGATTCCGGGTGGAAACAGGTGAAGTCGAAGCCGCACTTGGGCAACACGCCAACACTTGCGACTGCGTTGTGGTCGCTCGGGAGACCGCGGATGGTCAAAAACAACTCATAGCCTATGTGGTTCCGGCGCACGAGCCTGCTGCTACCAGCAGAGAACTTCGTCGATTCTTGCAGACCAAGTTGCCTGAATACATGGTGCCCTCGACATTTGTGGTTCTACCGGCGCTGCCGATGACTCCCAACGGAAAGGTGGACAAGAAGGCGCTACCACCACCTTACGACGCCCCCGCCCCTCTCGCAGGAAGAACTCCACAGGATACGGTCGAGAACCGTCTCCTGCGGATTTGGGAGGAAGTACTGGCTCACAAGCCGATCGCAATCGATGACAACTTTTTTGAACTGGGTGGTCACTCTCTGCTGGCCGTACGGCTGATGTATCGCATAGAAGAGACTTTTGGCAAGCGCCTGCCGATCACCGCCCTTTTTGAAGCCCCCACAGTCGAAGGACTTGCCCAGGTTCTGCGTCGGGACGGCCTGTCAACAACTTGGTCTTCTCTGGTTCCCATTCAAACTGCCGGTTCGCGTCCCCCGTTCTTTTGTGTTCACGGCATCGGTGGCACCGTGCTTCGCTTTCGAGATTTGGCCCGGTTACTCCAACCCGACCAGCCTTTTTACGGTTTACAGGCACAGGGTCTTGACGGAGTACATCCCCCCTACACCAGAGTGGAAGAGATGGCTGCGCATTATGTGAGGGAGATTCGGGGTTTGCAGTCGGAAGGCCCCTTCTATCTCGGTGGATATTCTTTCGGGGGCACGGTGGCACTGGAGATGGCTCGCCTTCTCCGCCTGGAGAGACAAGAAGTAAGGGTGCTGGTTCTCCTGGACACCATTCCCGGCCAGCTGCACTCAACCGGGGCGCTCGTCGAGAAGTATATGCGCCTTCCTGCCGACGAGAAGCTCCTCCATTTGGCTCGCAAAATCAAAGCTACTAAGAAAAGCATACGTCGCCGCATCGCGATGTTGATGTTGCCCCGGACACTTAAGAAGGTGAAGACCGCCTGTTATATCGCAGCCAGGAACTACAGGGCGTGCTCCTATGACGGGGCCGTCGTTTTGTTCCAAGCCAAAGAGAAGACATTGAGCAACTTGAACGTGCAGTCAAAGTGGCGCGAACTAACCCCGAAGATTGAGATTTACGAGGTAGTTGGTCATCACGGAAATATTGTGGATGAGCCTCAGGTGCAGGATCTAGCCGCGCAGTTACGCAGATGTCTCGAAGCGGCGCAAGCCAGCTCTGAGCGCTCGAAAACTCGATTCGCGTTTACTTCGGAGCTTGACGCGAGGACTGAGTGTAGGGCCGTCTAGCTCAAATGAGAACCACAGCACGGCAGGAGAGATCGGCGATTACAGAATTCACGACCATGGAAACCAGAAGGCAGAACAGCAGTAAGGGCTGGCTGGCTAGGCTGCGCAACCTAGTTCCATGGGTTACCAAGAGCGGCTTCGCTCTTATCGATCAGGGAGTGATCTCGGGTTCAAATTTTCTGATCGGTATACTGCTGGCGCGTTGGATGCAGCCCGATGCTTACGGGGCTTATGCTCTTGCATTCAGCATTTTCGTGTTGTTTTCTCTGCTTTATCTATCCCTAGTATTGGAACCGATGGCGGTCTTTGGTGCTTCTACCTACCGCACGGGGCTGCGCAGGTACCTGAAATCCCTACTCTGGATTCACACTGCGCTCACTTTCGTGATTTTTCTTACTTTAGGGATTTCCTCAGCTACAGTGGCTCTCTGGGGGCATGCACCGGGGTTGTCGGGTGCGTTGGCTGGCGTTATGCTGGCATCGCCTTGCGTTCTACTGTTTTGGTTGGCACGCCGCTCCTTTTACCTGGAATTTTCTCCTGTAAGTGCAGCGGTCGGTGCAGCAGTCTACTGCGCCATTCTATTGAGCGGGTTGTACGTTGCTCGCTCGATCGGAAGGCTCTCTTCTTTCAGCGCTTTTTTGCCAATTGCCGTCGCAGGTGCCTTGACCACCGTGCTCCTTTACTATCGGTCTTGGCCCACCCTGCGGCCTGCCGCAATTGAAGTGAAAACCAGTGAGGTCTGGCAGCGGCACTGGAAATACGGGCGTTGGGCTCTTGCAAGCTCCTTCGCGTCTTGGGTGCCAGCCTACATCTACTATCCCCTGCTGACGAGTTTTTGGGGAATGAGCCAGTCCGGCGACTTGAAAGCCTTGATGAACCTCGTTGCTCCCATGCAGCAGACACAGGCCGCGCTATCCATGCTGTTTTTACCGTATGCGGC
>JAFAWX010000135.1 GCA_019241535.1 Acidobacteriota bacterium | reverse complement strand
ACGGCGCATCTTTCCGACCAGCTCATCGCGGCCGCTGATGAGACCCGCCTGCGGGCCGCCCAGCAGCTTATCGCCACTATAGGTCACCAGATGAACGCCCGCCCGCAGGCTGTCGAGTACGCGGGGTTCCTTTGCGATGCCCACGCGGGCCATATCGAACAGGGCGCCGCTTCCTAAATCTTCCACGAGGGGAAGCTTGAGCTTCTCGGCCAAAGCCACCAGGGTGGCAAGGCCGGGCTGCTCGGTGAATCCCGTGATCTCGAAGTTTGAACGGTGAACGCGCAGCAGCAGGCGGGTGCGCTCGTTTACCGCCCGCTCGTAGTCCGATATCCGGGTGCGATTGGTGGTGCCGACTTCCTTGAGAAT
This sequence comes from Acidobacteriota bacterium, assembly GCA_019241535.1. Classification (GTDB taxonomy): domain Bacteria; phylum Acidobacteriota; class Terriglobia; order Terriglobales; family Acidobacteriaceae; genus Gp1-AA145. The sequence goes on along the minus strand of JAFAWX010000135.1, from coordinate 3,637 downwards.
CGCGCCCGATTTTGCCATGACCTCGGGGATGCGGAAGGATCCCCCGATTTCGACAAGCTCCCCGCGAGAAACCACCACCTCTGCGCCTTCGGCCAACGTGTTGAGCGCCAGGAGCACGGCTGCGGCGTTGTTATTTACCACTATGGTCGAAATGCTCTGGGCTGCACCTGTGCTCTTTTGCTCGGAGTCATTGGCCTCAGATGGGCAGGACGGGCGCGGGACGGTGGTTTTCGGGCGCCTGAGCAAATCCGGGGGAAGCAGCCGGCGAAACAAGCGCTCAAGGTGCAGGTCGCGTCGGCCACGTTCGCCTGAGGAGAGCTCAAACTCGAGATTCGAATATACCCCGGCGGTTTCTGCCAGCTGCTTCAGGGCAGCGCGTGCGAGCGGCGCTCTTCCCAGGTTGGTATGCAAGACCACTCCGGTGGCATTTATGAGCGGGCGCAGGGAATAACCAAGCACGCGGTTGAGTTCGTTTTCTATTGCCGCCGGCAAGCGTTCCAGAGCGTGCCTGAGCCTTTCCGGGTCGAGCCCGCCGGCGGCAATTTCTTCCCGAAGCCGATTAAGCACGGCCCGGCAGGCGTCGGCAACAGATGGCTGGCCCGCTTCGGCCGTCAGCGCGGAGATCTGCGGGTCCCTCAGGAGCTCATCGACGGCGGGTAATTCACGGAAAAGCTCGACGTGCCTTTTAGTGCGAACGCGCGACTCGTTAGTCATGCCAGCAGGGCCACCAGCGCGTCAGTATAACCTTGGCGTGCGAGCCTACGCGAAGGATGCCCCGCAGATCAATCGTGTGCGATAATCTCGGCCTCGGTCTCGGTCAGATCAGCAACAAACAGAAATTATCCGGGAGAAAACTTCATGAAGAACAGCTCGTGGACTCGTCGTGACTTTATCCGCCTGAGCAGTGGAGCCGTAGCTGCAGGAACGAGCGGTAAGTTTACGCTGCTCGAGCGAAAGCCGCTCTGGGCATCGCCACGCCCCGTCGCTGCGAGCGACCGGGTGCGCTTTGCCTCGATCGGCACCGGGGTGCGGGGCTGTGAACTCCTCGAAGCCTCGCTGCGCGTGCCCGGGGCCGAATGCGTTGCGGTCGCCGATCTCTACGACTCACGGCACGCGGCGGCCCAGGAGACGATCAAGAAAAACGTGCCTGCCACCCGCAATTACAAGGAGATTCTCGATCGCAAAGACGTGGATGCGGTGTTCATTGCAGTCACCGACCATCAGCACCGCAAAGTGTTCGAGGATGCCTGCGCGGCGGGCAAGGACATCTACTGCGAGAAACCGATGTCGCACACGCTCGAAGACGGTTTTCGCATGCAAAGCGCAGCCGAGAGGGCAAACCGCATCGTGCAGGTCGGCAGCCAGCGCGTCTCCTCCATCCTGTATGCCAAGGCGAAGGAAATTTACGACTCCGGCAGACTCGGTCAGGTATGTTCGATTGAGGCATACTGGGACCGCAACGGCGAAAGCGGTGCCTGGGTCTATCCCATTCCGCCGGATGCCAGCGAGCAGACGATCGATTGGAAGGCTTTCTTGGACGGGGCACCGCCGCGGCCGTTCGACCCGGTGCGCTTTTTCCGCTGGCGTTGCTTTCAGGACTACGGCGAAGGCCTGGCCGGGGACCTATTTGTCCATCTCATTTCCGGGATTCATTTCATCACCGGAACCGATACCGTGGCGCAGCGGGCGCAGTCGTCGGGAGGGTTGTTCCGCTGGAAGGATGGGCGCGACTTCCCCGATTTGATCCAGACCTTTTATGATTACCCGAACTTCCGGGTCTACGTGCGCTGCAATCTGAACAATGAAGGAGGCGAGTTTATCGGGTTTTACGGAACCAAGGGGACGCTGGTGATCAGGAACACGACATTGACCTACACCCCGCAGGACACACGACCGCAACCGGAAGCGTACTCGATCTACGGATGGCCCGAGCAACTGCGAAACGAGTATCTGGCCAAATGGCACAGCGACCATTCCCTGCCCGACCCGCTCGAATTCAAAGTAGATGAGGGAAGCGAAGTCTTTGGCGTGCCCAAGGGCTACAACGACGTTTCCGACCATGAAGCAAACTTCTTCAACGCCGTCCGCACGCGGAAGAAGGTGGTCGAGAACGAACAATTCGGCAACAATGCCGCTATAGGCTGCCACTTGGCTAATTATTCGTATTTCAAGCAGACCACGGCGGTTTGGGATGCCGCGACAAAGAAAATCAAGAGCTGACCTCGGAGCAGAATGCCCTTACCTGACATAGCCGGGGAGGCAGAGGCCGTAATTAGCCAACCGCCTGGTTAGGTTTCCTGCGAAATGAGAGGCGCAACGTCCGAACGGCGCGGCAAGCAGTGATGAAGGGCAAGCGAAAGGGCAAAATTGCTTTCCCTTTCTAACTCCGCTATCGCAGAGTTACTGGCTCGCGCCGCGGAAACGGCCAAGATGCCTCTGCAAAAAGCGTTGCGCCGCGCCTCGCGGAAGGCATTCTTGTGGCCCGAGGAAGCCGTCGCAATCCTTGCAGATGGCCGCTCGCTGGCTGAACTGCCGGCCATTGGTCCGGCGCTTGCGCGCATCATCGGCACCTGGATCGAAGATCCGCCCGCGGTTCCGAACCCGCCCGATATTCGAGCCAACTTTCTCAGCGCAACCGAAGCCCGCGGCCTCTGGACTGAAAAACCGGGATGGCATTCCGCCCTGAAAGGTGATCTGCAAATGCACACCGCCTGGAGTGATGGTTCAGGATCGGTTGAGGACATGGCACGGGCGGGTTGGGAGCGGGGGTATCAATTCATCGCCATAACAGATCATTCCAAGGGTTTGAAAATCGCGGGAGGGATCGATGAAGCACAACTCGAGCACCAGGCGGAAGAGATCAAGGCAGTGAACCTGAAGTTGCGAAGCGAGGGTTTGGGCATTGAAGTCCTCCGCTCGCTCGAATTAAATCTTGATCCTAGCGGCAACGGCGACATGGAGCGGCCCTCGCTGGCAGGTCTCGATCTCGTTCTCGGCTGCTTTCATTCCGCGCTGCGCAAGAAAGAAGATCAGACCGAGCGCTATGTGGCGGCCCTTCGCAACCCTGACATTCATATTCTGGGCCATCCCCGGGGGCGTATTTACAATTACCGTCTGGGCCTGACTGCGGACTGGGAACGAGTGTTCGGGGTGGCAGCCGAACTGGATAAGGCGGTCGAAATTGATGGCTACCCGGATCGCCAGGACTTGAGTATCGATCTATTACGGCTCGCGAAGAAATCCGGCTGCCGGGTTTCATTGGGAACCGATGCCCATGATCCGCTGCAGCTTCGGTTCATCGACTATTCTTTGGCGGCGGCTATCCGCAGCAACCTCAAGACTGACAGGATCCTGAACTTCATGACCCCGGACGAGCTTCGCAATTGGGCAGCTTCCGTGCGGGGCTGAAGGCCTTGTGTCAGGCGCGCCCTTAGTTATGAGCTGCGTCCGTCTTCCACACGTAGAAGTTTTGGTCGTCTGAAGAGGTAGCGACGCTAATGCCCTCTTTGGCAGCCGCTCGAACGATTGCCGAGCGCAGGTTTAAGATCGATACTCCACCAATTTTAGATAGCGGAATCTGCACTGCGAACTCGGGCGCGGAAGTCCGCAGATCCTCCATGATTGTACCGAGCAGGTG
>JAFAWX010000036.1 GCA_019241535.1 Acidobacteriota bacterium | reverse complement strand
CGCGGGCGAATACTAGCTCGAGCAGCCGATTGCGCCCAGGCTGGTGGACTTTAACGCTTACCTGGAGAGCACGTTCTCATTCCCGGCGGCCGTGGGAGCCTGAAGCGTTCTGCTGACGCCATTCGTGGTTGTGCCGGCGTTGTTGCTCCGCCCCCCGAGCGTCGGCTCTCTATCAACCAACAATCCTTTCGACGCGCGCGGAGTGCTCCCGCCGAATACTTGCCTGGATGAGTCTGGCTCTGATATAACTAACTGGTTAGTTAACTATGCGCACGCGTGAACCCCGTCTCGGAACCCGCGGTCAACCGGAGCTTAGCCGGGCCGCCATTTTGCAGGCCGCGGTACGCGAGTTTGCCCGGGAAGGAGTCTCGGCCGCCCGCACCGATGCCATCGCCCGCTCCGCGGGCGTAAACAAAGCGTTGCTTTACTACTATTTCAAGGACAAGGAAGCTCTCTACCAGGCGGTGCTCGAGCAGGTATTCAACGGATTGCGGGCGGCCATTCACGATGCCCTCGCTGAACGGCTTCCCCCGCGAGCACGCCTCGGCAGGTATCTGCGCGCGCACTTTGACTACATTGCTTCCAATCCCCTTTATCCGCGCATCGTGCAGGCGGAGTTTCTCCGCGCCGGGCGCGATCCCTCGCGTCTCGAGCGCATCGCCAAAAATTACTTCCGCCCACTGTTCAAGGAAATTTCCGCGCTGCTCGAAGAAGGCGCCGAATGCGGCGACTTTCGGCGGGTGAATGCCATTCACTTCATACCTTCGATGGTGGCCGTAATTGTTTTCTACTTCACGACCGCCCCGCTTATGAAGATCATCAGCGGTTCCGATCCGCTTTCACCGGACGCGCTCGGGGAACGCCGGCGGGCGGTGGTCGACTTCATTTCGGCCGCGCTGTTCGCGCCCGGAAAAAAGGAGGGGCACAGTGAGCGCGCGAGGTAAATTTCTCCTGATTCTGGCCGCAGTCTTCGGCGTTGCACTCGCCTATTACCTGATTTCTACGCCGCGCGGCTCAGACCTTGATCTGATCGGAACCGTCGACGCCAATCAGGTCATTGTCAGCCCACAGGTTCAGGGCCGGATCTTGAAGCTGCTGGTCGATGAAGGCAGCAGAGTGAAACAGGGCGACCTCATCGCCGTCCTCGATCCCTCCGAGCTCGAATCCCAGGCCCGCGCCGCCGCCGCGATCATCGACAGCCTGCGCTCCCAGGTCTCCGCCAGCGAGGCGACCAGTGCCGCCACCCAGGGTTCGACGACCAGCAGCGTCGCTAATGCCCAGGCACGCCTGGAATCTGCCCGGGCGCAGCTGATCCAAGCCGAGGCGACACTGCAGCGAGTCGAAAGCGACAGCCGCCGCACCGTCGAGCTCGCCAGGCAGGGGGTGGCCTCCGACCAGGAGCGGGTCCAGGCCGAAAGCAATTTGAAAGCGCAGCAGGCGCTCGCCGGTTCGCTCGAAGACCAGGTCACCGCAGCCCAGGCCGACCTGAATGCGGCGATCGCCAATACCCACCAGGCGCATGCCGCCCAGAGCACCGTGGCATCGACCCGCGCCCAGCTGGTCAACGCGGAAGCGCAGCTGAAAGAGGCGGAAGTTCGTCTGGGTTACAGCAAAATCTACGCTCCCGTCACCGGCACCGTATCGGTGCGGGCGGCGCGCGAAGGCGAGTTCCTGACCGCCGGCCAGCCGATCGTCACCCTCGTAGATTTCACCGATACCTGGGTGCGGGCGGCGATTGCCGAAACCCAGGCTGACCATATCGCTCTCGGGGACACGCTCCGGATCCGCCTGCCGGGAGGCACGCTCACCGCGGGTAAGGTTTTTTTCAAGTCTGCCGAAGCCGATTTTGCCACGCAGCGGGATGTCAGCCGGCGGAAACGCGACATCAAGACGATTGTGTTGAAGGTACGGCTCGACAATCCCAAAGGCGCTTACGTTCCGGGAATGACCGCCGACGTTCTGGTCTCCCGGGCACAGCTCGACGGCAGCCGCGCGAGCCAGAGCGCGGCGGAGGAGGAACCAAAGCCATGAGCTTGGCGGCGACCGGTATTACCCCGCAAGCGCAAGCGGAGGTGCCAAATGCCATTGAAGTCGAGCACATCGTCAAGAAGTATGGGGACTTCACCGCAGTCGACGACATTTCTTTCAGCGTGAGGGAAGGGCAGATCTTCGGCCTGCTCGGACCGAACGGGGCGGGGAAATCCACTCTCATTCGCATGATGACCACCCTAATTCCGCTCACCGCCGGAACCGCCCGCATCGCCGGCCACGATGTTGAAAGCGACCCGGACGATGTGCGCCGCGTGATCGGGGTGATTCCCCAGGCCCTGACCAGTGACATCGATCTCACGGTCGAAGAGAACCTGAGCATCTACGCCAAGCTTTACGATGTGCCGAGCGAAAAGCGCAAGCAGTCGATAGACGAGTTACTAAAGCTGGTCGATCTCTCGAAGTGGCGCTCGGCGCAAACCAAAACTCTCTCGGGCGGCATGCGGCGGCGCCTGGAAATTGCGCGCGGGCTGGTCCACAGTCCAAAGATCTTTTTCCTTGACGAGCCTACGACCGGGCTGGACCCGGTCTCGCGGGTCGCCGTCTGGGAGATGTTGACCAGAATTAAGAACCAGCGACAGCTCACGATTCTGATCACCACTCACTACATGGACGAGGCCGACCGACTGTCGGACCGTATTGCCATCGTCGACCATGGAAAACTGGTCGCCCTCGATACGCCCGCCGCCCTCAAGGCCAGCATTCCCGGATCAACTGTCATCGAGGCGCAGTTTGAGGGCGCTCCAGGGGACTGGGAGCAGCGGCTCGGCCAGCTCGCCGGCGTCACCCGAGTCCAGCATTTGGGGGCCGACATGTACCGCGTGCTCACCAGCAACGGCTCCGAGACCACGACGGCGCTGGTCGAAATGGCGGTCGCCGCCGCCATCGGGGTGAAATCGCTCTCGGTTCAGAACACCACCCTGGATGACGTTTTCGTCCACTACACGGGCCGGCAACTGCGCGATGAACTGGTCAAGTCTTACGCGTTCGTGATGCCGCCCCGACCGGGAATGCAGCCATGAACCGCATGCTGGCAATCGTCGAGCGCGAGCTGCGCAAGTTCTTTCGCTCCCCGGCGCTGATGCTGGTGTCGATGATTTTCCCTCTGGTGCAGCTGATCGTGCTGGGGAACGCTTTCGGGGGCAAAATCCGCGATGCCCGTCTGGGCCTGGTGGATGAAGACGGCGGAGCGCAGGCGCTCAAGATCCGTGAGGCGTTTGATGCCGTGCGCAGCAACCTGCGCACCTTCGAGCCGGTGTACTACCGGGACGAGAAAACTGCTGTCGAAGACCTGCGCAACGGCAAGATTCATGGCGCCGTGATCATTCCCCCGGAATACTCCCGCAGGGTCTACGAGAGGGATCAGCCGCGAATCGCGCTGATCATCGACAACAGCGACAACTTCATGACGGCAACCCTCGAAGGGGAAGTCACCGACATCACCCGGGCGCTGAACAATCCGATGGTCGAGCCCCGGGTGCTTCAGCAGACTGTGCTTGAGATCGTCGAACTCTATCCTTATATCGAATACATGAAGTACCTGCTGCCTGGCTCGATCGCCCTGGCCATGTTCGTCTCGGTCATGATTGGCGGCGGCATGCTCTACATCGATGACAAAGCGCGCGGAGTCCACGAAGGCTACCTGGTCACGCCGATTACGAAAGCTGAACTGGTATTCGGGCTAAATGCCGCCGGCGCCATCAAGGCGGTGATGTCGGGAATCGTGATTACGGTTATAGGTTCGCTGATCTCGGGCGTGGGCGCGATATTTAATCCCGCGACCATGTTCGGCCTGGCCTTGATGATCCTGCTGACGTCAGTGGCGTTTAATGCCATGATGTTTCTGCTCATGGTGAGGGTCGAAGACCCACTGGTGCCGCGGGCCACCTTTGGAATTCTGAACACGTTGCTTTTTTTTCCCAGTGGTTCGGTGTACCCGGTTCAGGCGTTTCCCCGCTGGCTGCAGTTTGTCTCCCGCATTGATCCTTTCAGCTTTGCCGTGCACGGTTTCAAGGCCCTGCTGCTGAAGGAAACGGGGTTTCTGGCGGTACGGGAGGACATGTTGTACCTGGCAGTGTTCGCCGTAGCTGCCCTGGCCATTGCTGTGCCTCTGTTCAAACGAACCTTGTAGAAATGCGCCGCGCGGGAGGAGCCGGCTCGAAATTCTCGCCTTCAAACTCCGGCATTTTTTGCTTGACTATAAGTATTAACTTATATAAGTTAATTCTTATATGAGCCTCGACTCCACCTTCTTGGCTTTGGCCGACCCTACACGGCGGGCCCTTCTAGCCCGGCTCGCCGATGGCGAGGCGACGGTAATGGAGCTGGCGGAGCCCTTCGACATGACGCAGCCGGCAATTTCTCAACACCTGAAGGTGCTTGAAGATGCGGGGCTTATTGTGCGCCGTGTCGAGGGCGCGAAGCGGCCTCGCCGACTGGCGAAAGCCGGCATTGAAGCCATGGAAGAGTGGCTTTCAATGCTCAAAAGAGCACTGGAGAAAAACTACGACCGGCTGGACGGAGTACTGGCCGCCATTGAACCCGAGAAGAAACGACTGAAGAAAGGGGTAAAAAGATGAGCAAGTTGACGCTGAAAACCGAAGGAGACACACATCTGATCGTGACCCGGCGCTTCGCCGCTTCTCCAGAAGCCGTATACCGCGCGCACACGGATCCAGAGCTAATCCAGCAATGGCTGCTTGGGCCCGAAGGCTGGACGATGCCGGTATGTATCAGCGAGGCAAGGCCCGGCGGAAAGATTCGTTATGAGTGGAGGAACGGCAAAGGTGGTGGCTTCCACATTACCGGCGAATATATTGAACTCGAACCGTACAGCCGGATCGTGCATGTCGAGCGGATGCATCTGCCTGATCCGACGCCTGACAACCACGTTGAAACCCGATTTCTGGCGGAGGGTTCGGGAACATTGCTGACCATACGTATGACGCTCCCGGATGCGGGCACGCGGGCGGCCATGCTGGCGACCGGCATGGAACAGGGAATGGAGGCTAGCTACGTCCGCCTGGAAGCTATCCTCTAGCTCGAGGTCAGGTCGTTGAGGGAGTTCGTGAAGGCTTGCGGGTTCTCACCACGCCCAGTCTCTTTAATCAACGGCCTGACTCTATTCTTTTCTTTAAAATCACTTGCCCGGGGCGCGTTCGGCCACTGGATCTTTTTCTAATCTTTGCCTTCCTTTATCCTTATCGACCATGACACTGCTCGATGCGGAGCAATTCGATGAGGCGCGCGCCCGCCGCAAGAGAAATCTCATCGTCGCCTGTGTAATTGCTGCAATTGTGCTTGCCTGGGTGGCCTATCATTTCCGGAATTATCCGGAGCGCCGCGCCGTGGAACGTTTTTTTACGGCACTCGAGCACGACAACGTCGAGGAGGCCTTTGCCATCTGGCTGCGGGATCCCGCCTGGAGGCAGCATTCCGACCGCTACGCGAAATACGGTTATGGGGATTTCTACCGGGACTGGGGACCCTCCGGCGACTGGGGAGTGATCAAGGCCCACAAGGTCAACTGCTCTTATTCAACCGGCAGCGGGGTCATCGTCGAGGTCACGGTCAACCATCGTACCGAGCACGCCTACGTCTGGGTAGACAAGTCGGACAAGACGCTCCACTTTTCACCGAATGAGGTCGACTGCGGCAACTGGTGGGGCTGGTTGACTGAATGAACAAATTAAGTCGCGCTCTGCGGCAGTCCCACGGCGTGAGTGCGGAGACATCTTAGGGCGACGACCCCGTAGCAGTGACATCCACACGACGTGTTTTTTGGGGTGTTTCTCCGAGGGCCAAAAAACTCTTTAGCGTCCGTTTATTGACCTCGGCGGCTGCGAGCTCAGTGGTGTTCGATGTCGACTGGAGACGCCTGCCTGAATTGAGGGATCGGCAGCTTTGATCCTTCGGGAAAGGATATGCTGTCTGTACAGTAAAGCAGTCTGGGCTTGAACTGTGTAGAGTTCGTTCTCGACGAGGGTAGAACCAGCATTCGTCCGGCGGGGGCGCCGGAAAACACTTTTGAAAGATATGTGGGGGCACTTCCCGCCTTCTTCGGCATCAAGCAGATAAATGCGTGGGTAAGATCCCTGCGAGATGAAGACGCAGAGAAGGACTGAGAACTGCGATTGATAGCAATGTAGTCTCCGCGTTATGGTCCCAAAGAGCAGTTTGCTTTTGACATAGCACAGAATCTCGGGATGCAAAGAGCGAAGGAGGTCTTGTTATCTGGGCCCCTGTCTACGCCGAACTTCTAGCTCACGCTAAGGCCTCGGAAACATTCGTTGATAATTTTCTTTCCGACACCGGCAGTCTCGTGGACTTCGACCTGAAAGAGCTCGTGGGGTTGGAAGCAGCTCGACGCTTTACGCGCTACCGAAGCCGACGGCGACGCTCGTCATGGGCAGAGTCGAGACGTTTCCTGGCCGATTTCATTATCGGGTGCCATGCACTGACGCAGGCTGACCGCTTTGCTCGATCGGAAACCATACCAACGCGATTTCCCCGAATTGCAGCTTATCTGCAGCTTCATTTCTGAAATGCGCGGATTCTGGAGCATTGGTGGCGGGTGTCGTCAGTCTCCGCTCGAGGTAGCACGACGCGCCCTGAGGCATGCCCGCAAGCATGATCGTGCTGCCCACCGCCAGTAGTCCGCAATAAATAGGCTTACGCTAGTTTAGAGGCTACAGGTGCAGCCTGAACGAAGCCTAGAGTCTTCTCTAGGGAGTTTTGATCCTCAACATTCAAGCAGCGTTTGGAACGCTCGATCTGGCGCATCAGCCCGCAGAGAACCTTCCCTGGGCCCACTTCGATAAACGTGCCGACCCCCTGGGAAATGAGCCATTCGACCGACGCGGCCCATTTCACGGTGCCGGTCACCTGGCGGATTAAGGCGGTGCGCGCGCTTTCCGGCTCCTCGACGGGGCGGGCATAGATGTTGGTAACCACCGGGAAAGCCGGCCGCCCGAAGGACACACCAGCGAGATCGCGGGCGAGCCTCTCTTCGGCAGGTTTCATCAGCGAACAATGGAAGGGCGCGCTGACGGGCAACAATTTTGCCCGCTTGGCTCCCCGTTCGTCGGCCAGTCTTACCGCCCGCTCGACGGCGGCCGCGTGACCGGAGATCACGATCTGCTCGGGGGAATTCAGATTCGCCGGTTCGCAAACCTCGCCCTGGGCGGCTTGGCCGCAAACCGCAAGAACCGCATCCAGGTCCATGCCGACAATCGCCGCCATGGCGCCGGTGCCCACCGGGACCGATTCCTGCATGTATTTGCCGCGATTGCGGACAGCGCGAAGCGCATCCTCGAAGCTGATGGTCCCGGCAGCCACATGCGCGGAATATTCTCCCAGGCTGTGTCCGGCAGCAAAAGCGGGCCTGAGGCCGTTCGCTTCGAGGACCCGCCATGCGGCCACAGAAACCGCCAAGATCGCAGGCTGCGTGTTTTCGGTGAGACGGAGTTGCTCGTCCGGCCCTTCGAAGCAAAGGCTCGAGAGCTTTAGCGCGAGAGCGTCATCGGCTTCAATAAACGTCTGCCGGGCCTCGGGATGCCGGTCGGCGAGTTCGCGGCCCATGCCGGCGGCTTGCGATCCCTGGCCGGGAAAAAGCAGGGCGATCATTGAGTTCTCCTATGGGGCCAAAAGACAGCTGAAAGAGCCCATTGCTCAGGACAACATCTCGGCAACTGGTCCCGCCAGCTCCTTTTCAATGGCGACGATGATTTTACGGTCCACAAATTCCTCGGCCACGCGAAGAGCGTTTTTGATCGCATTTGCGTTTGAAGATCCGTGGGTTATGAAGCACGGTCCCTTGACGCCCAGCAGGGGAGCGCCGCCATACTCGGTATGGTCGAGACGCTTTTTGAAGTCCGAGAACGCGCTGCGCGAGAGCAGATATCCGACCTGCCGGGTAATGGTGGCCGCCAGAGTTTCCTTCAACATGGCGCGCACGAGATTCACGACGCCTTCGGAGGTCTTTAGCGCCACGTTGCCTACGAAGCCGTCGGCGACGATAACGTCGACCTTGCCGCTATATAAATCGCGGCCTTCGACGTTGCCGATGAAATTGAGCGGCAGCTGCTTCAATACCTGGTAGGCCTCGCGGGTGAGTTCGTTCCCCTTGCCTTCTTCCTCCCCGATCGAAAGCAGACCGATTCTGGGCTTGGCAGTTCCGAACATGCTGCGGAAGTAAATCTCTCCCATCAGAGCAAACTGCTCGAGATTATGGGGTTTGCAATCGACGTTAGCGCCTACGTCAAGCAGCGTGGCCACAGTGCCGGTGGCGGTCGGAATAATGGCTACGAGCGCCGGTCGGTCGACGCCCGGCAGGGCGCCGAGCACCATCTTGGCGGTTGCCATGGCCGCCCCGGTATTGCCCGCAGTGATGAAAGCCGCGGCTTGGCCTTCGCGTACCAGGCGCAGGCCGACCCTCATCGAGGAGTCCCGTTTGGCTCGCACGGCCTGCACCGCCTTGTCTTCCATCGTAATTACTTCGCTGGCATGGACGATCGAGATCGGCAGCGAGCGGGAAAAAGGATGACGGGCGAGCTCGGCGCGCAGCGCTTCCTGTCGGCCAACCAGCTTGACCTGAATGCCGAAGCGCCGCGCCGCCTGGATCGCGCCTTCGACCTCGGGCCTGGGCGCGCGGTCGGACCCCATCGCGTCCAGAGCTATGACGCCGCGCATGTAGAGGGTATCCGCTGCGCTCGAGAAACCTGCACGAGGCTGCTTAGGTTGCAATCCGGCTTGACCGTGCCGCAGCGCAGCACTCGATCACCAAGCCTGAGCGCCAGACGAGAAAAACAGGCAAGTAGGTGAGCCATCACGATCTTCCGCCTTCGGGCCGGCGGGACCGACGCTGCCTTCAGTAGTTAAATCTCAGCCAATGCCGAGGTCGTGGCCGTCCTCGCCGGTCGCGAGCGGAGCCGTTACGTGGCTTCTTTGACTTCCAGGACTTCGCGCCCTCTATAGTAACCGCACTTGGGACATGCGCGATGGGGTAATTTGCGCTCGTGACAGTTTGGGCACTCTGAAAGCGCGGGCGCGGTCAGCCCGTCATGGGCCCGCCTGAGGCTGGTGCGCCGCTTCGAGTGGCGCCGTTTGGGATTCGGCATGACGATTCCTTTCTCGAACAGCAGTTTCGGCCGGGCACTGGCATTTCTCAGGGCTCGAGCTTGTCGCGGATATCCTTGAGCGCCGACCACCTTGGGTCCTCAACCGGCTCCCGGCAAGTGCAGGCTTCCAGGTTCAGGTTGCGACCGCAGTGGGGGCACAACCCCTGACAATCTTCGCGACAAATGGCCTTAAGCGGCAATGCCAGCAGGATCTGTTCGCGCAGTATGTCTTCCAGCAGCAGCCCGCCGCCTTCATAATATCCAACTTCGGCTTCAACCGCCGTCACCGAGAGCTCTTCCCGGCCGGCATCGGCACCAAGCGGCCGGTAGAGCAGCTCAAACTGTTTCCCCACATCGCGGACAATCGGCTCCAGACAGCGCGCGCAGGAGAGTTCAACCCTGGTCGAAAGTCGCCCGGTCACTCTTATGTCATTGACTATGTGGTGCTTGCCATAATGCTCCTGGACCAGCTGGGCGCGGCCGGAACTGGCCAGATGAGCCGTCTGCCGAATGTCGGGACCGAAATCGATTACCCCCGGCGCGATCTGCTCCTCAAACTCGAGAGCATGGTCTTCCAATTCACGGATTTCAATGAGCATTTTGGACCTCCGCATCCGAACCGTTCGAGCGGAAGCGCCGACAGGCGTAAGTACTCCCGGAAGCTAGAGTTAGAATAAAATCCGCTGAATAACGGTGTCAAGGATAAGGCCGTCCTCGGGCTTCGCTCGTCCGAGATATAGCCACGCGAATTGATGGAACAGCTTGCGCAGAATGACAGGGTTGCCGAGCCGGCAATCCGGATCGTTGCCGCCCGGCTGGGCCGGGCGATTGATGCGAATCCCCGCCCCCTGGCCGTGGCCCTGCTGCTCGCAGGTTTGGTGGTCCGCCTCTTCAAAGCGTCCGGAACCTACCTGAACCCTGATGAGGCCATGCACCTCTTGGCGGCAAACCAGAGCAGCTGGTGGCTAACTTATAAAGCAAGCCTGACGCTTGCCCATCCTCCGCTTTTAATCCTTCTGCTGCACCTCTGGCGGGGGATGGGCAGATCGGAGCTGATCCTGCGAATGCCCGTGATTCTCGCAGGCACCGCCGCCTGCTGGCTTGCCTACCGATGGCTGGCAGGAATCTTTGGCGAAGGTGTCGGGGCCACGGCCCTGGTCTTCATGCTGTTCTTACCCTCGTCGATCCAGCTCTCAGCCGAGCTTCGACAGTACGCTCTGCTCGTGGTCTTCGAGGTGGGCGCAGCCCATCTGCTCGAAGTGGCTCTGGCGAAGAACTCGGTCCGCGCCATGCTGTCATCCGCTGCCTGCCTCTGCCTCGCTCTGCTATCGCATTATTCGGCGTTCCTGGTGGCTGCCGTACTCGGAACCTACGCGCTCATCCGCATGCTGCACCGGCGTCCACCCCTACGGATTGTTGCCGCCTGGGAGGCAAGCCAGATTACCGCGCTTTCTCTCTGCTATTTTCTCTATGTCTCTCATCTTTCCACCCTGGGCCGCAATTTCGGCGGCGCGAGTGCGCTCAGGGGATTCATGGGAGATGAATATCTCAACCATTCCTATTTCGTGCCCGGGAAAATCAACCCTCTCGTCTTTGTCTTTGCCCGGACAGGAGGTGTCTTTCAGTACCTGTTCGGCCAGTCCGTGGTCGGGGACTTCGCCTATGTGGCGTTCGTCGCCGGATTCGTGCTCGCTTTCAGCAGATGGCGCGGTGCTCTGCTGCGCCGGGCGGAGCTCGTCTGCCTGCTACTTTTCCCCTTTGCCGCGACTTGCGCCGCCGCCCTGGCGCGCGCCTATCCCTACGGGGGGACAAGACATTGTTTCTTTCTGCTTCCTTTTGCTGTCACCGGAGTGGCCGTCGCCGTCCTGGCGGCGGTAAGAGGTCGGGTCGCGGGCGGGATTCTGACTGCGCTCTTCGTGGCCGGCGTGTGTAACCTGTTTTTATCGCCGCGCTCTCCTTACCTGGCGGCCGAGAGCCAAAGCCGGCGCCACATGTCTGATGCCATTGATTTTCTGCGGCAGGTCGGGCCGGAGACGCCGATTTTCGCCGACGGCCAGACCAGCTTCTTACTGGCCCATTATCTGTGCACCGCCCCGGTCACGTTCGACGCCAGAGTCGAGGGCTTCGTCGGTTTTGAATGCGGCGGGCGGCGGGTCATCGTAGCCAGGACATTCATCTTTACCTATCGTAGCCTTCGCGATCAGTGGCAGCTGATGCTCGACCGCTATCGCCTAGCCCCCGGCGCGAGAGTCTGGGTGGCGGAAATGGGTTGGTTGCCGCACTCGCGCTTCGAGCTTTCAGATTTTCCCGGGCTTCACCTCGAACCCCATCATTTCGGCAACAACCTCGAGGTATTCCAGTTGACCGCCGGACAGGCGATGCCTGCCCCGGAACTGCTGCCCAACTCATGAGAGTCGTTCGAACGGCGGAAGAGATGCGAGCGCTATGCCGGGCGGCAAAGGCGCGGAGCGGATGTCTTGGCTTTGTGCCCACTATGGGCGCCCTGCACGCCGGACATCTATCGCTGGTGCGCGCGGCGCGGACGAAGTCGGCCGTGGTGGCGGCCTCGATTTTCGTGAATCCCGCCCAGTTCGGACCAGAGGAAGATTACACCCGCTACCCCCGAAATCTGGAGAGGGATTGCGGGCTTTTTGAAAACGAGGGCGTCGAGCTGGTCTTTGCGCCCGAAGCCGGCGAGATGTACAGGGAAGACAGCGCTAGCTGGGTGATAGTGGATGGGCTGAGCGATCGTTTATGCGGCCGCTCACGCCCTGGACACTTTCGCGGGGTAGCCACGGTAGTTGCGAAGCTGTTCCACATCGTAGAGCCGGATGTCGCGTTTTTCGGCCAAAAGGACGCCGCGCAGGTGGCCATCATCGGCCGCATGGTTCGCGACCTCAAATTTGCGCTGGCAATCGAGGTTTGTCCCATTGTGCGCGAGCCTGACGGGCTGGCGCTGAGCTCGCGTAACGCCTACCTCGGTCCCGCGGAGCGCAAAGCGGCGCTGGTTCTTTTCCGCTCGCTCGAGCGCGCGCGTGGTCTTTTTGAAGGCGGGGAGCGAAACTCTTTCGAGCTGATGCAGGCAGCGCGGCACGAGTTCCTGGTCGAGCCCGCAGTCCGTCTCGATTATTTCGAAGTAGTCGATCCCGACTCGCTCGAGCCCCAGCCGGAGATCAGCAAGAAAACGCTGGTTGCGGTTGCCGCCTATATCGGCTGCACCCGTCTGATCGACAATATCCTGCTCGAACCCTGAGGAACTTGCCGCAAGCTTCAGCCATCGTGCTCGCCTCGGCTTCTCCCCGCCGGCAACAACTGCTGCGCGACGCCGGGATTGAGTTCCTGGTCTCACCGGCGCACCTTCCCGAGATACCGCACAGGGGTGAATCGGGCCGTCGGTTTGCCGAACGCATGGCCAGAGAGAAGGCGCGAGCCGTGAGGCAGGCGATGCCAGAGCGCACCATCCTGGCCGCCGACACCGTCGTATGGCTCGATGACGAACTGCTTTTGAAGCCCGGCGACGCGATCGAGGCGGCGTGCATGCTGCGCCGGCTCTCGGGCCGGCGCCACCTGGTCACGACCGGGGTTTGTCTGCTCGGAGAGGGTTTTGAAGACGTTCGTTCGGAAACTACTGCGGTAGAGTTTGCTCGCCTCAGGGAAGAAGAGATTGATGCTTACGTTGAGAGCGGCGAACCCATGGACAAGGCCGGCGGCTATGCCATCCAGGGTGGTGCGGCGCGCTGGATTCTCAAGCTCGAAGGCGATTACTCGAATGTGGTGGGGCTTCCGGTGGCGCTGGTCAGGCGGATGCTGGCCGAGCACGGCATGCCCTGAGCCCCACGGAAGCGCTGAATCAAGCCTTCTTCTCGGGATCGCGCTCGCCGTCTTTCATGGCGGACTTGAAATTGCGAATCCCCTCGCCCAGTCCCTTTCCCAGGGCCGCGAACTTGCTCGGGCCAAAAAGCAGCAGCGCGATGCCCACAATCAGCAGAATGTGCCAGGGTGAAAATAATTCCATAAAATCCCTCCGTTTGCGCAGGTCTCGGGACAAGAAAAGCGCATAAGAGCCTGCTCTCGCCCGAAAATTCCCGGCGCACACGGCGCCCGCGGACCTCCTGACAATTATAGCGGACGACCCCTGGACGGCGAGAGTTTCAAGATATCCCTACAGCTGGTGGTTTGAGAGCCAGTTTGCCGCGCTCATCCTGTTCGAGGCAGCTCCAGGGAACCCGCGGATCGTGCGTGAACATGGTCAGCCAGCCTTCGGGAATGGCGCGGGAGTAGTAGCGCTTGCGGCTGTCGATGGTTTCCAGGGGATAAAGGTCAAACGCCATGACCCAGTTGAGGTCGAGATGAGCGCTGGTCGGAATCAGGTCGGAGATGTAGCAAGCGCTCTTGCCGCCGCTGCAAACGATGATCGCCTGCATGTCGCGGGTATGGCCGGGAAATACTTCGAGGAAAATCCCCGGAAAAATTTCCCGGTTACCACGAACGAGCTCGATTTTTCCGCTCTCCAGCAGCGAATCGTAATTCTCGTGCAGATAGCTGATCGAGTCGCGCTGCTTCTCGTGCGCGTGGCGGAATTCACCTTCCTGCACGTAGTAGCGAGCCCGGGGAAACGTGGGTTTGAGCCCGCCATTTCCTTTCACCGTGTTCCAGCCGCAGTGGTCGAAATGCAGATGCGAGTTGATGACTACGTCGATATCCTCGGGCGAGATCCCGGCGGATTGAAGATTGTCGAGAAGCCTCGCCGGCTGACCATAGATCTCGGCCATCTTCTCCGGAAGTTTATTGCCGATCCCGGTCTCGATCAGCAGAGTTTTCTCGCCCGTGCGAACCACAATCGAATTCAGCCCGGTAGTTACTCGGTTTTCGTTATCCGAGGAGACCTTCTTCGACCATAGAGTCTTGGGGACTACCCCAAAGAAGGCGCCACCATCGAGCCGGTAAGTGCCATCGGAGATCGACGTCAGTTCAAAGTCACCGATCGCTAGTCGGTACATGGGTTGCGTGTGGGCCCGCCCGGCCGTTGTCCGCGCGTTTGATTGTAGCGAACCCGACGCCCGGCTGTCCGAGTCGAGCATGGTAGAATACGCTCAGGCAATCACTCTTCCGATGTCTCCTGAAATTGAGAACTTGATCGCGCTCGAGCGAACGGAGCGGGAGATCCAGCGCCTCGAGCAGGAAATTGCCGAACTGCCGAAGAGAGTCGCCGCCATCGAGCAGACGCTGGCGGGAACGCGGTCGGCGCTGGAACGGGCGCGGACAGGGCTTAAATCGGATGAAGCCGCGCGCCGCAAGCATGAGACCTCGATCGTCGATCTACGGCAAAAGATCTCGAAATACCGCGATCAGTCGCTCGAAGTAAAAACCAACGAGCAGTACCGCGCCCTTCTCCACGAAATCCAGTTTACCGAACGGCAGATCGCGGAACTTGAGGACCGCGTCCTCGAGCTCATGGTGAGCGCCGATGGGCGGGAGAAGGAAATAAAGACTGCCGAAGCCGATCTCAAGTTGCAGACAGCCGAGGTCGAGAGGGAAAAGACGGCGGCCCGCGAACGCACGGCCCAGGACGAACGGGAGCTGATCGAATGGAACGTCCGGCGCGAGGCGGGGCGATCGACCCTCGATCCCGATCTTTTGCGCTATTACGACCGGGTGCGGAAGTTCCGCGGATCAGGCTTGGCCGAGGTGCGCGATCGCAAGTGCACGGGGTGCTCGGTGGTCCTCCGGCCGCAGATCGACAACGACCTGCGCAGCGGCAAGCTGGCTTACTGCGATTCCTGTCAGCGCATCCTTTACTTCGACGCGTCAAAGGAAACTCCGACCGAACAAGCGCCGGAAAAACCCTCCCGCCGCCGGGCGCGGCCGAAGCTCGATGCGAGTCAGGCCTGGTACTACCGCGAAGAGTACGGCCAGGAAGGAGAGGTCTTCGTAAGCTTTGCCAATAGCGACGGAATGGCCGCGCGACGCATCTACGACGCCGCTACCGGGCGAAAACTGGGCGACACGCTGATACGCGAAGGCGGCTACCGCCAGGCCTTTCCCGAAGACCTCACGAATGCCATCCGGCTGAACGGCAGCTGGAGCGACTCCGAGCAGGACGAGTGGGGAGGAGAGCTGCCAAGCACGGTGCTTGACGTCTTGCATCGCGATCTGGATCTGGCGCGTGCGGAAATGGCTGGTCGGCAACGCCAGGAGCAGAGCGCGCCTTCGACCGTGGCCAGCTGAGAGCGCCGGCTTGCCTTAACCCTGCCCAAAAAATCTTCTCCGGCCATGCGACAAGTCCCTTTGAAACCCCACCCGAATTTGCCGCGCCTCTCGAAGCGGCAACGTCGAACCTGCGCCCCGGGAGCAAATGCGCCATGAGAGTCGAAGGCGGCGGCCGGCCGGCAGTCACGATCTCCCGCCGCGGAGCAGACCGGGTTCGCGCTGGCCATCCTTGGGTGTATCGATCGGATGTGGTTGAGGCCAGAAACGTCTATCCGGGAGCGTTGGTCACTGTTGCCCAGGAAAGAAAAGGTCGCCGAGAGGAAGTCGCGACAGCCAGCCGGCGACCGCCGGCTTCGATTCTCGGCTGCGCGTTTTACAGCACTGCTTCAGAAATTGCTATCCGCATGGTTTCGGCCCGGGCGATCGAAGATCCCGCTCCGTTGATACGGGAGCGGATTCGCGAGGCAATC
>JAFAWX010000366.1 GCA_019241535.1 Acidobacteriota bacterium | reverse complement strand
CCGCTCGGCCCTTGACCAGGACATGCGGAACCTGCACAGCTTGCGCAACACGCTGGACCTGGGGAAGGTAGGGCGGGTGGCGGGCAAGATCCACGGTGCCCGCCGGATCCTGGTTCTCGGCGGGCGTATCGCCATCGGGGTGGTGGAGTTTCTCGACTATAAGTTTACTTGCTTGGCCTGCCAGCACTAAGCGCCACGACACCCGGCAAGAGTGCCCATGAAGTGCTCACCGTGGACAGAAGAGACGTCGTCGTGGCCATCAGTTTTCGCCTTTGCCTGCGCCAGACAGTCGAAGGGCTCGAGAGAGCAAAAGCTATCGCAGGAGGCACGGGCGGGCACCATGAAGGGTAGGCATCTCGCTTATGGCTTCTTGGCTCTGGCTTTGATCGCAGGGCTTGCGGCTTCTCAGGAGATCACCGGCGATATTGGCGGGCGTGGTGAAAAATCAAACGGCGCTCTGGTCAGTGGTGCAAGGGTCGCTGTGGTCAACACCGTCGCAATTTGACCCTGCGCACGGTTACAACCGGTGCGGATCGGTCCTACGCAGCCCCTTACCTGCCGGTCGCTACCAGATTACCCTGACTTCGTGGCCAACAATGTCATCCTGAATACTAACGACCCTCGCATTCCGGATGTGCAGCTGCAGGTAGAAACGGCTACAAAGCTGTTAGCGAGTCGCCGGCGGCAGTTGATCTGGATATGATACGGATGGGAGAGAATGTCGCGACAATGACCGTTGCTGCGGTGCGCAGAGCTCAGGGCAAGATGATTTTCTGCCCATTCTGCTGAGCTGAAAGTGACCTGGTTTGATCGATCTTTGCAGAAGCCATCGTCGACACATTTCGAGGGGATTGATTGTGTGGTTAATCGTCTGCGCAAGCTCGTCAATCGCAGAAGACCGCAAATGTGGAGAGGAAGTTCGCGAGCTCGTTCAAGCAGCTGGGCTCGGGGCGGCGGATACCCCCGGGGTTGCGGTTGCAGTCCTTAACAATGGGCAGATCCGATTCCAGTGTGCCTACGGGCTGAGGGACTTTCGCACACGGCACAAGATCGATGTCCAAACCAATTTCCGTCTGGCCTCGGTCACAAAGCAGTTTACGGCGATGGCTATCATGCTGCTCGCCCATGACGGCAAATTGCGCTACGAAGACAGGCTCACCGACATCTTTCCGGAGTTTCCCGCCTACGGACGAGCTATCACTATCCGCCACCTGTTGAACCATACCTCCGGCCTCATGGACTACGAAGATTTAATGTCAAGCGCCGATTCTCACGTTTTCTTCTCGCGCGGGCAGATCCAGGATGCAGGGGTGATGGCTCTTTTGAAACAGCAAAAGCGCACGATGTTCTCGCCGGGGTCCCGCTGGGCCTACAGCAATTCTGGTTATGTTTTGTTGGGACTGATCGTCGAGAAGGTTGCTGGCTCTGCTTATCCTGAATTTTTGCGTGAGAGGATCTTCGCGCCCCTGGGAATGACAAACACGGTGGCCTATGTGAGGGGCAGAAACGAGGTGCGCAACCGGGCATTCGGCCACAGCCGGGAAGGGCAGGGCTGGAACGAAACCGATCAGAGTCCAACATCGGCTACCCTGGGTGACGGCGGGGTATATTCCTCTATCGAGGATCTGGCGAAATGGGATCGGGCTTTAAACCAGCAGCGGCTGCTCAGTCAGGGCGAAATGCAGGCTGCGCTTACTCCCGTACAAGTCGAAGGAGTGCAGGAACCGGACGGCTCGCCGGCGGCTTACGGTTTTGGCTGGTTCTTGAACGGCTACCACGGCCAGCCGCGAATGTGGCATTACGGCGAGAGCATCGGGTTTCGAACCACCATCGAGCGTTTTCCTGCGGTCAAGCTCACCGTCGTCGTACTGGAGAATCGTTCCGACCCCGATCCGGCACGGCTGGCGTTGCGCATCGCCGATCTATGTTTGTCGGCTCATCAGCCCGGACCGGCGAGGGGAGGAAACGTTTGCTGAAGCCCATCGTAAGTGCAATGCTGTTTGCTGCCCTCGCCTGCTCCGCACAAGTGCGGTCGAGCCAAAAGCCGGCCGCCGCAAATACACAGCAGGTGCTCTGGCAAAAGCTCGAGGCGGCAATCGCGGATAGCGATCGCACTCTCGACGGCGTCCTGGGCGTAGCCATTGAAGACTTAACGACTGGACAGAAATTTCTTCTCCACGAAAATGAGGTCTTTCCTCAGGCCAGCTCCATCAAAATTGCCGTACTCGCCGAACTCTATCACCAGGCTCAACTCTCGGCCGAGGGACAGTCGGGGAAGGCGAGATTGACGGACCTGTACACGGTACAGCCGAGCGATCTGGTCGCGGACAGCGACATCATGCTCGGGCTCACGCCTTCTGTCACTCGTCTTACCAACCGTGATCTCGCGACCATGATGGTGGCCGTTAGCGACAACTCCGCCGCCAACGTGCTTATTGATCGAGTGGGTATGGAGAACGTGAATGCGTTGATGGACAGCCTGGGACTCTCCCATACACGCCTGCGGCGAAAGATGATGGATTTGAAGGCCGCCAGCGAAGGACGGGAGAATATCTCCACGCCGCGGGAGATGATGATCCTGCTCGAAGCGCTCTATCGGGGCAGAGTGCTGAACAAAGAAATGACTGAAGGATTCCTCAAGATGCTCAGCACCCACAAAGAAAGCATCATTGCCCGGATTCTGCCCGAAGGCGTGCGGGCGGCGACCAAGTGGGGGGCTCTCGAAGGAGTCCGCAACGACTCGGGAATTGTCTTTGCCCAGAACCGCCCTTTCCTGATCTGCCTCATGACGACTTATTTGCATAACGAGAAGGACGGGGAGGAAGCCATAATGCACATCGCCGCCATCGCCTATCGCATGTTTGATCGCCTGGGCCGCGCCTCCGAGTATGGCCGTGTGGTTTCACCGAACGACAGCAGCGGGCCGAGTACAAGATGACAGCTTCGCGATCGAAGGCAGCTAGCCTTACGCCTCCTCCCGACGAGTCACAAATCACCATCCGGCATTTAAGCGGCGCGGAGGAGATCAATGAGTGTGTGGCCCTCGAAAGTGAAATCTGGCATTTTTCCGATGCCGATCTCGTACCCGGGCAAATCTTCGTCGTAGCCGAGCGAACGGGCGGGCAAGTGATTGGGGCTTTCGATCGCAGCCGGCCCGTTGGTTTTGTGCTTGCGTTCGCCGCCATCCGCGACCGACGGTTCTATCTTCATTCCCACATGGCGGCGGTGTTGCCTGCTTACCAGAACCGGGGAATCGGTAGGCGGTTGAAGCTCGCCCAACGCGATGACGCGCTCGCACGCTCGATCGACCTGATCGAATGGTCCTTCGATCCGCTGCAGTTGAAAAATGCCCACTTCAACATCGTCCGCCTGGGAGCTACTGTGCGGGAGTATGTTCCTAACCTCTACGGCCGGACGAGCAGCCCGTTACACAGCGGTATAGCTACTGACCGGCTGGTGGCCCAGTGGTGGATTCGCCACCCGCGGGTTGCAGCCATTTTGGCAGGCAAGCCGCCAAAACCGGCGCAGAGCGCGCAACCGATCTCGGTTCCACTCAACATTCGCGAGTTGGTTGAGGGCGATCCCGAGGCGGCCAAAAAAGCCCAGTCCGAGATCCGCATGCAGTTTCAGCAGTTCTTCAGCCGCTCCCTCGAAGTCAGCGGTTTCGACATGGACGAGCGAGAAGGCCGATACCTGCTCGAACCCTACAAACATTGAATCCATTTCACTGGCGCAACCGAAGATCCTGAAGGAGGCCCTTCGAGACGAGCTTCGGCGCCACCCACGCCCGGAGCGTTCTGCGGAGCTGGAAATTACCTGCGAGGCAATTACCGGCTGGGGAGAAGTAACGACCAGCGAAGCGCCTTTCTATAACTTTAAGAACCCCGATAGAGTAGCCTGTACTCATCCGCGAGTTTATCCCCTCCCGCAGTAGATCAAGCCCGGCAAGGATCTGGACTACGTCTCGGCTGTGCCGCAACTCTTCCCGCATACTGCTCTCCGTCGATGCGAATTTCGCCTGTCGCCTGAGCGATGGCGAGATTCGGTGCCGGTCTGGTAGGGCGGGATGCCTGGGGAGAAGACATCATCCAGCCTGAAGTCGAGATTACTTCTAGAGGAATGATTCGCGTGCTGCGCCCGGCATCGCCGGCTGGGGAATTCTGCTGATGAGACCGGCGAGAGCCAATTTCGCCTCGAGCCCCTCTGAGTAGTACCGATTTTGTGGCCGGCCACGTGGGACAGGTAATATGGATGCAGGGGTAACTTCCCGGTTCTGAATGAGCATGGTCTATTTGACGCGCAAAGCCGAATTCGCTGCCTCCCACTACTATCACAATCCCGAGCTGTCGCCCGAAGACAACCGGCGCCTGTTCGGCAAGTGCAACAACCCCAATGGTCATGGGCACAATTACGTCCTTGAGGTCACGGTCAAGGGCGACATCAACCCCCGATCAGGGTTCGTCGTTGACCTCAGGCAGCTCAAGGAACTTCTTCATCGCGAAGTGCTCGATGCCATGGACCACCGCTTCCTGAACCGGGAAGTGCCGGAATTTTTCACCTGCATTCCGACGACCGAAAACATCGCCATAGCCATCTGGCAAAGGCTTGTGGGAAAGCTGGAGACTGCCAAACTTCACCGCGTGCGGGTGTATGAAAATCCCGATCTTTTCGTGGATTTTTACGGAGAAGGCTAAGAGAAGCCGGGATGAAGGCTCATCTGACGCGCCGCTATCGATTTTCCGCTTCCCACCGCCTGCATAGCGATAGCTTTTCGGACGAGGAGAATCGCGCAATTTATGGAAAATGCAATAATCCATACGGTCACGGGCATAATTACACGCTTGAAGTTACCGTCAGCGGGGAGGTAGATCGAAGCACGGGAATGATCTGTGACCTGGGGGAACTAGACGAGTGCGTGCGGCGGGAGATTCTGGAACGCTTTGATGTCGAAAACCTGAACGTGCGGAATGAGTTGAGCGGCTCGGTGCCAACCACAGAGAATCTTTCAACCGTGATTTACCAAATTTTGAAGCGGGAGTTCGGTCGAGCACATCTGGAAAAGGTACGGCTGGAAGAAACCATGATGAATTCCTTTGAATACACGGGAAATTGACCTCTGTCGGGTTACCAGCCGATAGTTCGCAAGCCATGAAGCCAACCATTGAGAGTGCCACCTTGACTTCGGCCAGCTTTGAGGAGCTGGTCAAGGAGATGCTTGTACGCCTGGGCGAGGATCCGGGCCGAGAAGGCCTGCTGCGCACGCCCCTGCGAGTTCACCGCGCTTTCGAGTTTCTTACCCGCGGTTACAGTCAGGACCCGGAAGCTCTGCTCAAGAATGCTCTTTTCACGGTTAGTTATGACGAAATGGTCATCGTGAAAGAGATCGAAATGTTCAGCCTGTGCGAGCATCATCTCCTGCCTTTTTTTGGAAAGGTGCATGTAGCCTATATTCCCAACGGTAAAGTCATCGGATTGAGCAAAGTTCCTCGCCTGGTTGAGATCTTCTCGCGTCGCCTGCAGATTCAGGAGCGGCTGACGACCGAGATCGCCGAGACCATCCAGAAAGTGATCCAGCCGCAGGGCGTGGGGGTGGTGATCGAGGCCCGCCACTTGTGCATGATGATGCGGGGCGTCGAAAAACAACATTCCGAGGCGGTCACTTCCTCCATGCTGGGCTGCTTCCGTGAAGAACAGGAAACCCGGACGGAGTTCCTGGCCCTCATCCGCCAGCGTCCCAACGGCGCATGATTCCTGGCTGCCCCGTTTTCAGTTTTTCGGTTTCCACCCTCTGCTCCAGTTTGGCCACCGCAATTTGACGCGCGGCATGCTCCGCTTCGGTTTCGCAAGGTCATCTGCCCTCGCCGGCCATATTTGGGCTTGCGTTGAGGGCAGAGAATCGAGTAACTTTGCTCGAAGTCGGTGCCCTTCACGGATTGTGGCCCCCCTGGAGCAAACATGCGGCTCCGCCTCTCGTGCTTGGTTCTGTTCGCGCTGGTTTTTTCCATTTCCCAAGGCTTTTCACAAAGCGCTGCCCCGAAGGATGCACATCTCCCGGTGAAGAGCTACCACGACCACAGCATCCGTGATCTCGACGCCATCGGGAACAGAAACGTTGGCTGTGGCCGAGGCCTGGGAAACTGGTACAGTCTGGAGCGGCAGATTGCGATGGGCAGGGACTACTCCGCCCAGGTGGAGTCGACCTCGAAGATGATCCGTGATTCGCAAGTCACGGAGTACATCAATCGCATCGGGCAAAACCTGGTCCGCAACTCCGATTCCCAGGTGCCATTTACCATCAAAGTTATCGATTCCGATGACATCAATGCCTTTGCCCTACCCGGCGGCTTCTTCTATGTGGATTCAGGTTTGATCCTGGCAGCCGAGAGTGAGGCCGAATTGGCCGGGGTGATGGCGCACGAGATCGCGCACGTCGCCGCCTGCCATGCGGCCCGCGGCCACACTCGCGGTCAGCTTATGAACTTGGCCTCCATTCCACTGATGATGGTAGGAGGGCCGATCGGGTATGTGGCTTACGAATCCTTGAGCGTCGCCATGCCGCTCACTTATCTCAGATTTTCCCGCCGGTTTGAGTCGGAGGCGGATTTTCTGGGCGTTCAGTACATGTACAAAGCGGGTTACGATCCCCAGGCACTGAGCGCCTTCTTTGAAAAAATCCGCGGCAGGGACAAGCGCAAACAAACCCTTGTCGCCAAAGCCTTCGAGACGCATCCGCAGACCCCTGAGCGCATCGAGAAGACGCAGGCGGAAATCAACACCCTCCTGCCTCCGCAGACCGAGTACAGGGTAGATACTTCCGATTTTCAGGAGGTGAAGGCCCGGCTGAACCAGGTCGAAAATCGCCTTCGCATCGAACGCAGTGGCACCAACCGCCCGACCTTGCGGCGCCGCTCGCAGCCACCCTCGACTGACGCCAAATCCGATTCAGGCGAAACTGCGCCATCTTACTAGTCCAGGATCTTCACCTAGCGGGACCGGCTTTACCGCTGAAGAGCGTTGCCTCTGCCGTCGGCAAGTCGCTTGATGAACTCCAGGTCCGCTTCGAGAAAGTCATAGATGGACAGTTCCCCGGGCCGCACCCAGCGAATGTCGCGGAAAATCCGGTTCTCGATTTCCCCGGTATACACGTGGACGGCGAAGAACCGTATTTCCACCCGGTTCCTTTCCCCATATTCGTGCCGTACCCGGGCAATTTGATCGCCGATGACAGCCTTTATCCCCAGTTCCTCATCGAGCTCGCGCCGCAGGGCGTGGCGCGCCTGCTCTCCTTTTTCGATCTTGCCGCCGGGGAACTCCCACTTGAGCGGCATTGTCTGATGTCGAGTGCGCTGGCATATCAGGATTTTCTCAGACTGCCGGATCACGGCGGCGGCAACCCGTACGGTTGCCGGCACCGGAGCTGACTTGCGCGGTAAGGAGCGCAGAACTAGTTGCGAACGCGTCATCCCGGGTCCATCCATCGTAATCCGGGGGGTTGTGGAAAAACGTCCGGATGAATCGCGGCAGCTAACGCGCGAAGTCCGAACAGGAGAGTTGGTGCCGGGGTATTCAGGTATTCATCGCGGATGCAGCAAACCCGGTGGCTGGCGGCGGCCGGAAGAGCCTGCCAGTTCCGGCCGTGGATCAGCTTTCGAAGGGGCACCCGATCGCCCGCGCCGCACCAGGCGGCTACAATAACCTCAGGCATTGCCGACTCCACTTCCGGCAGTGAGACCTGGACTCCCGGCTGGCCTACGAACTGCCCGCCCGCCGCCTCGACCAGCTCGGCGACCCAGGGCTGAGAGGCGATTAGCGGTTTACCCCATTCCTCGCAGAATACCCGCGGTTTCACCAGACCCTTCGTGCGCCGGCGGACGGCCTCAATCTCCGCCTGCATGTGGCGAACGATCATGGCGCCTTGCCGGCTGCGATCGACGATGCGGGCGATCATTCCGATATCAGAATAAATATCGACGAGCTTGCGCGGCGCCAGCGCCAGAAACGGCGTTCCCGACTTGAGGATTTCAACCAGCGCCTTCTCCTGGTAGGGGACAGAAGCAATGACAAAGTCGGGGCGCAGTTGACTGATCTCCCGGCTCTGCGCGGTCCAGGAATCGGCCACGATGGTTAAATGGCGTGCTCTGATTTCTGGACATACGTCGAGGCAGTATTTGGTGCAGGCGACCAGAAGATCCAGACGCCCGAGGTCGCGCAGAATGACGGTCGCACTCGGCTGCAGCGAGACCACACGCCGGGGGAGGTAGTTTGAAGTCATAACCGTTCCTACCAGGGGAACCGCAGCGCGGCTAGAATATCTCCAGTGTACTCGGCCAAGCTGCTTGATCATTTTGAGCACCCAAGGAATGCAGGCGTAGTCAACCGCCCGGACGCCTCGGTTCAGCTGGACAACCCCGCCTGTGGGGACCTGCTTAAGCTCACGGCACGGATATCAAACGGGGCAATTGCGGAGCTGAAATTTCAGGCGCAGGGCTGCGTGCCAGCAATTGCCAGCGGCTCGGCTCTGACGGAACTGATTCTCGGGAAGAATTTGAACGAGGCTGCCAGGGTCAGCAGGGAAGAGCTGGTAGCGGCCGTGGGCGGGCTTCCTGAAGCTTCAATCCACGCCAGCCACCTGGCGATGGATGCCCTGGCGGCACTGCTCAAGAAGCTGAGGCTCAGCTACCGCGTTCCCGCGGGCCAGTAAACTGTCCAACCTCGTTCCCGGGCGACGCGCTCCAGGTCAGGATTGGGGTTCACGGCTACTGCGTGACGGGCAATCGTGAGCATTTCCAGATCCCAGCGAGAGTTGCCGAAGGCGGCATCGGGAGCGCGGCCGATCACTTCGAAAATGGCCTTTGGTTTTCCCGTGCCAGAGGGCACCCGTAGCAGGCGGTCGCTGATGATTCCGTTTTCGATTCGGGCGGCCGCGGCGAGGATTCTATCTGCGCCAATGGCGAAGTGCTCGACGGCGCGCCGGATTACCCATTCATTCGTGGAAGAGACGGCCCACACGTCGCAAGCGGCACCTCTGAGCTCGGCGATCAGCTGGCGCATTTCGGGAAAAATACGATGGCGGAAGTTCTCTTCAAAAAACTGCCCCGCCAGGCGGAGAACCTCGCTCTCAGGCAGGCCTTTGTGGAGAGTAACCATCTCGCCGCACATGTCGTCCTCGCTGACCGCCCCCGCCCGGTAATCGGCGTAGCGCCTGCGTGCCCAGGCCGCGACGTCGTCTGCAACCACCCCGCGCCTGAGCTCCCAATCGAAGAAGGTTTCCCCGGCATCTCCCGCCCAGAGGGTGCCATCGCAATCAAAGACGGCCAGCTGCGGGCGAAGCCGCAGAACCGAGTCGATGAGAGAAGAGTTCTCGATTGCGGTCACCCGACTGTTCTCCGGGACTGGAGAAATTTATAGTCCTCGGGGGTATCAACGTTGACCGTGACCAGCGGATCCTCAATTGGGAGGTAGAGAATTCGATTGCCGTGGCTGTGCTCGATCTCGCGGGCGTTTGCCTTCGCTGGGGCTTTCAAAAAGGCTTCGATCATCTCTCGCCCGATCACAATAGGATGCCCATGCTTGCCGTCGCAGGCGGGAACGACCGCCCAGGTGCCGCGCGGTTTCGTCTCGAAGGCCGATACCAGACGGGAAAGGGTCTCGACGGAGGGCGGGGGGCGGTCAACCAGCGCAATCATGGCATTGTCGCGGCCACGGTTGAGAACCTCCTGCAGCCCCACGCGAAGCGAACTGAACTGGCCTTGCTCTGGCGCCGGGTTGCGAACCAGGAACGCGCCGCCGCCGTAAACCACCGCTCTCAGGGTGGTCTCGTTTTCGCCGGCGACCACCAGCACCATATGGCAATGTAGGGACAAGCCCTCGATCCATGAGGAAAGAATGGTACCGCCTCCTTCCGGAGGCCAGCCAAGGAGAGCCTTGTCGCGCCCCATGCGCGAGGATGCGCCAGCGGCCAGAATCACCCCGCCCAACCCCATGCCCAGGTTCATGAGCGGTCCTTCATTTCGGCAGGACGCCGCCGAGCAGCGTGCCCAAATTACGGGCCGGGCAGCGAACCCCTACGTAGAAATGTCCGAATTGGGCGTACACGGCGCTAACTTCGTCAAAGCGCATCTCGTAAATCAGCTTCTTGAATACCAGCGGATCGTCGGCAAAAAGGTCCACCCCCCACTCCCAATCGTCAAAACCTATAGAACCACTGATGATTTGCTTCACCTCGCCGGCATAGCGCCGCCCGACCATTCCATGCTCGTGCATCTGCCGGGCGCGCTCTTCAATGGGCAGCGTGTACCAGTTCTTCTCTTCGCCCCGGCGCCGGTCCATGGGATAAAAGCAGATGTAACGTGTCCGCGGGATCTCGGGGAAGAGGCGGGGCCGCATGGCTTCGCGCTGCCGGGCCACTGTTTCAAGGACTGCCTGCTTCCACTCCTGCGAATTTGGCTCGACACCGCGTTCTGCCAACTCACCGTAAAGCTTCAGAGTTGATTCATAGAGGCCCAGTTCAATAACAGAGACATAGGAGGCGGAAGGTTCGAGATAGTCGTTCAGAGCAAGAGCAGCCAGTTCGAGTTCGGCCGCGTTCAGCTTATCCATGCCTGCGCGGAAGTGAACGAGCATCAGGTCGCCTTTATGCCCAAGGAGCGAGTACAGGGCGCTCTCCGCGGAGGGAGTCTGCTCCATCTCGGCCAGCACGCGATGAGCTTGGTCAACAATCTTGCGTTTGCTGGCTGGCTGCAGCTGCCGCCAGGACCGCCAGTCAAAGCGCATCATCTGATGTAAGACGCTATAACCCTCGATCGTCAGGGGGACGGGGGGAACGGCCGCCGAACCGGCCCGCGGCGGGGCCATGCGAGTGGTTGTCATGCGTGCGCCCGAGGCGCACTCCGAAACATACCACGTCCGCCGACAGGTCTCACCTGCTCGCCACCTACAACCATCATCTCAGGTGACCCAGGATCAGAAATTCTTATTCTCATTATTGACACCCGTAGATTCTCGGCCCATTCTCAGGGTATGAGCACGATCGCGCTTACGGAACTGCTGGGCGCTCCCGTAGTTGAGGCTTCGGGAGGGCAATGCGGACGGGTGCGCGAGGTGGCTCTGACCCCTGCCGAGGACCCTTCGCGCATCTCCACGCTGATCGTGCGCACCAGGCAGGGCGATCGCCTGCTGCCCTTCTCTTCCATCTCCTCCCTGAATGGAAGAGTACGGGCTTCGACCGCGCTCTCGGATTGGGCGCGGCCCCAGCCAGACGGTCTATTTCTCCTTGAACGTGACTTGCTCGATCAGCAAATCATCGATGTCCATGGACGCAAGGTGGTGCGGGTCAACGACGTTGACCTTCATCCGGAAACCGCAAACGGTCATGTCCAGCTGAAGATTGGTTCGGTCGATGTCGGGGCT
The DNA here is from genome assembly GCA_019241535.1 of Acidobacteriota bacterium. Taxonomy (GTDB): domain Bacteria; phylum Acidobacteriota; class Terriglobia; order Terriglobales; family Acidobacteriaceae; genus Gp1-AA145. The sequence goes on along the minus strand of JAFAWX010000366.1, from coordinate 24,520 downwards.
CGGGGAGCGGTGCGGCGCCTGCTCAAAGGCGTGGTGCCCATGCCTGCTCTGAAGATGCTTCTCGAGAAGATCCCCCCGCGGCTGATTCCCTGGGAGTTTGTCGACCTTATCGAAACCGATCCGGCGCGGCGGGTGAAGCTGCGGATCTCTCACGATCGGCTGGCTAGGCTGCACCCGGCCGACATTGCGGACATCGTCGAAGAGCTGGCTCCCGACGAGCGCGAGGCGGTCTTTGAAACCCTCGATCAGGAAGTCGCCGCCGAGGCCCTGGAGGAAGTGGAGCCGAAGGTAAAAAAGTCCATCGTCGAGTCGCTCGACTCCGAGCGGGCCGCGGAAATTGTGGAAGAAATGGATCCAGACGCCGCCGCCGACCTGCTGGCCGATCTACCCGAAGAGCGTACCTCGGAGATCCTCGAGGTGATGGCGCCGGCGGAGAGGGACGAGGTTGCCGAACTCTTGGGCTTTGCTGAAACTACGGCCGCCGGCCGGATGAATACCGAGTTTCCTGCGGTCGACTCCGATGCCACGGTGAATGACGCCATTGAGGCGTTACGACAGTTTCAAGGCGGAGTGGAGACGGTCAGCACTATTTACCTGGTCGACCAGCATGGCCGCCTTACAGGAGCCGTGCCTCTGGCTAAGCTGGTGCTTGCCTCCCCCGAGGACAAGCTTTCCTCGCTCACCCAGGATCCCCTCATCTCCTGCCACGCCGGCGCCGGCGAAAAGGGAGTGGCCGAGCTTTTCGACAAATATAACCTCCTTACTCTGCCCGTAGTCGACGATGAAGGTAAGCTGACCGGTGTCATTACCTCGGACGACGTGATCAGCCTCTTGCGTGCGAAGCTGTAGTTTCACGGCGATCTTTCTCGAAGACTGCGATTCTGCTCTCGGTCGAATCGAGTTCTCGTTCATCCCGCGCCAGGTTGTTGAGATTCGCCTTGTTCAATTCTCGAATCAGCATTTATCCTGGTTGGCCCGTCCAAAAACCGACTTCAAGCTGTGAGCCCAAGCGGCCGGAGGGAGCCGATCTCAGCTGGATCCGAGCTTTCCGGGCAGGTCTGGGAAATGAGCAACAAATCAGGTGCGGTCAACGTGGCAGCAGTGTCCGGGCGCATGCGCAGGCGGCGGCACATGCCCCTGCGAGCGCTGAAGTTTCGCCTGCTGGCATTCTTTGCCATTTTCGGCCCAGGCTTTATTACCGCCAACGTAGATAACGATCCGGGAGGAATTCTCACCTACTCGCAGGCAGGGGCGAAATTCGGCTATGCCCTGCTGTGGACCCTTATTCCCACCACAATCGCACTTATCATCGTTCAGGAGATGGCGGCCCGCATGGGGGCGGTGACCGGCAAGGGCCTCTCGGACCTGATTCGGGAGGAGTTCGGTCTGCGCGCCACCTTCTTCACCATGCTGGTGCTCGGGATTGCCGACTTCGGAAACATCATGGCGGAGTTCGCGGGCATTGCTTCCGGCATGAGCCTGTTCAGCGTGAGCAAGTACATCTCCGTGCCCCTGGGCGCTGCGCTGGTGTGGGTGATGGTGGTGCGAAATTCCTATAAGCCGGTCGAGCGCATCCTCATTGTGTTCTCGATGCTGTACTTTTCCTACGTAGTATCAGCGTTCCTGGCTCATCCAAACTGGCGGGCGGCCGTCCACGACACCGTCGTGCCGACGGTGAGTCGCAGTTCGGACTACCTGCTGATGGTGATCGGGCTCATCGGGACCACCATCACCCCGTGGATGCAGTTTTACCTGCAGGCCTCGATTGTCGAAAAGGGAATCGGCAAAAAGCAGTACCCGCTGAGCCGCTGGGACGTCATCGTTGGCTGCATCATCACCGATGTCATCGCCTTCTTCATCGTGCTGGCGTGCGCAGCTACCCTGTATCGGTCGGGTATTCACGACATCAACGATGCCGCCGCGGCTGCCGATGCCTTGAAACCGCTGGCGGGCGACTGGGCGGCACTGCTTTTTGCTATCGGACTGGTCAATGCGGCGCTTTTATCGGCGGCCATTCTGCCTCTGGCGACGGCCTATAACGTCTGCGAGGGCCTGGGGCTGGAATCGGGGGTCAATCGCAGGTTCTCCGAAGCCCCGGGCTTCTATTGGCTGTACACGTTGCTGATATTTTTTGGCGCCGGTGTCGTCCTCCTGCCCCGCATTCCCCTGCTGAAGATCATCTACTATTCGCAGGTGGTAAATGGAATTCTCCTGCCTTTTCTCTTGATATTCATGTTGATCCTGATCAATCGGAAGGAATTGATGGGAGAGTATCGCAACTCCACCTGGATCAATGTCATTGCCTGGTCAACCAGCGTGATACTCATCGCGCTTTCGCTCGCCTGGTTCGGGACCACAATCGCCGGCCACTGAGGAGAAACCTGGGCCCATCAGAGCGCCATGATGACTACCCCTGTTGCAACCAGCAGGGCCGCGGTCCAGCGACGCCGGTCAACCCGCTCGTGAAGGAAAATTCTGGCGGCGAAAGCGTTGGCTACAAAGGTCAGAGAAGCCGCTGCCGGTCCAATCAGGCTCACATCATTCCACGACAGTCCGAAGAGCAGGCTGTAAAAAGCCATGCCCATACAGGCTACACCCAGCAGGAAGTAGCGATTCTGCAAGATGACCGATGCTACGAAGATGAGGCCTCGGCGCGCTCGCAGCTGCCCCAGGTCACCGATCTGCTTCATGGCTCGAGACAGCAGCACATCTCCAGCGCTTGAAAAAAGCACTACGGCCAGGATCGAAAGCCAGCCGTTGGCATTGCTGATCACATGCCGCATCAAGAGTGTCCCGGGGCGGCGTTGTCGCGCACGATCGGTCGTTGCGGCGAGCGGCCGGTAAGTTCCGGCCCGCTGGTTACAAACCCCACGCCGCTTGAAACCAGGGCAATGCCCAGCCAACGGGTGAGGCTCACCTTCTCATGCAGGGCAAAGCGGGCAATGAATGCCAGGAGGACATAGCCGAGCGAACTGGCGGGCATTACGTAGGTCAGATCGGCCCAGGAAAGAGCCGTCATATACGAGGCGAAGAAACCAAGGAGCAACAGGATACCGAGTCCTACCCAGGGATTTGCGATTGCAAGCAAAAGGTCGGGAATATTCCGCAAGGAAATATTGCCCACCTGCTTCATGCCGTAGGAAAGAAGGGAGTCGCCAACCGGGGCGAACACGCTGACGCCGGCAAGTACCAGATACTTGCGAAAATTCACGAGGGTTTATGCCTGAACTGGCTCGTGGGGTTGCGCAGTCGATACCTCGGATTTTCCGTCTGTCCCACTGTTTCCGTTCGCGCCGGCCTTTTGCCTGACCAGCTTGTTCCTCATGGCGCGGACCTGAAGAAAGGTCTTGGCTTCCTTATAAAGCCGCTTGCGCTCGCTGCTGACGAACGCCGCCTTCTTCAGAATGCGAAAAGCGGCCCTGGGCCGGAAGTAGTACTCATCGTAGAAGCGATGCACCGAATGCAGGATTTCGTCCGCCGGCAGCCCGGGATACTGAATATGGGCGAGCTGGTGGCCACCGGCATCCACCATGCTGCCGTTTACTATGAAGTTGTTCTTAAATGCAAAATCGTAGAGCTCGGTTCCGGGATAAGCATGGGCGACCGAAACCTGAATGGTTTCAACGTCGAGCTCCTTCGCAAAGGCGATGGTATTCTTGATAGTCTCGCGAGTTTCCCCCGGCAGACCCAGGATAAAGTCCCCATGGATGACCAGCCCAAGCCGGTGTGCATCTTTTGTGAACTGCCGGGCGCGCTCTAGCGTCGCGCCTTTCTTGATGTTTTTGAGAATCTGGGCGTCGCCCGATTCGAATCCCACGATCAGCAGCCGGCATCCCGCCTCGCGCATAGCCTTCAAGGTTTCATAGTCGGTAGTTACCCGCGACGTGCATGACCAGGTAAGTTTCAGCGGCTTCAACTTGGCACACAGCTCGATCGTGCGCGCTTTCTGAATGTTGAAGGTGTCATCATCGAAAAAGTATTCCTTCACGTAAGGCCAGTACTCTTTGGCCTTGGCCATCTCTCGCGCCACGTTGTCGGTCGAGCGCTTCCGCCATGCGTGTCCGCTCGTGGTCTGCGGCCACAGACAGAAGGTGCACTGGGCCGGGCAGCCGCGGGTGGTGTAGAGCGAGACGTAAGGGTGGAGCAGGAACGGTACATTGTAGCGGCGGACATCCAGGTCGCGTTGGTAGACGTCGGTAACATCCGGCAGAGCGTCGAGATCCTGGATCTGGGGGCGGTCCGCGTTGTGAATTACCGAGCCGTTGTTGCGGTACGAGATTCCGAGGATGCCGTCGAGCGGCCTGCCCTCGGCGAACTCCTTGACCGCGTAGTCAAATTCCTTACGCACGACGAAGTCAATGGCGGCACAGCGCAACGATTGCTCCGGCAGCACGGTCACGTGCGGCCCTACAAAGGCGATCTTAATCTGGGGATTGGCCTCCTTGATCCGTTTGCTGAGCCCGATGTCACCGGGAAAGCCCGGGGTGCTGGTGTAGAGCACAACAAATTCATATTCTCTAGCAATGTTCGCAGTGTCCTCAGCCGAGACGTGGTGAGGCGGAGCATCGAGCAGGCGGGATCCCGGGAGCATACCTGCCGGGTAGGCCAGCCATACTGGGTACCAGTACGACTCGATTTCCCGCGTGGCCGGCCAGCGGGAGCCGGCGCCGCCGTCAAAATTTTCAAACGAAGGCGGATTCAAAAACAGTGTTTTTAATGGCATAGGTGTAAGTTCTTTATCTTAACATTGGGCCACCGGCGAAACAGACGGGAGCATCAGCGGGATCACCGCCTTCGCGGCCCCGACTTCCCTGAGTCGAGGCTAAATCGCGATCCGGGTCCCGACAACCGCTTTTGTCCCGAACGGCATTTTGATGCAGCGAAGGGGCGAAAAGGCCTACCCGCAGGCAGGGCACGGCTAAGGTGTTTTTTCCGCCCAGCGTTCCAGCTCGCCTGTGGCCTGCAACAGGCCAATGCGCGCCTTTGAGAGCTCGAAGTTGGTGTCCTCGAGTGTATTGTATTTCTCGGCCAGCTCCGCCCGCGCGTTCGCAGCATCGTGTACGCTGGCGCTTCCGGAGTTCATGCGGATCTCGACGGCTTCGACATTGGATTTCGAAATCTCGTATTCGAGCTGAGAAACTTCCCGGGCGGCGGCGAGCTGCTCGACTGACCTTCTCAGTCTCAGGCTCTCCTGAGAGACCTGGTTCCGGGTGGCCTCCACTTGCTTGCGGGCACGGAGGGCTTCGGCGTCGGCAGCTTCGGCATGGGCATGCTGGGAGGCGTTGAAGAATGGAAAACGGATGACGACCCCCACGGTCGCGTTATTACGCTCAAAAGCGCGGGGGAAAAATTGCACCCAGTTATTGAATTTTGCCAGCACCGCGTACTGAGTGGCGAAATCGACCGAGGGCCAGAGCGCCCGGTGTTCCGCACGCGCACGATAGCCCTGCGCCACCGCGTGTTCCTGGGCAAATAAAACCGACGGGCTCGCATCTGCCGCCGTGGCTGCGGTTTCCGTTGAAGACGGGAGCTCGGGCAGGGGAGGCACTGAATCCGCGTCGACTTGAATGTTGTCGACCTGCAGACCGGTCACTTGGGAGAGATGGGCTTCAAGAACATCCATTGCTCCCCGCGCCTGGGCAAGATGCAACCTGGCGCGAGCGCTGGCGAGTTGAGCCTGCTTGCCGACCACCGGACTATCCACACCCTCCTGAATACGGCGTCCGACGACCTGTTCCATCCGCGCGGCATCCTTCTGCTGCTCACTCAAATGTCCTATCTGCTGTTCCCATTTGACCAGCTCGAGATAGGTGATGACCGTGTCCTCAATGATCTGCTTACGCCGCTCCTTCACCGCCTGCTCGCTGGCATGGTTCTCGATCCGCGCGGCCCGCACAAAATCGCGGAGGGCGGGGTTGATGAGCGCCGACTGCGCCGAAATATTGATGAGCGAGGGAGCCGCGCCTTCAAGGCTTAGCGGATAGCCCCAGGAATCTCCCAGGCCGGAGCCGATCAGCAGCTGGGGAAGGTATTGATTGCGGGCCTCGCGCAAAGCCGCGGCCGTCCGTTCGGCGTCCGCATTGGCCTCGATGGCAGCCGGACTGTGACCCAGGGCAAGCTCGACCGCCCGCTTCAGCGTCAGTGGCTGAGCCCCGGCCATGACCGCGACAATACAAGGCAGCAGGAGAGAAACAACAGCCCTGAGGACCAACCGTGGAGTATTTTTCATGTCTGCACCTTCTCCGCCAGAGGCGGGGGATATGTCAAGCATAACTATTTGCCCCGTATGGGGAAATCTGGCTAGGAGATATGCGAGCCTCGGGATGTTCGATCAGGCAGGTGCCAAGATGCCGAGTTTCGCAGAAAGCGCGCAATCTTCCGGCCTCGAGCAGATTAAGCTAGCGACCACCCTGCAAATCGCCCCGGTCTGGAAGGGTATATGGTAAGGATGTTTTTGCTCTGTCGGCGCCGGCCCTCCCCAGTGGGACGGGGGCAGCTCGGGCTTCGCTAAATCCAGACCGGCTCGATCCAAAAATTTAGTTAGGGTTTTCCGATATGATTGCGTCGCGATACCGGTGAAGTCGTGAGCTGTACGCAGAGATGTTGGCACCGCAAAACCGGAGACTTCCGGCAGCAAGGAAAGAAGGGACAATGGGCAGCCATATCTTATTGGGGGTAGGCCGAGATATTCAGTCCGCGCCCGACGATGCTTTCTAAAAAGCGTGAAGGATCTCCCCACCCGAATGAAATCGCGTCTCGCCTTCATGTCGCGAGAGCATCACGCCGTACGCGACTTCGTGGTTCGCGAGCTTCCGCGACAGGAGAGGTCGCTTTCGCCAATTCAGATTGCGCAGGTTATCCGGCTCCCGGCGGCCAACGTCTCTGCCATTCTCGAGGAATTGGAAGAACATCTGTTTTTCCTGGTACGTGACTCCGAAGGGAACGTGACCTGGGCCTACCCGGTCACAACTTCACCCACCCCCCACCAGCTGATGTTTTCAACCGGAGAGAAGATTTTTGGAGCTTGAGCGGAGGACGCCTTCGCCACATCCTTCGTCGAAGGATGCCTGAGAGGAGAAAAGCTGCACGTCCGGGTGGATTCGGTGTGCCATCATTGTTCCCGGCGACTGACAGTCGAGATCGACGAGCAGCTGCGTTTTCAACTGTTGTCAGATACGCCGACGCCCCTGCTCTTCGAACCGAACATGGATTGGAACAAGTTTCGGGGCGCAAACATCGTTCACGACTATTGAAATCACACTGTCTTCTTCTGGTCAGAAGAACATGCTCGTGATTACCGGCGCAATCATCAACAGCCGGACGGAACCTATCTCACGTTTGCCCAGGCTGCTTTTGCGGAGCGCTATGCGCAGTCGGGTCTGTTTGCCGCTACTCTCGACGGCCGCTTACAGCGCTAGGCGCCTCGTCGTACAAAAATGCCCGCTCTTTCTCGCCTTGCGGGCAGTCGACGAAAGGCGCGCCGCCAGACTCAAGCCTCCAAACATTCGCGCCAGGGAAGTCGCGTTCATCTGGTGACATTTGGCTGACATACCTGGCCCATATTTCGGCTACACTGCGGCGATCAGATCCAGAGCACGTTGGAGGATGAATGCAGCACTTTCACATCAACTACTTGGCCCTGGTGGTCGCCGCCATAGCGCGATTCCTGTTCGGATGGATCTGGTATTCACCACTGCTGTTCGGCAGGACTTGGATGTCGCTGACCGGTTGCAATCCCGAGGAGATGAAACGCAGGATGCCGGTGCTCGCGCCCGCCGATCTGATCTCGAATTTCGTAATGGCGTTTGTGCTGGTACACGCAGTTCACTATGCGGGTGCGGTGAATGCCGGTCAGGGCGCAGCCGTCGGGTTTTTTAATTGGCTGGGATTCATCGCCACCGTGATGCTGATGGTGAGCCTCTATGAGAAGCGCCCGGCCAGGCTGTTCTGGATCAATAGCGGCTTCCAGTTGATCTCCTTGCTTATCATGGGAGCTATTGTCGCGGTCTGGGTGTAGCCGGTGTCTCAAGACGCCGATATATGCACGAAGCCCGGGGAACCGGAGAATTTACTTCCTGGAAGTGATCATCCGTCACCGCAAACGACGCAGCGCCTCTTGCGCAGGCTGAAATTCCCGGGCGAGGACGAGAGCCGACCTGTATTCGGCGGCGGCATTCTGTTTGTCTCCCAGTTTCTCGATCAGTTTGCCAAGAAGGTAGTGAACCTTAAAGGCGGGCGCTTGTTCGACCTGGAAATTGGAGCTCAAGTAGGCGCGTAACAGCCGGTTGGCTTCTACCAAATCGCGTTCGGAGGCGATCAGTATCTCGGCCGCATCGACCAGCGCCTCGGGACGATCCAGACGAGCCGTGCGCAGGTGGGCGAGCGCCTGCTCCATTTCGCCCCAGCGCTGCCGGTGTCTATAGAAGAGGCCGAGATTCAGCCAGGCGCTGGCCGCACCGTGGCTGGCTTCAACGGCACCCTGATACTGCTTCTCCGCGGTGGGGAACTCCCGTCGCTTCTCGGCGATCCGCGCCTTTACCCAGTAGGCTTTTGCCGGATCGAGCCGGAACAGTGAGTCTGCCTGCTTTTGAGCTTTGTCGTGGCCTCCGCCCATGATGCCGGGAGCTTCCACATAAAACTCCGCCAGGTCGGTGCGGGCGTCGATGTTGTTAGGATTCAGTTGAACCGCGGCCTCAAATTCCTTCCGCACGCGCCGGGCAAGGCCAGCAGCCGTGACCACGCCCGCGGTGTCGGCCTTCTCTCCGTAAATTCGCCCCAGCCAGAGATGATACTGGCTGTTGGCAGGAGCGAGCGAAACGGCTCTTTCGCAGTCGGAAATCCCCTGGTCCCAATTGCCCAGGCTGAAATAGGCCCGGCAAAGAAGATTGTGCGCGAGAGCGTCATTGGGGAATGCATTGATCTGCCCGTGCAGCTGGGCAATGGCGTCGTCAACCCGCCCCGACGCGAGCAGGGCGGGCGCGTTCTCGTCGGCTCCGGCAAGGACCACGGTTAGCAGGGAAAGGGCGAGCACCGAAGCAAAACACGTGATTTTCAATGGACTACTCTCACGCTTAGCCGGTCGTGCAGAGGCTTGGAGTTAACCGAACCCAGGGCGACGAGCGCCCCTTCGGGAATTCCGCCTGTGACTTCGACCTTGGTCAGATTGGAAATGGAAGTCTGCACATTTTGCCGATGCAGCTCGTTATTCACGATGGCGTATACGTAAGGGAGAGATTCGTCCTGTCGCACCGCCTCGCGCGGAATTGTCAGTGCATGGGCATGTTCGGCGGTGACGATGCTCACGCCGACGTTGATGTTGGGCAAAAGCTTGAGATCCTCATTATCAACGATGCAGGTGGTTTCACCGACGTTGCGCGTGCCGTGCAGCTTCACCTCGGCGGGAATGGCCGTAACCGCTCCCTGCCAGATGCGCCCCGGCATGGCGTCCCAGGTCACCTCGGTTTTTTCCCCGCGCGAAAGCCTCGCCACATCCGGCTCATCGACAAATGCGCGCACCAGAACCTTCCGTAGATCGGCCTCTTCGACCAGCAGGTCCCCAGCACTGACATAGGCGCCTTGCTTCACTGGCACCGTATACACGGTCCCATCAAAGGGGGCGCGAACGAAGAGCTGGCGCAGCACGTCGCTTGCGGCGCTGTAGACGCTTTCCGCCTCGGAGTGTTGTGCCTCGATACGTGCAATCTCGGGTCGCGAATAGCGCTCCTTCTCCTTCGACTCGAGCAGCTTGCGGTCGGCGGCGGCGGCATTCAGCTGGTCTTGCGCCGCCCGGACTTCACCCGGCGAGGCGGCGCCGGAGTGCTCGAGGCGCTTTAAAGCCTCGAGATGGCGCTCGGCGGCGTCGTAAGCATCACGCGCCTTTGAGAGTTCGGCCTGGAGGCTTAAAACTTCTTCCTGAGTGCCGCCACGCTCAAGAGCATGCATGTCAGCCTCGGAGGCGCGCACCTGGGACAGGGCCTGGGCCGCCTGGCTGCGAGCATGCGCGGCGTCGAGCTCGACCAGCAGCTGTCCCCGGCGCACCCGGTCGCCTTCTTTCACCAGCACTCGTTTCACGGTAGTGCCGACTGGCGCATGAGCTTCAAAGTTGTTAACGGGCTCTATCTTTCCGTTCGTCGCGATGACGCTCTGAATAGTGCTGCGCGAAACGGCAGCAGCCAGAACCGGCACTGAATCGTCGCGCGAGGCGAATGATGCGAAAAGAACTACCGCCACTAGCGAGCCTGCTGCCCAGACGATCCAACGCCGTCGCGCGAAAAGACCGGATTTTCCGCTGTTGTGAGCCACGCGTCTCAGCCCCACAGATTTTACATCCGCTGCAAACGAGGACATCAGGAAGCGGGGCTTAACCTTTTAGATGCAGTGCCTTGGGCTAGGAACCGGAAAATCCGCCGTGGCTCCGGCTCTTGCTTCCGGGAACTTGCCTTCGCCGCGATTTCTCGAGCCGGCGCACTGCAAGATCAAAGCTGGTTACAATGCCAGGCATGGCCGAACAGCCGGGTTACACGAGCGAACACGCCGTCGCCGGACTGGAGACGCAATTTCCCGCGATCGAAACCTGGGCAAACCAGTACCCCGGATATGAGATCACCATTGACGACCCCGAGTTTACCTCCGTCTGTCCGAAAACCGGGCAGCCGGACTTCGGGGTGATAACCATCCGGTACATGCCGGACAAGCTGTGCCTTGAGCTCAAATCGCTTAAAGAGTACCTGCACTGCTATCGCAATCTGGGCATTTTTCAGGAAAACGCCGTCAACCGAATTCTCGAGGATGTCGTGCGCTCGGCGCACCCGCTTTGGGCCCAGGTCAAAGGCGAGTTCCGCCCACGAGGAGGAATTCGCACCGTGGTCACGGCACAGTGGCCCCGACCGGCGCCGGGCGAAGGCACCTGAAGACACCTCAGAGCTAGCGTGCCCCGATTCCGGCCGTCGCAGGCGCAGCATCCAGTTCGGCATTATTGCCTGAAACTGCCCGTGTTATATTGCAACCCCACGTGACTTCGAACAAACTGCGGCCCACGACCGCGCTCCTGGTGTTGACGGCGCTGAATCTTCTGAACTATGCCGACCGCAACGTACTATTTGCCGTTCAGCCGCTGATCGAAGACGAACTGCACATCAACAAAGCACAGGTCGGATACCTGACCAGTGTGTTCCTGCTCTGCTACATGGCAGCGGCACCTTTTGTCGGGCCCCTGGCCGACCGCTACTCGCGCAAATGGATCATCGCTCTGGGCGCGATCTTCTGGAGCGGGCTAACATTGCTCACGGCAATTACTCACACCTATACGCAATTGCTCGTCCGCCATACTCTGGTCGGAATCGGGGAGGCAACGTTTGTTACCATAGCTCCAACGTTTGTGGCCGACCTCTTTCCAGAAAATAGGCGCGGCCGCATCCTCGCCGTCTTCTATCTGGCAATCCCGGTAGGCTCGGCGGCAGGATACCTGCTCGGCGGCTACCTGGCACCGACGCATGGCTGGCGTTTCCCCTTTTACATCGCGGCCGTACCCGGATTTCTGCTTGCCCTTGCCGTTCTCGCCTTCGCGGAGCCGGAGCGTGGCCGGTTCGATTCGCTGGCCGAGACTCCTGAGCGCGCGACCATCTCCGGTCTGGCGCGCAACCCGGCATTTTTGACCGCCACGCTGGGAATGGCTGCAATGACGTTTTCGCTTGGGGGAATTCAGGTGTGGATGCCGCAATTTCTCTATAGCGAGCGCCATTATCCCCTGGCCAAGGCGAATTTTGATTTCGGGATCATCGTGGTTATCGACGGAGTTCTGGCCTCACTGGCCGGCGGCTGGTTGGGTGATTATCTTCTGCCGCGCATGAAAAGCGCCTATTACATGGTTTCGGCGGTAAGTATGGGCCTGGGGGTGCCGGTCATGATCGTTGCTTTATTCCTGCCGGGCCGGGCCATGCTGCCCGCGATCGCGGCCGCAGCCTTTTTTCTCCTACTGAACACATCTCCCCTGAACGCTGCGGTCATCAACTCGGTGGGCGCCCACATCCGATCGACCGCCCTGGCGGTCAACATATTCGTCATTCACATCCTGGGAGACGTGCCCTCACCGACCATGATGGGCTGGGTGGCCGATCGCCGCTCTCTTCAGCTCGCCTTTGTTCTGCCGGTCGTGGCCATGATTGTTTCCTCCGCGATTCTCTTCTATGGAATGCGCTTCGCTCCTCCGGTGAAAATTGCATTCGACTCCGCTCGCACTGTCGGCGGATGAATTATCTCAACCTTATCCTGGGGACGACGCTCGCCCTGATATGGCTCTCGCGCGTCCGCGATGCCGCCCATGGGATGCCGACACTGGCGGATCTCTCCCAGCCGGAGTGGGACCGCAGGCCGGCCGATGGCAATGGCGTGGCAATCATAGTCCCGGCGCGCAACGAGCAGAGTTCCATTCAAGCTGCGCTCGAACGCCTGTTGACGCTCGACTATCGTGACTATCGCGTAATCGCCGTCGATGACCGCTCGAGCGACGACACCGGCAGGCTGATGGACGAATTCGCAGCTTCGCGCCCGGACCGGCTCAAAGTCATCCATCTCCGGGAACTTCCCCCTGGCTGGTTGGGGAAGACGCATGCCATGTGGGTGGCCGCCAGCCAGGCAGATACCGACTGGCTGCTCTTCACCGATGCCGACGTAATGTTTCGGCCTGATTGTCTGCGCCGCGCGCTCGCGTACGCCGAGGCGGAATCGGCCGACCACCTGGTCATTCTGCCCCGCGTGGTCACGAGTCGACCGGGAGAAAAGATGATGGTGTCGTTCTTTCACCTGCTGTTCGTCTTCGGGCACCGTCCCTGGAAGGTTGCCGATCCGGCCGCACGAGACCACATGGGAGTGGGCGCCTTCAACCTCCTACGCCGCAGCACCTATCAGGCTATTGGAACTCACTATGCACTGCGCTTTGAAGTGGTCGATGATATGAAGCTCGGCAAGATCGTCAAGAATGCCGGTTTCCGCCAGCGGGTGGCTCTCGGCGACGACCTGATCGAGATTCGCTGGGCACGGGGCGCCCGCGGCGTTGTCCACAACCTGACCAAGAACCTGTTTGCCGTGCTCTCGTTTCAAACCTGGCGCACGCTATTGGCCTGTGCCGCCGTGGCGATCCTCAACCTCGCGCCCTTTATCGGGGCGATATTTGCCCCCGGATGGGCCCGCTTGCCCTACGCTGCCGCTCTGGCCTGCATCTTCTCTTTATACGCAGGCATCTGGCGGCAACTGGAAATTCATCCCCTATATTTTCTTCTGCACCCGGTCGCTACCGTGTTGTTTATCTACACCCTCGCCCGCTCCATGTTTCTCACCCTCTGGCGGGGCGGCGTCGAATGGCGGGGAACACGCTATCGGCTGGATGAGCTGCGCAAAGGCCTGGTGTAGGAAGGCGTCAAACCGTCCGGACGTACCGGGCTACGACCCGGCATGGAGCGCGGCGCTGTAAGCGACGCCACTTGAACTGGGAGAGCCAGCCGGGAGCGCAAGCCAGGCGCAGCGAGGAACGCCTTTTATGGTCGTTCGAGAGTGCACGCCTGGCGGAAGTCTTCAGCGGAAGGCTTTCACCGCCGAAGTCTCATCGTCTTTGACGTCGAACACTGTGTAGAGTTTTGTGATCTGCAACAGGTCGTGAACCTTCTTGGTGAGATTCAACAGCTTAAGTTCGCCGCCCTGATTGCGCACTGTGGTGTAGGCACTCACCAGCTCGCCGATGCCCGAGCTGTCGATATAATTCACTTCGCCCAGGTTGAGCAGGATCTTCTTTTGTCCCTTGGAAAGCAGGTCCTTAACCAAATCGCGCAGCACCACGCTACCTTCGCCCAAAGTAATGCGCCCGCTGCAATCGACAATGTTAACTCCGTCAACCTGGCGTGTACTGGTTTTCAAGTTCACTGGGAGGCCTCCTTGCCGCCCGCGGCTTGCCCGTGGACGTGCTTAATAAGTTTGATTTCGGTGCCCGTCTGGGAAGGATGGATTTCCACCTCATCCATAAACGAACGTATTAAGAAAATCCCCCGACCTGAGGTTTTCAGGAGGTTTTCAGGAGCCAGCGGATCGGGGACCTTGGCCAGATCGAGACCCTTTCCCTGGTCGCGGATAGTAATCACCAGGTCGTTTTTCGTGCGCTCAAATTCGAGATCGATCTTCTTCTCCGGATCGTAGGCATTCCCGTGAAGCACGGCGTTGACCGCTGCCTCGCGCACCGCCATGGCGATCTGCATGACTTCGTCTTCCCCGAAACCGCTTTCTGAGGCAATGCGGCTGGCGGTTTGTTCCGCGTTGTCCACCGTCTCCAAAGTCGAATCCAGCCTGTAGGAGAAGCGGTTGCCGGCCATAAGTAAAGGTTCGATAAAATTTCGCGAGACTGAAGCCCTGCGAAACCCGGGCGGCGCTCGCCCCACGCCCGTTCGGGCAGATTCGGTAGTTTGAACCTTCTACTGCGGAAATGTCAACGGCAGTGCATTTGATGTCAGCAATATGCGGTCAGGTGGGGTGGAGAAACTCGGAAAGGCTCGCCGCCTCCACTTGAAATGCCAGGCATGCCGAAAGAGGTCAGCGCAGGCGGCCCAGCTTATCCATGGGCCAATACCCAAAAACCGCCTTGCCGTAGATGTAACTTGCTCCCACCGGACCGAAGTCGCGGCTGTCGTTGGACAAGCTACGGTGATCCCCCAACACAAAAAATGAGTCGGGCGGAACGACAACTTCCGGGTAAGAACGTCCGTCCTGGTAAGCTCCGGGAACATAGTCTTCTACCAGCAGCCTGCCGTTCAGGTACACGTTTCCGTCAACGATCCGCACATGATCGCCGGCAACGCCGATGACCCGTTTGATGAAGCTTTTCCCTGGGTCCCGGGGGTAGCGGAAGACCACGATGTCGCCGCGCTGAATGGGCTCGATGCGGTAGACGAATTTGTTGATGAAGATGCGCTCCTGATCATCCAGCGAGGGCATCATGCTGGTGCCTTCAACTTTTACCGGCTGGTAGAGGAAAACAATGATGAATGCCGAAATACCGAGCGATATGACCAGGTCGCGCACCCATGCAGAGAAGAGCGTGACCGACCGCTGCGGAACTCGGCCCTGGTCGCGAATGACTTCGAGGGGAAGCTCGGGAGCATCCGGTGCTGCGGCCATTGTAGTTTCAATTCTACCGGATCGGATGCGCTCGGAGTAAGCACGCGTCGAGGTTTGATCTTTTCCCTTTCCTCAGTCCCTGCTAAAATCTTCAAAATCCAACCCCCGGAGAAGCCATGCAGGCCATCCTTGCGCTGGAAGACGCGAGAGTCTTCCGAGGGAAAGGCTACGGCGCCAAAGGCGAGTGCTACGGCGAAGTCGTTTTTAATACTTCCATTACCGGCTACCAGGAAATCTTCACCGACCCCTCCTACGCCGGGCAGATCGTGGTTTTAACGAATCCCGAAATCGGCAATTACGGTACCAATGCCGATGACAGCGAGTCGACCCGCCCCTACATCGAGGGCCTGGTTGTGCGCGAGTTTTCAAAGGTCAGTTCCAACTGGCGTTCGCAGCAGGTGGCCGAAGAGTATCTCGAACAGTTCAAAATTCCGGTTCTCGCGGAAATCGATACCCGCGCGCTGGTGCGCCATTTGCGCGACCATGGGGTCATGCGCGGCGTGATCTCGACGATCGAAGCCGATGCGGAAAAATTGATTGCCAAGGCCCGCTCCATTCCCAAGATGGACGGTACGGATCTGGCCAAAGTGGTCACCACCAATCGGCCCTACGTATGGGAAGTGGGCGAGCGCTCCCACGAGCCGGTCGAGGTGGTGGGCGTTAAGGATCAGCCGGAGCGCTTTCATGTAGTGGCTTACGATTTCGGCATCAAGCAGAACATTTTGCGAAAGTTACGCAGCGAGCGATGCCGGGTCACGGTGGTTCCGGCGCAGACCCCGGCGGAGGACGTTCTGGCGCTCGCACCCCATGGAGTTTTTCTTTCAAACGGTCCGGGCGACCCTGAGCCGTGCAGTTATGCGGTAGATAACATTCGCCGCCTCATGGGACGGCTGCCCGTTTTCGGCATTTGCCTCGGCCATCAACTTACTGGGCTCGCTCTGGGAGCAAAAACCTACAAGCTGAAGTTCGGGCATCATGGCGGAAATCATCCCGTCAAACAGATCGCCACCGGCAAAGTAGAGATCACCGCACACAATCACAACTTCGCGGTCGATCCCGACTCCCTGCCCACCTCGGAAGTGGAAGTGACGCACGTGGATCTGAACGATGCCACACTCGAGGGCATGCGGCACCGTAACTTGCCGCTCTTCACCGTGCAGTACCATCCCGAGGCTTCTCCCGGGCCCCACGACTCCCATTACCTGTTCAAGGACTTCGTGAAGATGATGGAGGAATGGAAAGAGTGACATCGGGGCGCGCCCTCCTAAAATACGTTGTTCGAGCTTCAGCTTTTGTTCTCCATTTCGAAAGCGGCGTGCGCCCCGAACTCGATCGGTCTCGCGACTCGAATGCAGGCCGGAGCGCCGCGCTTCGGCTGGCAACGGTGCTAGCGGGCCGCTCAAGATCGGGAACCGGTTACAACTCTACTTCGCGGCACAGAATGATCGCCAAACATGCCCAGAAGAACTGATATATCGAAGATCCTTGTGCTCGGCTCAGGACCGATCGTAATCGGGCAGTCCGCCGAGTTTGATTACTCCGGCACCCAAGCCTGCAAGGCCCTCAGATCGGAGGGCTATGAGGTAGTGCTGGCCAACTCCAACCCGGCGACCATCATGACCGATCCGGAGTTTGCCGACCGCACCTACATCGAGCCGATGACCCGGGGGTACTTGGAAGAAATCATTCGGGTGGAACGGCAGCTTTCCCCGGGTTCGGGGTTTCGCATCCTGCCGACCGTGGGCGGGCAGACGGCGTTGAACCTGGCCATCGAGCTCTCCGACAGCGGTGTACTCGAGAAGTACAACGTAAAGCTGATCGGGGCCAACGTAGAGGCCATCAAGAAGGCCGAGGACCGCCTCTTTTTCAAGGACGCGATGCAGAAGATCGGTTTGGATGTTCCCAAATCGGCACTCGTCAACAATCCCAAAGACGGGGTTGAATTCGCGGGCAAAATCGGTTTTCCCGTTATCGTCCGGCCCTCGTTCACCCTCGGCGGCTCCGGTGGGGGCATGGCCTACAACCGTGAAGAGCTGCTCGAAGTTCTGGCCCGCGGACTGGACTTCTCTCCCGTCCGTGAGGCGCTGATTGAAGAATCCGTGCTCGGCTGGAAGGAGTTTGAGCTCGAGGTCATGCGCGACCTCAGAGACAACGTCATCGTCATCTGCTCGATAGAGAATTTCGATCCCATGGGCGTCCACACCGGCGACTCTATCACCGTGGCTCCGGCGCAGACCCTGACCGACCGCGAATATCAAGCCATGCGCGACGCAGCTATCGCCGTTATCCGGGAGATCGGAGTTGAAACCGGCGGCTCGAACATCCAGTTTGCCGTCCATCCCCACACCGGACGCATGGTCGTGATCGAAATGAACCCGCGGGTATCGCGCTCATCGGCGCTGGCTTCAAAAGCCACCGGCTTTCCCATTGCCAAAATTGCCGCCAAGCTGGCCGTCGGCTACACGCTCGATGAAATTCCGAACGACATCACTCGCAAGACCCCGGCATGCTTTGAACCCACGCTCGATTACGTAGTGGTCAAAATTCCCAAGTGGCAGTTCGAGAAGTTTCCTGGCGCGGACGAGAATCTGGGGCCACAGATGAAATCGGTGGGCGAGGTTATGGCTATCGGGCGCACCTTCAAAGAGGCCCTGATGAAGGGGATTCGCGCTCTCGATACCGGCAAGCGGTTGGGAGCGGAGAAGATCGAGCCCAAAATTGTCACCCAGCGCCTGGTCACCCCTCACCCCGAACGGCTCTCCTATCTTCGCTATGCTGTCCGCCAGGGACATACGGTCAAGCAGCTTTCGAAGATGACCGGGATCGATCCCTGGTTCCTCTACCAGCTGAAAGAGATCACCGATATGCAGCTTGAGGTCGAGAAACATCCGATCGAGTCGGTTCCGGGCGAGGTGTTGCGCGCCGCCAAGCGCATGGGATTTTCCGACGGGCGCCTGGCGGGAACCTGGCGCCTGCGGGGAAAAGGCGACCAGGAGAAGATTCGCCACCTGCGGCGCAAGCACCGGGTGAGGCCGGTGTACAAACGGGTGGACACCTGCGCCGCCGAGTTTGCCAGTTTTACTCCTTATCTCTACTCCACGTACGAAGACGAAGACGAGGCTGCTCCTACCGAGAACAAGAAAGTCATTATTCTCGGCAGCGGTCCCAACCGCATCGGGCAGGGAATCGAGTTCGACTACTGCTGTTGCCACGCCTCTTTCGCGCTGCGGGAAGACGGTTATGAGACCATCATGGTCAATTGCAACCCGGAGACGGTTTCAACCGACTACGACACCAGCGACCGGCTGTACTTCGAGCCCCTGACGCTTGAGGACGTCTATGCGGTTTACGAACATGAGGCCACCTCGGGCGCCGAGATCGGCGTGATCGTACAGTTCGGCGGGCAAACTCCCCTGAATCTGGCCCTTCCGCTGAAGACTGCGGGAGCAAGAATTATCGGGACCTCGCCCGAGTCGATTGATCTCGCAGAGGATCGCAAGCGCTTTGGTAAGCTGCTCGACGAGCTCGCGATTCCGCAGTCTCCCGGGGTCGTCGCCGCCTCACTTGAAGAGGCGGTCGAGGGTGCCCGCACCATCGGCTATCCCGTCCTGGTGCGCCCTTCCTATGTTCTCGGCGGCCGAGCCATGGTGATTGCCTATGAAGAAGAGACTGTCGTCCGCTACATGAAAGAGGCGGTCGAATACTCCCAGGATCGTCCGGTATTGATTGACCACTTCCTCGAGGATGCGATCGAAGTGGACGTCGACGCGCTCTCGGACGGCGAGGACGTTGTCATCGGCGGGATTATGCAACATATCGAAGAGGCGGGCATTCACTCGGGCGACTCATCCTGCGTGTTGCCGGCGGTCGACATTCCCGAACACCTGCTTGTCCGCATGCGCGACTATACCTTCAGGCTAGCAGCAGCCCTCAAAGTGGTCGGCCTGATGAACGTCCAGTTTGCCATCCCACGTTCTGGCTACCTGGCCGGCAACGGCCACGAAGGAGGGAAGGTCTATGTTCTTGAAGTGAACCCCCGGGCCTCGCGCACTGTTCCCTATGTTTCCAAGGCTACTGGTGTTCCGATGGCGAAGATTGCCGCCCGGCTGATGATCGGACGCAAGCTGGCGGAGTTCCTGCCGGAATTCGTCGAGCGGAAGAAAGATCTCGATACCGGCTCCTGTTATTGGGTGAAATCCCCGGTCTTTCCCTGGAACAAGTTTCCCGGCGTAGATACTGTCCTCGGCCCGGAGATGAAATCTACCGGGGAAGTCATGGGAGTGGCGGATAATTTCGGAGAGGCCTTCGCCAAGGCGCAGCTCGCCGCCGGCCAGAAGCTGCCAATCGCTGGTTATGTATTTTTGAGCGTCACCGATCATGACAAGCCGCAGGTTACCGCCGTGGCGCGCAAGTTCGTCGACATGGGATTCAAGCTGGTGGCTACCGCGGGTACTGCCGAGATCATAGAAAGGGCGGGCATGGCGGTTGAGCGCGTTTACAAAGTGAAAGAAGGACGCCCCAACGTGGTCGACTGGATCAAGGGCGATCGCATCCAGCTCATCGTAAATACCCCGCAAGGCCAAGACCCATTTTTTGACGAGAAGGCGATCCGCCGCGCCGCGGTTACGGCGCGTATCCCGACAATTACAACTCTTGCCGCGGCCCGTGCTGCCGCGGAAGGAATCGCCGCCCTGCAGAGGGGCGACCTGAACGTATATGCGCTGCAGAAGCTACATGCAGAACGCCATCTCGCGAGAACTTCGTTGCGATCTTAAGGGAAAGGAGGACACCAGGCGCCCTCAGCTGGTGCATCGAGCGGGTCAGCGGGAAAGCTGACCGATGGGAGTCATATATTAACCGCCGTTGCTGGTGGCCGCATTTAGAATAGTGACGGCTTAAGATGGCTTAAAGGCTGGATTCCCATGCTCCTTGCAGGCATCTTTCCCCCTATCACGACGCCTTTTTACCCCGACGGAGGCGTCTACTACAAAAAGCTCGAACAGAACGTCGAGCACTATTCGAAGACCCCCGTGGCCGGTATCGTTGTGCTCGGTTCAACCGGTGAAGCAATTATGCTCTCGGATGAAGAGCGCCGCCAGGTCTTGAAGATTGCCCGTCAGGCCTGTGCTCCGAATAAGGTCCTGATTGCAGGCACGGCGGGGGAATCGGCAGCTGAGACCCTGCGGCTGACGGTATTTGCCGCCGAACTAGGCTATGACGTTGCTCTGGTGCGCACTCCCTTTTATTACCGCCGGCAGATGCTCCCGCCGAATATACTTACCTTCTATCGAACCGTCGCTGATCAGTCGCCACTTCCGGTGATGATCTATAGCGTGCCGGTTTTCACGGCCTACGACATGCCTGCGGAGCTGGTGATCGAGCTCGCGGAGCACCCGAACATTATCGGAATCAAGGAATCGGGCGGCGACGTGGGAAAGGTCCGGCGCATGGCCGAAGGCACGAAACACGTCCGGCGCACTGCCGCAGTGACAGAAACCTTTGCCGCTCTTACTCCCCGCATGCTCGAGGCAAGTCAGGTCGTGCCGGCTGAGACAAACGGCGAGCTGGTCCCGTTGGCGGCACTGGCGGGGAAGTCGGCTTCAGAGCATCGAGACTCCGCCGCTCGTCTGCGAGCGCCTGGCTCCGGCGAAGTCAAAATTAAGACGCGGCGGAAGGAAGTGGGTTTTCAGATCTCGGTGGGAGCAGCACAACAGCTTGATCCCTCGCTCGCCGCCGGTGCAGTGGGAGCTATTCTGGCCTTTGCCTGTCCCGCGCCGACGGCGTGCTATGAAGTGTATGCAGCCTGGAAGGAGCGCGATTCGGAGCTGGCACGCATCAAGCAGGATCGGATCGCGGCTGCCGCCACGCGGGTTTCCGGTGAGCTGGGAATCCCTGCGCTGAAGTATGCCATGGATTTGAACGGCTACTATGGAGGTCCGTCGAGGCTGCCGCTACTCCCGCTCACGGCCGACCAGAAGAACGAGGTCGAGCAGTTGATGCGCAATATCCGGAACTGAGCCCTAGGCTCGAGGTTGAAGCCTTGCGCCCTGCTGGCAGCATGGCTGCAGGTTTTCGTCGAAAATGCGGTAGTCCACTGCGAACTGTTATTCGCGGCTCTGGCAGCGTATACTATAAAAATCGAACGAACGTTCGAACGTACATGCTTACTTCTGCCCGGAGTTCGCAATTTGAAAGCCGCCGCGCGAACGGAGTCGCACTGGGCGAAGCACGTTTTGATCAGCGACTCGCAAAGATTCTGGATCACGCTACCGAGGTGTTCTGTGAAAAAGGGTACGAGGGAGCTTCGATGCGAGATATTGCCCGCTCGACAGGGATGTCACTGGCGGGAATGTATCACTACTTCGGCACCAAAGAACGTCTGCTCTATCTCATTCAGAAGCTCAGCTTCGGTAAGATTCTCGACCGTCTGGCCCAGCGAATAACCCAAGCGGGGGGTCCTGAGCAGCGCATTCGCGCCTTCATCGCCAATCACCTGGAATACTTTCTCGAGCATCAGCACGCGATGAAGGTTCTTTCCCATGAAGACGACGTGCTCACGGCCGGCTATGGCAGGAAAGTCGCGGAGCTTAAGCGGGACTATTACCGCATCTGCTGTAACCTAGTCGAAGACTACAAAAAAGAAGAGAATCTCGACTTTGACAGCCGCACAGCGGTGCTGGCGCTTTTCGGAATGATGAACTGGATCTACACGTGGTATAACCCCCGCCTCGACGGCGACGCCGGACGGTTGGCGCGGGAGATGGGAAATATTTTTTTCGGGGGCATCGCGAATTGTACCCGCGCCAACGGCCGCCGGCGGAGGACGAACCTGCGGCCGCATCGCATGTCCAGCCCTGCCCGCCGACGACCGGGTGATGCGCTTAGCTTCTTGTAAGGAGACGAACATGGCAACCACACTAGGACAGGCCACGGACCAGGCAACCAAACACCTCATCAACTATCGCGTGGATAATGGCGTGGCGGTGATCGAGATGAACGATCCCCCGGCCAACACATACACCTATGAAATGAACCGCCAGCTGGACGACGCTATCCTTGAGGCGCGCATGGACAACGGGGTCTACGTCATCGTGCTGACCGGCGTGGGCGACAAGTTTTTTTCTGCCGGCGCGAATATCAAAATGCTTGCCAGCGTCGACCCAACCTTCAAGTATTACTTCTGCCTGCATGCGAACGAGACTCTGCTGCGGCTCGAGCACACGCCCAAGCTGGTGATTGCGGCGCTCAACGGCCACACCGTCGGTGGAGGTCTGGAGATCGCCATGGCGGCCGACATCCGCATTGCTCGCAAGGACGCCGGCAAGATCGGTCTGCCGGAGGTCAATCTGGGCGTGCTGCCGGGCACCGGGGGAACGCAGCGTCTATCACGCCTGGTGGGCAAGAGCAAAGCCATTGAGTTGATGGTGACGGGCAACACCTATTCCTTTGAGGAAGCGCTTGAGCTTGGAATCATCAATGATATCTATGAGCGCGACCAGTTCATGGACAACATCATGGAGTATGCCCGCCAGTTTTGCCCTCCCAACAAGGCTTCGAGGGCGGTGGGGCGGATCAAACGCTCGGTGCAAACGGGATGGGAGATTCCGCTTGAGTCCGCCCTGGCCGTGGAGCGCGAAAACCAGCAGCTGCTCTTCCAAAGCGACGACGCTAAAGAGGGCCTGAGCGCGTACGTTGAGAAGCGGCCGGCGGACTTTAAAGCGAAATGAGTGCGGGTCGAGCCCTGCTTGGTCCGCGCCAGTGAGAGTGAGGAGAACGAACTATGCCCGGCAAAGTGGCAAAAATCGGAACCTTCAGCGACTGGGTCGGCTTGTTCGACGAGTGGCGGAAAGAGATCGGGGTCAATCGCGATGAAATAGCCAATTTCAAGTTCGACACCTTGTTCGGCGCCATTGAGACCGAGGAGATCCAGTTTGGGCACTTTAAGGGACGTGGGAAGTGGGAGAACCTGCGCCAGGTTCCCACGCAGCAGATTCGCGACGCCCTGCTGAATTTGATCGTCTACCAGGGAGACACGGAGTTTGCCAGCGTTGAGCAGCAGCGGCATCTTTTCGAGACCGCACCCACCGACTGGGACCGGCGTGCGATCACTCGCGTCATGATCGAGGAGATGCGCCACGGGTGGCAAATGTGTGCCCTGCTGATCGAATTTTTCGGCTATTCGGGCAAGGTTGAAGCCCAGAAAATGCTCGAACGCCGCGCCTTTGAGAACAAGCGCCTGCTCGGCGCCTTCAACGTTGATGTCGACAACTGGATGGATTTTTTCACTTATACCGACTTTGTTGACCGCGATGGCAAGTTTCAGTTGCAGATGCTGAAATATTCTGCCTTTGCCCCTCTCGGGCGTTCCATGTCCTACATGTTGCGTGAGGAAGCTTTCCACATGGGTACGGGCAATGATGGACTTCGCCGCATTGTCCAGGCCGGCGTGATTCCGGCATGGTTGATCCAGAAATATTTAAATAAGTGGATTTCGAGCTCCTATGACCTATTTGGCACCGACCATTCTTCATCCGCCCACTGGGCCTACGTCTGGGGAATCAAAGGCCGATATGACGAGCCGGCCAGCACCAGGGAAGCCGAGCTAGACGATTTGAACGACTATAACCGGCACCTCTATCGGGACGAGGTTCGTGGCTTGATTGAACGGCTGAACCATGTGCTCAAAGCCGGCGAGAAGAACCTGTATGCGCCCGACATCAAGTTCAACCGTGCTATCGGCCGCTGGGCGGGGCAGAAGTTCCATCCCGAAACCGGCGCGCCACTCGAGGAGAAGGAATACGAGGAGCAGTTGAACTGGTTTCTGCCTACCGCCGACGATAAGAAGCTGTTGCTGGAAATCATAGGCAATGAGAAGAACTGGATCGTGGCCAAAGAACAGGCGCGCGATCCCCTAACGACCATCGCCGAGCCGAGAAAATCTGCAATCAATATCTAGCCGGAGCTCGATCCGCCCCGGTTCACGGTTACAGGAAGTTCATGCTGAGCGCCAGCCCGAAAAGCGTCGTTTCTGATTACACGCTGGGCGAATTGATGGTGGCGGCGGCCGCCCGCGAGATTCGAGACGGCGAGGTGGTATTCGTGGGCATGCGTCTGCCGCTCATAGCCTTTGTGACTGCGAAAAGAAATCATGCTCCCCGCTCCATAGGACTCTTCGAAAATGGTGTAATCCGCTTTCGACCGGCCGCCCGGCTCATCTATACCATGGCCGATCCCCCGAATATTCACGGCGCCCACGAATGCCTGGACCTGCTTGGCGTGATGAGTCTTCTGCAGTCCGGGCACGTGGACCTGGGTTTTCTCGGTGCTGCCGAGGTCGTACGCTTTGGCAACCTCAACTCCA
>JAFAWX010000363.1 GCA_019241535.1 Acidobacteriota bacterium | reverse complement strand
CAATGCCTTTAATGCTGTTGATGTTTTTGGGATCCTGTTCGAGCACAGCCTTGTACTGTTCGATGGCAGCGTTGGCGTTCTGCAGATTCTCCGGGGAATCAACCCCCGGAATGTACTGCTGGGCATAGGCCGTCGCCAGGTAAAGTTTGGCGTTCTTAAGCCCTTTATCCAAGGCTACAGCTTCCTTGAAATGGTCGATGGCCTGTTCATACTTGGCGTTCTTGTAGGCCGCCACGCCGCGATTGAGCTGATCGCGGGCCTTCAATTTATCGCAGGCCGCGGCTGCCAGCACGAGTGCGATCGCGCCGGCCAGAGCTAGCGTTTTCAGGCTTGTTTTCATGGAAACTTTGTCTCCCTCACGAACTGCACTCATGGGTCAGCCGCATACGATATCACACCGGCCGCGAGGTGGAGCACACGCCTTCTCGCGGCGCACGACTTCCAGCGTGCGTCAGACGGCTAGGCAGCTTTCGAACGGTAACGCCTTACCCGCCGGCTTCGATCTTCGCCGTAATGAGGCCGACTTTGTCAACCCCAGAGGAATGCGCGATGTCGATAACGTTGGCGACATCGGCAAAGGGTATGTTGTCATCCCCCTTCACGAACATGACCTTCTCAGCGCGGGTCTTGAAAATATCGGTCAGCCGGCCCTGCAGGCCATCCCAGGTCACGTCATCCTGATTAATCTTCAGGCCTGGGGTTTGCCCGGGGCCTTTGTCAATCACCTGCACCACGATGGTACGGTCGGAGCTTTGCTGCTTGGGCTGATTCGGCGGCGGCGGTTGCGGCACCAACGCATCCAGCCCTTTCGGGGTAAGGGGTGTGATTACCATAAAGATAATCAGCAGCACCAGCAAAACGTCAATGAGGGGGGTCACATTGATCTCACAACTTTGCCCACCCTTTGTGCCAACTGCCATTCCCATAAGGGCCTCCTTCGGCTGTTACTGAGTCCCGCTTGCCGTGGCAGGTACCGCACCAGGGGTTCCCGGCGTGGTGGTTTGCTTCCGCTGATCGGTAAGCAGACCGAGGTCGTCAACCCCCGCGGCTCGGACATTGTCAACTACGTCGACGACCGCCTTATATTTCGCCCGGGCGTCGGCCCGCAGATAGACAATCTTGCTGGTGCGGTTGGCGATGCGGTCTTTGATCTTGTTCGTCAACTGGTCGGGTTGGATGCGGTCGCTGCCGAAGAACACGTCTCCATTGCGCATGACGGCGACGATGAGGGCGTCTTCTTTGTCGGCATCGGGCATCTGCATGGGGTTATTGACCTTCGCCAGATCAACCGTGACGCCCTTCTGCAGCATGGGAGTGATTACCATGAAGATGATCAGCAGCACCAGCATGACATCGACCATGGGCGTCACGTTGATGTTGGAATTGACCTTTGAACCTTCGTCTCTGACTGCAATAGCCATAAATCATTCTCCTGCCAAGCGGAGCATCAAGCTCAGCGGTTTCCTGCTCCGGAGCCGAGAACGATTCGGCTCCGGGCCAGAGCAACTCAAGCGGGTGGCTAACCTGCTCAGCGGCGGACCGCTCCCCGGCGCTTCAGGAAATAATCGATCAGCTCGCTTGAGGAGTTATCCATTTCAACATCGAACGCTTCCACCCGGCCAGTCAGATAGTTGAACATCATCACCGCCGGGATGGCAACCAGCAGACCGAAAGCCGTGGTCACCAGGGCTTCGGCAATACCGCCGGCGACCGCTGCCAGACCTGTTGCCTTTTCCTGAGAAATACCGCGGAAGGCATTCAGAATGCCCATCACCGTACCAAACAGCCCGACGAAGGGTGCGGTCGAGCCGATGGTCGCCAGTCCGCCCAGACCGCGCTTAAGCTCGGCATGCACGATGGCTTCGGTGCGCTCGAGCGCGCGCTTGGAAGCTTCAATGGTCTCACCTGGAATATCGCTGCTGTCCTGGTGGGCGCGGAACTCCATGAGGCCGGCAGTAACGACTTTGGCCAAGTGGCTGCGCTTATTGCGCTCGGCCACGCGGATGGCCTCATCGATCTTTCCATCCCGCAGCGCGCCGGCGACGGCGGGAGCAAAACTGCGTGACTGTTTGCGGGCGGCGTTGAAGGCCATCCAGCGGTCAATCATCACACCGAAGGACCATCCCGACATGATGAACAGAATGATGACCACGGCGCGCGCCACCCAACCCATCTGCTTCCAGAGGGAAATCGGGTCCCATTGCGGGGCGCCGGCTTCCTGCAGAAGCCAGGTTGCTGTGGTGGAAATGTGAGCTACCAAGTGCGGTGCTGCGTGAGCGAGAATCATGAGGCTTTTCCTCCTCCAAACTTTTTGTGTAGCGAATACAAAAGTGCCAAAACTCTGCGCCTGAACCGGCTTCCCTGACTCAGGCACCCGAGAGGGTGAAATTTACTGTTATCTGGGTGTCCACTTCGACCGGCTCGCCATTCAAAATGTAAGGCCTGTAGCGCCACTGCTTGACGGCATCAAGTGCTGCCTGGTTCAGCAATGGAGATGCAGTGCTGAGAACGTGCAGGTTCTGAATGGTTCCATCCTTGCCGATAATTGCCGCCAGAACCACCGGCCCCTGCACCCGGGCGATCTTGGCCATCTGCGGGTAAATGGGCTGCACGCGGTGAATCACCAAGCCCTGGGTAACTCCCTGAGATACCCGGACGCGCTGCGGCGCTGCCACCTTGGGAACGGCTACCGGTGTGGAGCTAATGATTCCCCCTATGACTCCACCCATCTGTCCGCCGGGCACGCCCCCCGGAACTCCTCCCACCACGCCTACTGACGGCGGCGGCGGTTCCTCTTCCTTGATCATCTCCACCTTCTTGGGAATCTTCGTGGGGGTGCGCAGCTGGTTGTTGACAATCTCGGTCTCGATCTTTTTGACCACCTTGACCGCGGCCGGCGGGGGTGGAGGCGGGGGTGGCGGCGGTGGCGCCACCAGAAACGTCATTAGCTGCGTCTTGGGCAGGGCCTCGGTGAATAGCAGCGGAATTAAAACCAGTATGCCGACGATCACCGCTTGCAGACCGAACGAAAACGCGGCGGTTGCGGGTCGGCTCGTCTTCAGCTTTCCTCCGGACTCAATTAGGCTGTCCTCAAACATAAGTTTTTTCCCCCTGCACAAACCTACGATGTTTTAGACACCGAACGATATCACTTTGCTCCCGGTCTTTCGCGGGCAAAAGCACTGGGGGCAGCGATTATAGCTGGCCTTCCAAACACCCGTGAGGCCCAAAACTCTCCTGCCGGTACATCGCGCGAAACGCACAGAGACTTATGCCTTGGCCTTAGCCTTCTCCCTTCTCGCCGCCGTCGCCGGTACCGCAGCTTGCGGTCGGTTGCGGCCCGAACGCCAGTCCTGATAGGCGACCAGGATGGGGGCGGCGATGGCGATCGACGAATACGTGCCGATTATGATGCCGATTACCAGGGCAAAGGAAAACCCATGGAGTACTTCGCCGCCAAAAACGAACAAAGCGAGCACCGTCAGGAATGTTAAACCCGCCGTCAAGATGGTCCGACTCAAAGTTTGATTAATGCTGCGGTTGACAATGTCGGCCAGCTTCTCCCGTCGCATCAGCTTCAGGTTCTCACGAATGCGGTCAAAGACCACGATGGTGTCATTGTTGGAGTAGCCGATGAGGGTAAGAATCGCGGCTATAACGGTGAGAGATATAGGCTTATTGGTGAGCGAAAAGGCTCCGACGGTGATCAGGGTATCGTGGAAGACCGTGATCACGGCGGCCACCCCGTAGATCCACTCAAAGCGGAAGGCGAGATAGACCAGCATGCCGACCAGAGAATAGACGGTCGCTAAAATGGCCTGCTTGCGCAGCTGCGCCCCTACTTGCGGCCCCACGATCTCCACCTGGTAAACCCCGAAGTCGGACAGAAAGAAACCGTCCCGGAGCGAGGCGACTACGGCGGGATCGACTACTCCCGTGAGCTCGTCAAAGCTGGCCAGCACGCCGCCTTTGGTCTTGTCGCGGTAATTGGCGATTGACTGCGCAATGGCCGAGTATCTCTGCTGCGCATCGGTTCCGAGATGCAGCGGGTCGGCCTGCATGAGGTAAGCCGAAATGGCAAGCCCGCTGCTATTGTTCAGGTCCTGCTTTCCCGCCGGAGCAGTGGTTTCAAGGGCATGGATGATCTCCGTCTTCCCGCGGTCGATCGCCTTCTCCCCTCCCCCGACTGCCGTGGTTTCCGACTGCGGCAGGTCAATCAGCTCTTCGTTCGTCCCGAGCAGAGGCTGAACGCGGAAATTATGCAGGCCAACCCGGTCGAGCGCGGCACGGAGGGAATCCTCGTGGGGCGGATGGGTGTACTTAACATAGACCAGCGTGCCGCCACGGAAATCGATCCCCAGGGGAATGCCATGCCAGAAGAGCATAGAAAGAACCCCCGCCGTGCTGAAGATCAGAGAAAAAGCAATAAAGTACCACTTCTTACCGAGAAAATCGATGTTTGCATTACGAAAGAATTCCACGCGGCTTAGACCTTTCTAGCTCTCTCCCCCAGATTGACCGCCTTCGAGGACGCTCGGGTGGGTTCCAGGCACGCGGCAACTGTTAAATGCTTAGCGCCTCTCCCACTCGCTTGTGGCTGAGTACCCAGTCAAAGATGACCCGCGACACGAAGACGGCGGTAAACAGGTTCGCAAACAAGCCAAAACTCAAGGTCACGGCAAACCCTTTTACCGGTCCCGTGCCGAATAGAAAAAGGATGATCGCCGAGACAATCGTGGTCACGTGGGTATCGATGATCGTGGTCAGGGCATGGTGAAAACCCTGCTCCACCGCCGAAGGCGGTGTTTTCCCATTCCTTAGTTCCTCGCGAATGCGCTCGAAGATCAGCACGTTCGAATCAACGCCCATGCCCACGGTCAGGATGACCCCGGCAATTCCCGGCAAGGTGAGCGTCGCTCCGGTGAATCCCAGGAAACCGAGCAGGATGATCAAATTCAGAATGAGCGCCACGTCGGCATTGATCCCTGCTCCACGATAGTAGACAAGCATGAAAATCAGCACCGCGGCCATGCCGACGATTGCCGCCCGCACTCCGGCGCGAATCGAGTCTCTGCCCAGCGAGGGGCCGACGGTTCGTTCCTCAAGGTAGTTAATTCCCGCTGGCAGCGCCCCGGAACGAAGGATCAGGGCCAGGTCCTTGGCCTGCTGCTCGGTCATTCGGCCGCCCGAGATCTCCCCACGGTCCCGGATCGGCTCCTTTATATTTGCCACCTCTTGGACTTTATTGTCGAGAACCACTGCCAGGCTGTCGTTCACGTGCTCGGAAGTGAAGTTGAAAAACCGCTGGCCCCCTTCGTTGCTGAGCGTGAAACTGACGCTCGGCTGCCCGTTCTGGTCCCGGCTGGGCTGGGCATCACGCAGGTCCTTGCCGCGGACGGCGGAAACCCGCGAGACGATATACCACTGCTGGCCTTCGGTGGAGCCGGGAGCGGCATGCCCGGGGAGCAATATGGAATCCCCCGGCAGCTGTCCGCCGTGATCCTGCAGCCCAGCTTCCTGGCTGGGATAGGGCCCGCCCAGCTCCTGCTTGATTTCGAGCATGGCGGTCGACTGCATGACCTCTTTGACCCGCGCCGGGTCGTCTACGCCCGGCAACTGCACCAGAATTTGATACTGGCCGAGTCCGTGCTCTTCGATAATGGGCTCGCTGACGCCAAGCTGATCGATGCGGTTGCGGATAGTCTCGATGGCCTGGCTGACGGCACGGGTCTTGGTGTCCGTCAGTACGGTCGGCTTCATCGTAAGCGTCCAGGTATTGTTTGCGCCTGAACTGGCATCGTATTCGGGAAGCTTGTCTTGCACGAGCGTCCGCAGGTCGGAACTGGATTGCGGAGGGATACCCTTGATCAGGATCTGTTCAGGATGCGCGGCGGGATCGGGCTTAGTGATCTCGGCGTAGTTGATCTTGGCAGTCCGCATGCCCGCTTTTAGGATCTCGACGGCATTGTCGGAATCGACGTTCACCGCGTCATTTACCTGGACCTGAAGGATCAGATGGGTCCCGCCCTTCAAATCCAGCCCCAGGTGAATGCGGTTCTCAAGCGCTAACAGTAGGGCGCTTCCCGATACACCGCCGGGCATGCCAAAGATGCCATAAACGAACACCAGCAAGGTGCCCACAATCACGATCAGCTTCCAGCCAAAATCCTTTTTCATGGCAGATACAACTACTCCGTAAGATTATTTAGCCGCCTCTTCGGCCGTAGTAACCGAAACGATCGACGCGCGGGTGACCTCAACGCGCAAATTATCCGGCGGCACGCGCAGGTGAAGGGAATCATCTTTCAGCGCAACAATTGTGCCGCGCAAACCTCCGCTGGTTACGACCTTGTCCCCGGTCTTCAATTGTCCGAGCATGGCTTGCCATTTCTTTTGCCGCCGCTGCTGGGGCAGGATGAGGACCAGATAGAAGATGGCAAAAATGAAGATGAGGGGAGCAATCCCTAGCCAACCAGTGCCGCCGCTGATCTGCAAAATGAGGCCGTACATGTCGCTTTAGCCGAACCCTTCCGCTCTCGATGCCGGGCCGAACCCCCTCCGGCGGCAGGCCGACCCCTCCTTAGGCTGGTTGCGATTTATCGCGGAAGCTAGCGCGTATTCAGAACCGGCCGTTCCCCTCGAACTGGGATGGCACGCCGGGGCACTCACGCCCACAGAAGAAAGATGCAGGCACTCCCAAGTCAAATAGAATGCCGGACCCGCCGCATGGTGTCAAGGTAGAACGAGAGGTTATGAACGGTGTTCAACACCTGCCCGAGCAGCTCGTTTGCGACGTAAAGATGGCGTAGGTAAGCGCGCGAATACCGTCGGCAGACACGGCAGGCGCATCGAGGATCCAGTGGTCTCTCATCGGTCGTATATCGCGCCTGCTTGATCGAGATCCTGCCCTCAGTGGTGAACAACAATCCATGCCTCGCAGCCCGCGTCGGGAGCACGCAATCCATCATGTCGATCCCGAGACGGGCGTATTCGACGATTTCTTCCGGTGTGCCGACTCCCATCAGGTAGCGCGGCCGGTCGGCCGGCAGGTGGCCAAGCGTGCTTTCGACGATCTCCCGCGTGAGCGCACGCGGTTCTCCCACGCTCAATCCGCCGATGGCATAGCCATCAAAGCCGATAGAAATTGTGCGCTCGGCCGCTTCTTTCCTGAGGCCGTGATCCATGCCTCCCTGAACGATGCCGAAAAGCGCCTGGCCACCTTCGGACGAACCTCCGGCGCTCCCGCTCGAGTCGCTGTCGAGAGTCCACGGGACTTCATGCCTGTGCGCCTCGAAATAGCGCTTGCTTCTCTCCGTCCAGCGTAGCGTTGTCTCCATCGACGCCCGCACCCGTTCCGCGCCAGCCGGATATTCCGTACACTCGTCGAAAGCCATGATGACGTCCGCACCCAGCCCGATCTGCGCCTCAATCGCGGTCTCCGGAGTCAGGAAGTGCGACGAGCCATCGAGGTGGGAACGGAAACGGACGCCTTCTTCGCTGACGCTGCGCAGTTCGCTCAGGCTGAAGACCTGAAAGCCGCCGGAGTCGGTCAGAATCGCCCGCGGCCAGCCCATGAAACGGTGCAGGCCCCCGAGCGTTCTGATCTCGTCGACTCCAGGCCGCAGATACAGGTGATAGGTGTTTCCGAGCAGGATCTCTACCCCAAGCTCCTCGAGTAGGTCCTGCGATAGGCCTTTTACGGTACCTTGGGTGCCCACGGGCATGAAAACCGGGGTCTCAACTCGCCGATGCGGCGTAGTTAGCAAGCCGCGTCTCGCCCGACCCGAGTTGCCCTCGATAACAAAACGTGTCGACATCGAAGGAGCGATTTTAAAGATTGCGATCCGGCACCCACAACACCGGTTTGTAATCGTCGCCTCGAAAGGCTCTCATAGAATGGCACCCCGGACTGGTGCCAGAATCGTAAACAAGAATCTGTTCTTCTCCGACTATTGACGCTTTTTAATTGAGGAGGACCGCGAAACTAAGGCGTTGAGGCCTATCTTTACTAGTGCAGCTTTTCGTACTCTGCCTTGGCCTCCTTCAGGATGGGAATAGCAGGATCGGCATCTTTCCAGATGCTGAAGAAATCCTGATAGGCAGCCCGGGATCTAGCGAGGGAAGCGGGCTTTGATGCACTCGGTGCCACCTGAGCCGCCGAGGCGGACCCCCCAACGGGAGTAATGCCGGCTTCAAGTGCGAATGCACGTCCGAGTTGCAAGTGTGCCAATGCACCATTGGCACAGTTCCAGCTAATCCCGCGATGATCGATGAACTTCTGAAATTCTTCTGCCGCGGCACTGCCCTGGCCTGCAGCCAAGTAGGCTTCGCCGCGAAGGTAGATGGGATACAAACAAGTCGCCGCCTGCACAGACAAAACTTGCCCTAGCTCAAACGGAACCGTCGCGCGGAGCTCATCGATGGCTTCCTGGGCACGGCTGTCGTGCAGGGAAATTTCGGCCTTGATCGTGGGCAGCCAGTAGGATCGGACAATGGTATGAGTGGGAAAGCGCTTCGCCAAATCCTCGGTTAACGCAACCGTCTGATTCCTATGCCCGCTGATAGCGAGGACCAGCGCGCCCAAGGCTTCGACATCCATGCTTTTTGCCGCGATGGTAAGGGCGCCTACGGCGCTCTCTGGGGCTGTCGGTTCCCCAAACAAAGCTTCATCGTAGGCGCCATATAATTTCCAGGTTGCCGCTGCCGGTTTGTTATCGCTGCGCAAGGCAGATTCGACGGCTCTGCGCGTGAGTTCCCGCGCTTTGCCGAGATGACCGAAATAGGCTGCGGTTTCGCCTTCCGCGGCCAGCATCTCACTTTCGACTTCCGGACGGTCCGCGAACCACGCCGCCTGTTCAGCCATTCCCTTGGAGTCAGAATGCAGGAAAGCCAAGGCATAAGCATCCAGGTGGAGTAAGTCATCGTCCAGTTTACGCACAATAGCTTCGTTATAAATGTTGCGTGCGTCGTCAAAGCGACCCAGTGCAAGCAAATATTGAGCGGAGTTGTCGTAGTTAATGACGTTGTCCGGACTCAGTCGCGATGCTCGCTCAGACTTCTCATTAGCCAGTTCCCACTGACCCTCTAAAGCATAAAGACTGCCGAAGTTGTTCAGCGCAATATCGTCCAGTGGGTAGCTTTCTTCCCACTCGCGCTGCGTTTCGATTGCCTTGTCGAATTCTCCCACCACATATTGGTAATAAAGGGCGGAAATACGTAGTCTTTCTCGCTCGCTAGCCCGGTCCCGCAGATTGAATGCCCTGGTGACGTATTGGTTTCCCCGATCCGTATCCCCAAGATTGATGTACATGACTCCTAGCGCCTCAAGGGCGCTGGCAAATTCCGGGTCGAGTTCTACAGCACGCTCGAAGAAAGGCAGCGCGGCGCCCACACCCTTTTCAGCTTCCGTTTTGCGACCCAGACCATAGGCTTTCAAGGCTTCGAGCGAGGGTGTGGTCTCCTGTTCCAGCGGCACATCGAATTTCTTCACCGACGCGAGCGATTCCCCCAAGTGCTCACGAAGCTTGCTGGCGGCATCGCCCAGCGCGTCTAACACTTTTTCCTTGCCGGCTGCCGTCGCCTGCTGCTGCGCCAGCACGTCGCCGCTGGCGCAGTTCACCGCCTTGAGCCCGACAACATACTGGCTGCCGATGTTAGTGATCGATCCTGCGATGTATGCCTTGCTGTTGGCGCGCTGGCAGAGTTCGCGCGCCACTTCGGGAGTGAGCTTTGTACTTGCGGGGCGGGTCATCATGCGCAGTGTGGCCGCGACTTTATCGTCCGAAAGCACGTTGAGATAAGGCGATTGCCGCAGCGAAACGCTGAGCGCCTGTTTCAAGGCATCGTCGAAAACCGAATCACCGGTCGTGTTCACGAAATCGGCGACCACCAGCGTGTCTTTTTCCGTTAGCTTGGGGGTGCGTTGCCGGTAAAACAAATATCCTGCGCCTGCAAGAGCCACGATCAAGACCGTGGCGGTAATGAACATCGACCGTCTACGATCTCGTTTTTCGACAACTTCAACCACCTTCGCCACGCCGGAACTCGGAGCCATCCCCACAACGGGCACCGAATCCGAGGATGCCGTTCGTGACAGGGACACAGGTGCTGTGGCTACCGGCAAAGCCGTTCCCGAGCTATGGGCTGCGGCGCGACCGGTCTCCGTGTCCCGCTTCAACCGCAGCAGCTCGGACTTCATCTCCGAGGCATGCTGGTAACGCAGTTCACGGTCTTTCTCCATCGCCCGGCTGATGATGTCATCGAGCTTCGGAGGCAGATCAGGATTCAAACGCAGTAAAGGCAATGGAGAGCGGTTGAGGATGGCTTCAAAGATTACACCTGAAGTATCGCCCCGAAATGGTACCGCGCCCGTAGCCATCTCGTAGAGCACTACGCCGAACGAGAACAGGTCCGTGCGCGCATCCAATTCCTTTCCTCGCACTTGTTCGGGCGACATGTAAGCCACGGTGCCCAATGCCAGGCCCGGGCTGGTCAAGTGCTCGTCCGCGAGGCCAGCGGTCGCCTCGGTGGCGCCCATGGTCTCCTTCGCGCGTTCGGTGATGTTCAGTTTTGCCAGTCCAAAATCCAGAATCTTGGCATGACCACGCTTGGTGACGAACAGATTCGCTGGCTTGATGTCGCGATGGATAATACCTTCGGCGTGCGCCGCATCCAGCGCATCGGCGATTTCTATGGCCAGGGGCAACAAAGTTTCAAGTTCCAGCGGATGCCCCGCGATGGTGTGCTTCAGCGTCGTTCCATCGAGGAACTCCATGACGATATATGCCTGGCTTTTTTCCTCACCGATGTCATGGATCGTGCAGATATTCGGGTGGTTCAGGGCTGACGCCGCTTGCGCCTCACGGCGGAAGCGCGCGAGTGAAGCGGCATCGCGGGCCAGATCTTCGGGCAGGAATTTGAGGGCGACAAATCGATGGAGACGAGTATCTTCCGCTTTATAGACTACTCCCATCCCACCGCCCCCAAGCTTCTCGAGGACGCGATAGTGGGAGACGGTCTGGTCAATCATCGGCGCGCCGAGCCTCAGCTCATTAAACTTGGACGACCATTTCTTCCTGCCACGGGGTTAACACCCCATCGTCCATCCGACTGGGGGATCATTTTACGCCAAGACACCTTCACCTTATCCGTGGCCTACCGCAGCCTTCAGTCATGTGCGTGCTCCAACTGCTGGTCCGGTGGCGGCTCGCTTTCCCCATTTTGACCAGACAGGGCTGTCGTCGCCAGGTTTATGTAATCCCCCAACACGCCGTTTACCTGCACTGCGCTTGCGGTGACGGCCGCAGGCGCAACCAGTTACGGGTCACCGGGGCTCATCCTGTATCAGATACTCAGATCCAGGTTGTTAGATGAATCGGCGATGAGCCCCACGGCACCCGTTTGTTGATTGCCATGCTCGACATCCACAATTTATCTGCAGGATTCTGAGCAGTACCCGAACCAAGAGCAAGCCATGTTCGAAGATGACAATCCGCGCAGGTTTTTCAAGAACGAGGTAGCAATGGCTGCAGGCGTACTCTGATCGAGAGGCACTCCGCGACGGTCCGAGAACTTAGCAAAAGGAGATTCTGCTGGGAGCAATCCTTCAGGCGTCAGAGCAGGTCGTCAGAGCAGGTCAATGAGAGGTGCCAAGCAGATCCACAACTTCGGCCAAAAGTTCTGGACCGCGCACGGACAATTTCCCCACGGTCACCGGCAACCGGAATCGCCGAGGCCCTGCACTGCCGGGGTTGAAGTACAGAACCCCGTTTCTCGTTTCCTGCCCCGGCTGGTGGCTATGGCCATAAATTACAGCCGCAAAGCCCGAGACCTCGGGCTTCAGATCAAGCCTGTCGAGCTCGTGCAGCACGTAGATCGATACTCCGGCCGCTTCGAGAACGTTCGTGGTTGGAATCTTTGCGCCCCACGCCCCACGATCTACGTTGCCGCGCACCGCGGTTAGCGGTGCAATCTGATTGAGCCGGTCGAGGATCGAAGGATCACCGATGTCTCCCGCATGAATGATGAAATCGGAGCCGGCAAGCGCGGCAATCGCCTGCGGGCGCAAGAGGCCGTGTGTATCTGAAATTATGCCGATCAGCACCTGTTCATCAGACTACGGAGTCGCGCCCATTTCAATCGACAAGGCGTGAAGCAAGCATCAGACTCCGGCGTATCACGGCCGTCTATGGCGTCGGCACAATGGGCACGACCAATGCCGAGGGGTGCTCGGCATCATGGTAGATGACGTTCGTAGCCGTCACGAATTGCTCGCCGCCGCCAGTGCCGCTGGTTTTCAGGTAGCGGGTTGCGCCGGTGTTCAGATTTCGGTCGAACCGGGGGAAATTGCTGCTTGAAACCTCTAGCCGCAGCCTATGACCGGTCTTGAATACGTTGCTGGTCGCCCAGAGATCGATCGTGAGTTTCACGACTTGGCCGGGATTCAGCAAGGTCGGGGTCTCCTGAGAATCGCGGTAGCGGGCACGAAGGATTCCCTCGGTCAGATTCTCGGCGAAGCCGTCAGGCCAGACATCGACCAGCTTGGCCGTAAAATCCGTGTCGACGGCGGAGGAGCGCGCATAGAGTTCGAGGCTAACCGGGCCAGTCACTTCCAGGGGTTCCTGTAGCGGGGGAGTCGAATACACGAGAACATCATCGCGAGCCTCGACTGGTCGCTGGTCGCGCGGTCCTGGCGCCCAATGCTCGGCATCGCAGCACAATGGACCGCCGATGGTGGGCGCGGGATTTGCGGGATCGTAGACGTACTGATCAGGCGCCTCCCTGCCGGCCGCGGAGGTCGAAAGGCTGCCATTGCCGCGCAATGAATTGGCTTTCCCCGCTGAATGCAGAACGTACCTCGTCGGGCGCGCTCGCGGGAGCGGCCAATCGGACTCCTCCCGCCACTCATTCCTGCCCATTACGAAGATCCTTACCGGCTTTCCCGCGAACTCATTCTGCACGCCTTTGAACAGGTAGTCATACCAGCCGAGCGTCAAGTCGGACTCCCTCTCGTCAGCAGCCGGCCCGAAATCCACGTCTCCGATCTTACGCCCCCGGCCCGAGTGGCCTCCGATGGTCACCACAAGCCGTTGTCCCGCGCGCGCCGTCTCGGTCGAGCCATGACTCTTGATGCCGAGGTAGTTGCGCAGCGATCCGCCCAGAAATATGTCGTACCAGGCAGCCACATGCAGCGCCGGAACCGCAATGTCAGCGAAGTGCTCTTCAATCGAAACGTCCTTCCAATACTGGTCGTAGCTCGGATGTTCGAGCCAGTCGAGAAAATAGGGAGCCAGCGCCTCGGTCACGGTGGGAGAGGATGAAGAGGGAAGCCTGAATAGTGGATAGTCCTCGAGCGGCAGCTGCCAGATTCCGTTCCGCGCGTTGGTGTTTTGCGCCACCTTAAGGCTGAGCGTGTTTTGCGCCAACCCGGAGGTCCAAGATTCATTGAACCATTGCTCGAATGCGCCCCCTTGATACGTCCAGCCATCGTGGTAGTTGCTGGCCGTAACCACAGGACAGATCCCGGCAAGATGAGGTGGATGGGCTATAGCTGCGAGCATCTGCGTGGCTCCGACGTATGAGCCCCCGAACATTCCCACTTGGCCGCTCGAATAAGGAAGGATGGCGGCCCATTCGACTGTATCGTATCCATCTCGGGCTTCGTTCTTGAACGTGTACCATTCCCCCTCGGAGGCGTAACGTCCGCGCACGTCCTCTATGATCACGACGTAGCCGCGCGCCGCCGCCTTAATTCCAAACTCGATGCTGTTGTTCTTGTCATAAGGCGTACGCTGAAGGAGCACAGGAAACTTGCCGTCGGCCTGAGGACGGTAAATGTCGGCGCGCAACTTCACCCCATCGCGCATTGTGACAACTGCATTGTGCTCGTAGGCGACCGCATAGGGTTCGGCGGCGTTAAGCTTGGGGGTGACGAACACGGCAATGAGCGTGAGGAAGACCCCAATGTGACTCCGCTTCATGGCGAATCTCCGGTTTGTCCTGGTGTAAGGCAGTAAAGATACCAGAGTTCCTGAGGCCTGAAATTCGTAATTCGTGAGGATTAGGAGGAGGCGTCGACCGGCGAGGGCATATCTGTCAGGCGGTGATGAAGTGCCGTCCAAGCCACTCCACACCGCCTGCTCTTATTCATTTTGCTAAAAGCCCAGCTCGCTTCACATGGACAGGAGCCGGTCGAAAAAAGTCCGATAGCGCTGAAAAGCGATGCGCAGGTCCTCGGTAGAGACGTTGTCTCCGCGGTCCCACTGCTTTTCAAGCTTCGATCTTTCGTCGGAAAAGATCTCCGCCAGGCGCTTCATAGCTGAGGCTACCAGGCCGTCGGCGTCCTCGACGGCCTTTCGCGGCTCATCGACAAATGCTGTCTGTATCTCGCTCCAGCGTTTGCGCAGATCGCCGAGCTCACTCGCGGGAAACAGTGGCGTCGAGCTCTCGCCCGCAGGGGTAGCCGTAGCCCCCTCGCGTGCAGCCGACGTGCGCTGCGAAGTCACGGGCTTAGGCCCGGTATATTGCTCCGGA
>JAFAWX010000347.1 GCA_019241535.1 Acidobacteriota bacterium | reverse complement strand
GCCCAAAGGGTGGCGAGCACGATATGCTTGGCATCGACTTCAAAGAAATCGCGCAGCGCGGCCCGGCCCTCGCTGCGTCCAAAGCCGTCCGTACCCAGGGCCACAAGCGGACGCGGCATCCAGGGGGCGACCGATTCCGGCAGCACCTTCATATAATCGGACGCCGCCACCAGAACGCCTTCACTCGAGTTAAGCCGCTCGGTCACATACGGTACCCGGGCCGGTTCTCCCGGATGCAGCATGTTCCATCGCTCGCAATCGTTGGCTTCGCGATAGAGCTCTTTGTAGCTGGTAACGCTCCACACATCCGCGGCCACGCCGTAGCTATCCCGCAGCATCTGCTGCGCTTTGAGCACTTCGAACATGATGGCACCCGAGCCGAACAACTGGGCGCGAAGTTTGGCGCCATTTTTTTCCGACGCCTTGAAAAGATACATGCCTTTCAAGATCCCCTGGCGCACCTCGTAGCCCGCGGGCATCGCAGGCATGGGAAGCGGCTCATTGCCTACCGTCAGGTAGTAGAAGACCGAATCCTGATCCACATACATGCGCTTGATGCCTTCCTGAATAATGACGGCGATCTCAAAGGCGAACGCAGGGTCGTAGGCGAGCAGGTTGGGAACCGAGAGCGCCAGCACGTGACTGTGGCCATCCTGATGCTGCAGGCCTTCTCCGGCGAGCGTCGTGCGTCCAGCGGTGCCTCCCAGCAGAAATCCGCGGGTGCGCATGTCGGCCGCGGCCCAGATCAAGTCTCCGATGCGTTGAAAGCCGAACATCGAGTAGTAAATAAAGAAAGGAATGGTGTTGATCCCGTGGTTGGCGTAGGCAGTACCGGCGGCGATGAATGAGCTGATGGAGCCCGCCTCGGTGATTCCTTCCTCGAGTATCTGCCCGTCTCGTGCCTCCTTGTAGTAGAGCAGGGTATCCATGTCGACCGGCTCATAGAGCTGCCCTGCGCTCGAGTAGATACCAACCTGGCGAAACAGCGCCTCCATGCCGAAAGTGCGCGCCTCGTCGGGAATGATGGGCACGATCATTTTGCCAATCTCGGGATCGCGGAGCAGCTTGGCCAGCAGACGCACGAAGACCATGGTGGTTGAGACTTCCCGGCCTTCGGTGCCTTTATAGAATTCCTCGAAATGGGCTTCGGAAACCGGTTGGATCGGCTGGGAGCGGACTTTGCGCTCCGGCAGGTATCCGCCAAGTTGTTTGCGCCGATCCAGCATGTAACGGATTTCCGCGCTCTCATCGGCGGGTCGGTAAAAGGGGGCTTCGTGCAGCTCTTCGTCGGGGATGGGGATGCCGAAGCGAGAGCGAAACATGCGCAGCTCGTCTTCGTTCAGCTTTTTCTGCTGATGGGTGATGTTCTTGCCTTCGCCAGCTTCTCCCAGCCCGTATCCTTTGATGGTTTTCGCCAGAATCACGGTTGGCGAGCCGCGATGCTCAACTGCCGACTTGTAGGCGGCATGCACCTTGATAGGATCGTGGCCGCCCAAACGCATGCGCGAGAGTTGCTCGTCGGAAAGGTGTTCGACCATGCGCAGCAGGCGGGGATCGGTGCCAAACAGGTTATGGCGGTAGTAGGCTCCGCTCTCGACAAAGAATTTCTGGTATTGCCCGTCGGTTACTTCGCCCAGGCGGCGCACCAGCAGTCCGTCGCGATCGTTCTGAATGAGACTGTCCCAGTCGCTGCCCCAGATCACCTTGATGACGTTCCAACCGGCGCCGCGGAAGATGGCTTCGAGTTCCTGGATGATCTTACCGTTGCCGCGCACCGGCCCGTCCAGGCGCTGCAGATTGCAGTTAACCACCCAAAGGAGATTGTCGAGTTTTTCCCGGGAGGCGAGGGTAATCGAACCCAGCGATTCGGGCTCGTCCATTTCACCGTCGCCGAGAAACGCCCACACCCGGCCGCCGGTCGATTTCTTCAAGCCTCGATTTTCGAGGTAGCGGATGAAGCGGGCCTGGTAAATCGACTGAATTGGGCCCAATCCCATGCTGACCGTGGGGAACTCCCAGAAATCCGGCATCAGCCAGGGATGAGGATAGGATGACAGACCGCCGCCGGACTTCAGCTCGCGACGAAAATTCTCGAGCTTATTCTTGGCAAGACGCCCTTCAAGAAAGGCGCGCGCGTACATGCCCGGGGCGGCATGGCCCTGAAAGTAAACAATGTCGCGGTCCCCGCTTTCCGTGCGCGCACAGAGAAAGTGATTAAACGCCACTTCATAGAGCGTGGCGGCAGAAGCGTAGGTTGAGATGTGGCCGCCGATGCCGCTCTCGACGCGGTTGGCGCGCACCACCATGGCCATCGCATTCCAGCGCACCAGGCTCTTGATCCGGCGCTCCATCTCCTGGCTACCCGGAAATGGGGCCTGCTGGCGTGCGGGAATCGTATTCTGGTAAGGGGTGGTTGCAACGAATGGAAGATTGACGCCAGCAGCCCGCCGGGCGTGCAATTGCAGCTGCTGCAGCAAGCGACCGGCACGCTCCGGACCCCCTTTGGCCAATACGTAATCGAGTGAGTCCAGCCACTCGCGGGTCTCGAGCACTTCCAGACCGTCGTTGGTTCGTGCCGGGGCCGGGGTGTCATGCGATTCTGATACCAGCGAAGTCTGTGCCAATCTGCTTTCTCCGAGACTCTAAGGGGAACATTTCATCATAAAAGATTATGGGGATTTTTGCTGTTTCGGCGACCGGACCGGCTGTTCTCGACAACAAATGGGGCAGACCGGTCTGGACAGTGTATGGGCGAGTGCCGGAAGAAACTCCGGCGTGAGCTCCGATAGGCTAGTTTCAAGCTCGTTAGCCGTAAACGCCGTTCCCCGTCCTGCCATCCAAGTTACTGGGATAAGAGAACTACCCCCAAGGAACAGTTTATGGCCGAGCCTACCAGAACTGAATTTTCCTCCGTGCCCGAGCCCGCCGGCGCCGTCCTGAGGGCGCGAGAGGCTCCCATCAAGCCGGAGACCGAAAAGCCGGTCGAAGAGAGACTGACGAGCGCCCGCTCGGGTCTGCTGCGCCTTTCCTCTCGCGCCCAGCAAGGCTTCTCCGTTGTTTTGCTCGAAGCCAGGAGCCGGTTTCGCTATCTAAAGAACGAACGGCCGCTCGAGCTGGTAGCGGGTATCGCGGCGGCGGCATTTTTGGCGGGAGCAGCCCTGAGAATCTGGAAAAGTTCCCAGGAATGAAGCTATCCGGAAAGGTTGTTGCTATGCACCTCAGAATGGAAAACCAGGAACGTAGTCTCGGGGAGATTGTGACCGAGATCAAACGAGAAGTGAAAGAATTCCTGAATACCCGCCTGGAAATGGTCAGGGTGGAAATCCACGAGGCGGTCCGGGCCGGCAGGATCGGCTTGCCCCTGTTTGTCCTCGCCCTGGGATTGATCGCGATCGCCAGTTTCATGTTTACTTTAGCCTTGGTGGCGCTCGTCGCCTCAGCGTTCGCGGGAAGCCCTTATGCATGGTTTTTCGCCTTTGCCATAGTCGGAATCCTCTGGACCGTGGCGGGTGCCATTGCCGCCTTTTTTGCCTACAATGAGTTTCGCGGCCGCTTTCCCAAACGAACCATGGAAGTCTTGAAAGCCGACAAGCTCTGGTTGCAGTCCGAGATCAGGAGTTAATCGATGAGCTCTCTTCCCAGTCAGGATCTGGAATTCAAGGCCGCTGAGGAAAGGCGGCGCCTGCACGGTTCCGTGGTAGAGTTAAAATCGCGCGTGCGCGACCGCTTGGGTATCAAAAACAATACGCGCAACAACTTTGGCCTGGCCGCGGGCGCGGCGTCATTCGTGGGACTAATTTCCGGTTATGTGCTCGCGGGGATTTTTGTGCATCACAAGCGGCCACAATAAAATGCCAGTCCTGCCCAGCGCCGCCGATGTGTTCACGCGCAAGCTGCCCAAACTGCTTTCGCCGGCAAATCATCGAAGACTCGATTATGCGCTGGCGGCGGCCTTCGGTCTGGCGGGCGCCAGGTTCTGGCGCAAGGACCGTCGGGCGGCGATGGCCTCATGGCTTTCAGGTGCATCGATTCTGGGGCTGAGCCTGATTACCGATTATCCCGGAGAGAAAGATGGCCTGATCGCTTTCCCGCTGCACGGGAAAATTGAGCTTGGCCTGGCCGCCCTAATTGCTACCATGCCGGAACTATTTGACGTCAGACATACGGCGCGAGGTTATTTCAACACCAAAGCCGGCATTCTCACCGTCGTCTCCAACCTAACCGCCTTCCACGCCCCCCAGCGGCGTGGGCGCGAGCCAATCTAATTGGCCGCATCCGAGATACGCTCAAATTAAAGTATTACTTTCAGTAATGTATGCGGGCGGTTCTATGCGAAGGGCGTAACTTGGAGATGGGTCTGATTCGAAATGTAATTCAGTGCGCCCACACCCACACCGGGTTTCCTTTGTCGTCTCTGAGAACCAGCGTGTCCTGACCTTTGACCACCTCACGCGCCAGGATCATGTCCGCCTCTCCTTGCTTCACCTTCGAGC
Organism: Acidobacteriota bacterium; assembly: GCA_019241535.1. GTDB lineage: Bacteria > Acidobacteriota > Terriglobia > Terriglobales > Acidobacteriaceae > Gp1-AA145. The sequence continues at coordinate 27,300 of JAFAWX010000347.1, read as the reverse complement.
CGGTAAAAGCAATTTCATCGCCCTTCGTAAAAGTGACCCCCATTTCGTCCATGAAGGACTTGGGACAGAGATAGATGTCTACTGTCTCCTCGCCGTTTTTCATCAACAGGTAAGCAATATCCTTTTCCCGCCCTTTGGGCGGGAGCTTGAGCTCCTCGACCACCCCTTTCATTTTTGTCTCCGTGCTGGGGTCGTATTTGGGAGCTCCCTTTTGCGCGGCTGATAAGGACGAGAGTAATAGGGCGGAGGCGAGAGGCGGCAGGACTTTGGCAAGGACAGAAATGCTCGGAAAACGCATGGTTTTCCTCCCCAAAGGCGCCCGAGCCGTCAGACCTTTCCGCAAGCCGGCGGGTCAACGTCGGCGCGGCTCGGAGTCAAGCGCCAGCTACACACAATGATACTCCTGCAGCCTGCTCTGGATTATTGAATTCCTGGCTTCCTCGAAGTGGGAGGAGGTCGGCATGACCAGCTGGGCCCATTGCGGGCGGCAGCTATCCCCGGCCCTCGCCTTCCTTGTACATGTATTTGATGGAAGGTTTATAGATCATCAGGTTAGGCGCGCCCACGCGATTCACCTTGATACAGGCTCGGTCGTACCATTCGATGACTCCGTGGATCTGTTCGCCGTCAGAAAGGACGATAACCATGGGCGTCTTCGACTGCATCTGCTTCTGATAGTAAAAATTCTCCGCGTTGGTCTGCTCCGGTGGAGGCGCTTTCCGCCCGCCATTCGAACGCTCCGGCAGGCGCTCGGCCCGCTCACGGCGGTCTCCGTAGTTCGGGGCCTGATGAGGCGGACCCGAGTGGTTAAGGGAAGGACGGATCAACTTACGGTTTCCAAAATCTTCGACATGACGATCGGCTGGAATAGACTGTCCAATATCTTTCATGGCTCCACCTGCTGGACACGCTTTACATGCGGGCCACAAAAAAACGGCGCGCGATTGTGGATACAGAAAGGCGTGAGTTGCCTCCTAAGCTAGCACAGAGAGGCCACCATGACAATCCCAGATTGGCTGCAGTTAGCCCGTGGTACCTGTACTTAGGTTTCCGCCGCTCGTTCGGGAAAACCGCTCAGGTCTGCAAGACGCCCACTTTGAACTCCGCAATATCGGGATTGAGTGCTGCTGCTTCAAGCGCGGTGGTGATGGCATCGCGGGTTTCAACCGGATCGATAATCCTATCGATCCAGAGTCTGGCCGCGCCATAGCGTGGGTCCATCTGCTCGTCGTAGGTCTGCTTGACGGATTCAAACAGCTGTTTTTTCTGTTCTTCGCTAAGTTTGTTGCCGTCCCGCTCGAGCTGGCGAATCTTGATTTCTACCAGGGTGGCGGCGGCCGACTCGCCGCTCATGACCGCGTATTTTGCCGTCGGCCAGGCAAACACGAAGCGCGGATCGTAGGCTTTGCCGCACATGGCATAGTGGCCGGCGCCGAACGATCCCCCCAGGATGACGGAAATTTTGGGAACCACCGAATTGGAGACGGCGTTGACCATTTTTGCGCCCGCCTTAATGATCCCGCTCCACTCCGCATCACGACCGACCATGAAGCCGTTGACGTCGTGCAGAAAAACCAGAGGCACCAGATTCTGGTTGCAGTCCATGATGAAGCGCGCGGCTTTTTCTGCCGACTCCGTGTACAGGACGCCGCCGAATTCGATGCGCTTTCTGCCCTGATGGTCGGTCGCCTGGGCATGCACCTTCTGGTTGGCCAGAATACCTACGGCGAAGCCGCCGATACGCGCATATCCGCATATCAGGGTCTTTCCGTAATCGGGCTTGTACTCGTCGAACCGGCTGGAATCGACGATGCGGGCAATGATCTCTTTGATGTCATAAGGACGCGCCGGCGATGAGTCGTAAATGCCGTAAATCTCTTCGACCGCCAGGGCCGGCGCCACTGGTTTCTTGCGGTCCCAGGGTGACTGCCTCCGGTACCCCCACTTCTCGATAATCGAGCGGATGCGTCCCAGGCAGGCTTCATCGTTCGGCTCCTGAAAATCCACCGTGCCGCTGATAGAGGAATGCATGGCCGCTCCCCCGAGTTCTTCGGCAGAAACTCTTTGTCCGATGGCGGCCTGCACCAGAGCCGGACCGGCGAGAAACAATCCGCTTCCCTCGGTCATGAGCACGTGATCGCACATCACCGGCAGGTAGCCGCCCCCGGCGACGCACATTCCCATGATGGCGGCGATTTGCGGTATGCCCATGGCGGACATGACGGCATTGTTACGAAACACGCGGCCAAAGTCGTCGGCATCGGGAAAAACATCTTCCTGCAGGGGGAGAAACACACCGGCAGAGTCCACCAGATAAACCGTAGGGACGCGATTCTCGATGGCAATATTTTGCGCGCGGATGACTTTTTTCGCGGTCAGCGGGAAAAACGAGCCCGCCTTGACCGTGGCATCGTTGGCAATAATCATGACCATGCGGGTTTCAATGCGCGCCAGGCCGGTAATCACGCCTGCTGCCGGAGCTCCGCCCCACTCCTCGTACATGCGATAGGCGGCGTAAGTTCCAAGTTCGAAAAAACTGCCCGCATCGACCAGATGCTGAATGCGTTCCCGCGCCGTCAGTCGTCCTTTGCCGTGCTGGCTGTCAATGGCCCTGGCTCCGCCCCCTTCGCGGATCTGCTCTTCCTCGTTGCGGATGGCGGACACCAGGTCCGCCATAAAACGCATGTTGGCCTCATAGCGTGCCGAGGTTGCATCGATCCGGGTAGTGAGGATGGAGTTTGAGACGTCGGTGCTCATGACGCGATTTTTACGTTAACCCAGATAAACGAGAACACGCAAACTACGGAAGATCATGCCCCGGCTGCCCTGTGGACAAGGATTTTGCCTCGGCCGCGAGCAAATGCCATCGCTGGCCGGTTTCGACTGGGTCAAACTGCTTGCCAGAAGCGGAGCGATCGAAAGCGGCGGAACATGTTTTTTTTGTTGTCATGCCACCGGCCGGACCGAAAGTGCGCTCACTCGCCGGCGGGCACGTCGCGGGCAGGCCGGTGGGTGCGAATGAAGTTCACAATCTGCTCCATCGCGGTACCCGGCTGAAAGATACCGGCCACACCTATGTTCTTCAGTGCGTCCACGTCCTGTTCGGGAATAATGCCGCCGACCAGGACCAGCACGTCGTTCATCCGGTTCTGGCTGAGCAACTCCATGACGCGCGGCACAATGGCGTTGTGCGCTCCGGAGAGAATTGAAAGCCCGATTACATCCACATCTTCCTGCAGGGCGGCGCTGACGATCATTTCCGGCGTCTGACGCAGTCCGGTGTAAATAACTTCCATTCCGGCATCGCGCAGCGCCCGGGCAATAACCTTGGCGCCGCGATCATGGCCGTCGAGGCCAGGTTTAGCTACCAGCACGCGAATTTTCCGCTCGGCCATGGAAAATTATTAGAACACAGCACCCGATGCTATGGTGCTTTCCTGCTGGGCGGCAGAGGTCCTGGCGCGTGTCGGCGGATGCTGGTTCAGCCGACCGGTGTCTTTACATCCAGGCTCTGCCACAAATACCAGCAGGCAATGCTGCGATAAGGCTCCCATTTCCTGGCAATCCGTTCCATCTGCTCTACGCTGGGCAGCTGGATTTTTTGCGACGCTTGCCGCTTTTGTCCCCTTCCTCCGTTCACCGGCGGCTTCCTCGCAGCGCGCTTCTCGAGATAGTGTTTGTAGATTGCCATGCGAATACCGAAGTCGCCGGTCGGCAGCACATTCGGGCGCCGCAAGGTAAACATCAGGAACATATGTGCCGTCCAGACCCCCACCCCTTTGACCTGGGTAAGATGTTCGATGACCTCCTCGTCGGACATCCCGGAGAGAGGAGAAAAGACCAGCTCCCCGCGAACTGCGCGACCCGCCATATCAAACAAGTAAGAGGATTTTTGCTTGGAAAGTCCCACCAGACGCAGCTCTGCCTCATTCAGCCGGAGAATTCCCTCGGGCGTGAGCGGGTTACCGGCCAGCGACGTGAAGCGGTTGAAAATGGTTACGGCGGCTTTTCCATTCAGCTGTTGGTAGACGATCGCCTCGGCCAGGCTGTGGAAGGTGGGCTCGCCATACTCCATGCGGCAGGTGCCGACGCGCTCGATGATTGCGCGCATTACCGGGTCGGATTTCTTCAGGTGAAGAACAGCTTTACGCATTCCCTTGCCCTTAAACCAGCATCATCTTACCTCGCGGCCCGGGTTGCGGAAAGCCTGCCCGTGGAATTGAATAGTCTCACTCAGATGGGAGAGAAAGTATTCCGCATTGTGTCCTCCCGGATAGAGATGAAATTCGTGGCGGATGCCTTCGGCCACGAGCTGCGCATCGAGCTTGACCGCCCCCGCGGCAAAGCCGTACTCGTCGTCGGCGCCGCAATTGATATAGATGGCCAGGGTCTTGATTTGCATTGGCTTTCGTCGGGCCAGTTCGAACGGGTTATTTGCTTTCCAGTGAGGCACATCGATGGGGCTGCCGAAGACCGTTCCCAGGAGGCCGGCGAGCGGACCTCCGTTACGCAATCGGGCATCGATCTCGGCCGGCGATTCTGTAATCAGCGCGGGACTCTGTGCGCTCACCGAAGAAAAGATCTCCGGGTGGGCGAAGGCAAAGCGCAGCGCGCCATAGCCGCCCATAGACAGACCGGTAATGCCGCGGGTGCGGCGATCCCGCTTGACATGGTGACGCTTTTCGACAAAGGGGAGGAATTCGGAGAGAAAAAAGTCGCTATAGGCTTCGCCCCCGCCCGCTGAATTGATGAAGAAGCTGCCCCGGCCCTCGGGCGCAGCCAGGATAAAATCGCCCGTCTTACCCTGCTGCCGCAGGTCTTCGATCACCCCCCAGCCGCCACTGCGGAGGAGCGCCTGCTCGTTTTCTCCCAGGCCGTGCAGGAAATAGAGCACGGGATAGTTCCTGCCGCCCTGGTCCGTGTAGCCGGGCGGCAGCATGATGCAATAACGTACGGCGCGATGGAGAATGGCGCTTTTGAGCGCACCGCAATCGGTTCTGCCCTGGGCGACGGCGGCAGACACCAGCCCGAGAAAGGCCGCCAGGACGCCGGCAACCAGGAGGGCTGTTGATGGGGAGCTCTTGAAAACCCGCAACCCGCATTTCCTTCTTTTCTGCCCCCATGGGGCCTTTCCCGCCGGTTGTTTGACCATCCGCATCAGGGGCAAATTCGCCGGCCGGAGGCTCATTCGTAGCGCAGAGCCTGTACCGGGTCGAGGCGCGCGGCCCGAGCTGCCGGATATAGGCCCGACATCAAGCTGACCAGGAAGGCAAAGACCACCGAGAAGCCCACCAGCCATCCTGGCATAGTCCAAATGCGTTCCGCGGGAAAACCCTGGCGGGCGAGATAAATGTTCGTACCAAGGTTGATCGCGCGCCCAATCAGCCATCCCAGACCCACGCCCAAAACTCCCCCGAGCAGTCCCATTGCCCCGGCTTCGGCGAAAAACAATCCGCGCACATCCTGATCACTGGCGCCGAGCGCCTTCATGATGCCGATCTCGCGCCGCCGTTCGAGGATCGCCATCACCAGCGTGTTGATGATTCCAATCGATGCCACCGTCAGTGCCAGGCTTCCGAAAATGCCAAGGAAGAGGTCGAGGATGGTAAAAAAGCGGCGCAGGCTCTTGGTGGCATCGAGAATCGAGAAGGTGTTGAACCCCATTTTCCTGATCGCCTGTTCCACCCCGTCCACTTTGCCCGTGCCCGCGACCCGTGCAATCAACGTAGTGTAGAGGAGCCTGCCACTGGTTGCGCGGCTCGCATCGCGGGAGTCAAATGACTCAACCGTGTGCAGGCTTTCAAGCAGCGCTTCGGGAACAAACACCCGTGCCCGTCCGGCTCCGCGCAGGCTGTCAGGATCGAGATCGGTGACGCCTACGATAGTGAGCGGCAATTCGCGCGAGACCACGGAATAGGAAACCGATTCGGCGCCGGCGTTTGCCGCCGTGCGTTCGGCGAAACGCATGACCAATTGCCGCCCGAGCAGAGGTCCGGCAACATCGGCCGCCGTGACTTCGCCTTTCCCGCTGGGCCGGTCGAGCAGCTCAGCCGCGAAATTTTTCTGTAAAACTGCCTCCGGGGCGGTGGGTGAGAAGAAAAACCTTCCCTGCATGCCTTCAAAGCCGTCGTTGTCTTTAGCGGAAAACGGCAGGCCGGCGACCATGGTCAAGTGCGGCTTAGTGCCGAAGCGCAGCTCGGTAACCAAGCGCTGATCGGGATATGCCTCGAGGACGCCGGGCAGTTTTTCGATCCGATGACGGGCAGCCTCGTCGAGATCGGGGCTGTCGAGCGGCGAAGGCCCCTTTATCTCCTGCTCGCGGTTGAAACTCCGGAGATCGCGGCGCGAGGAGACCACAACCGTATCAAAGAGTCCGGAAGTCTTGAGTCTTCTCGATGCCAGCCGCTGCAAACCAACGCCCAGCGAGAGCATGGCAACGAGTGAAGCCACGCCTACCGCAACCCCGATGGTGGTAAGGGAATTACGCAGCATGGATTGGCGCAGATTGCTGGCGGCCAGATCCAGGGAGTCGCTGAGCTTCACGCGTCGCTCCGGGCCATTGCTTTCGCATTCCGGCCATCGGCAACTACTCGTCCGTCGCCGAGTAAAACAAGGCGTTCGGCATATTGTTCCGCGATCGCCTGCTCGTGCGTGACCAGAAGGACGGTCATCTTCCGCGCGGCGTTCGTTCGCGCTATGAGGTCCATGATCTCGGCTCCGGTGCGGCTGTCCAGGTTCCCGGTCGGTTCGTCGGCCAGCAGAATGCCGGGCTCATTTACCAGGGCCCGGGCCAGCGCCACCCGCTGCTGCTCGCCTCCGGAAAGCTCTGCGGGACGATGTCGTAGCCGGTTGCTCAAACCTACCCGCTCCAGGGCAGATTGCGCCCGCCGCAGGCGTTCGCGTCGCTCCACCTCGGCAAAGCGCAAAGGAAGCTCCACGTTGGCCAGAACCGACATCCGCGGAATAAGGTTGAAGGACTGGAACACCATGCCGACTTTGCGGCGCCGGTATTTCGCGAGTTCGTTTGGGGAAAGCTGCGCAAGGTTCTGGCCGTCGCTGATTACCTTGCCGGATGTGGGGGAATCAAGACCTGCGATCAGGTTCAGCAGAGATGATTTGCCCGAGCCTGAGGCTCCCAAGAGGGCAACGAACTCTCCCGCCTCGATCGTAAGCGTGATGCCATCGACGGCGCGGATCGCGGTCGTTCCCATTCGGTAGTAGCGACACAGGTCTTCAGTATGAATGGCAATCGTCAAAAGAAGAGTTTAGCAGGACCAGCCCCGAGCGATGTCCTGCACTGCGGGCGCAAAGATTGCGGCTCGGGCTCGGCCGGTTATCTGGCCGTCTTCGGAATGGACAGCTCGCTCGGTTTTTCTCCGGCACTGACCTGGACGAGCTTCTGAATGGCAGGCGCAACCATGACGAGCAGCTGTGATTTCGGCTGGAAGGCCTGCTCCACGCTCGCCAGTTGCCGACTCTTCCAGGCTTCCGGAGCTCTCTCTCCGCGGTCGAGATAATCAAGCGCCTCGAGGCCTGTCGACGCCAGGGTCGCAAGACTCTCCGAGAGCGGTATGGCATCGGCGGCCAGCAGCGAAGTTTCAGCAATCGGGCGGACCTTCTCGTCGTTCTGTTTCCATTCGGCCAGCAGATCGCGAATCTCTCGCTCTGTCCCCGGCTTAAGCCGCCCGGAAACCAGCATTTCCACAAGAGTTGAAAAACGGCGCGCGGTGGCGCTTTCCGGCCGGGCAGCATCGACCAGCCGGTTCAACGGGGTCACGGCCGTCGGTTCCTCCTGGGACAGCGCAGAGCGGGAGTAGCCTTTCGAGGGCTCGACGATGTCGGTAAGCACCCGCAGCGGGGAAGCATCAGCGGATCCGCCAATTCGCTGAAGCATGAGCGGGTAATTGGTATTGTGCGTCAGTCCATAGGCGTCGAGCCAATGGTTGATCCTTTCTAGTCGCTCATACATGGACTCCTGGTCGGTAACCTTCTCGGGCGACCAGAGACGCTCGGCAATGGCTGCTAGTCGGGGCCAAATTCGCGAGTCGACGTTTTCCGGGGAGACAAACTCGGCCCACATGCAGGCTTCACCGCCGAGGATTTTTTTCTTGTCCGCGTCCGGGAGGCCGGCGGCGCCGCCTGCCAACGGATCGACCGCGTAATGCGCAGCCGCCGGGGACATCAAGTCCAGATAATAACCCGAGGACAGCAGACCGCGGTATCCCTGGCGCACGGCGTCGGCAAGCGACTGTTGTCCCCGCCAGGACTGAATGACAATATTCTTGGGGAGGTCGGGACGAAGAATTTCATCCCAGCCTTCCATGACCTTCCCGTGCTTGGCGACGATCTTCTCGAGGCGCGTATTGAAGTACGCTTGCAGATCGGCGTTGTTGTTCAGTCCGTGAGCTCGCATGAACTCGTGGATCTTCGGGTTTGCGTCCCACTGCTTTCCGTTTACCTCGTCGCCTCCGATGTGAAAAAAGGCATCGGGAAACAACTTCGCCACCTCTCCGATGAACTGGTCAAGAAACCTGTAGGTGCTCTCCCGTGACGGATCCATGGCGGGGTCGAAAACGCCCCAGCGGCGCTCGAGCGAATACGGGCCCGGCGCACTGGCCAGTTCAGGGTAGCCTACGAACCAGGAGGTGCTGTGCCCGGGCATATCGAATTCGGGCACGACCCGGATACCACGATCGGCAGCATACTGGACGATTTCCCGCACCTCGTCCTGGGTGTAGTAGAAACCGTCCGAGCCCAGCTCTTGCAGCTTGGGAAAGCGCCGGCTCTCGAGACGAAATCCCTGATAGTCAGAAAGATGCCAGTGAAAGACATTGAGCTTGACCGCGGCCATGCCGTCCAGGTTCCGCTTGATCACCTCGAGGGGCATGAAATGGCGGCTGGAATCTACGAGGAGTCCACGCCAGGGGAAGCGCGGCTGGTCTTTGATATTGACCGATGGAACGGCAAAACCCTGGGGTGTGATCGCAACCAGCTGAAGAAATGTGGCCAGTCCCCGGATGATACCCAGGGTAGTCGGGGCACTCAACTGCGCGCGCGACGTTGTTACCTTCAAGGCATAGGATTCGTCTTCGCCCAGCTCCTGCACCTGCTTTGCGGGACGATCGCTTGCCAGGGCGAGCACGGTTCCGGTCTGCGGGGCACGATCGCTCAGGTGGAAGTCGAGAGCCAGCATTCCGGTGTGCCGCCGCAAGTCGTTTAGAAAAATTTCTGCGGCTTTTTCTAAGCGGTGGTCGGCATGATCCGGCAGGAGAACGGAAAAGGACGAGTCGATCACCATCGGGCCCGAGCCGGCCTGCAACTCGATGCCCGCCGGCCAGGGCATCAGTCGGAGCGCCTGCTTGGCTTCGATCCCGGGAGGGGGAGCGATCTCCTGCTCCCGCGATAAAGAGCTCAGGGCCAGGACGGCCACGATAATCGGCCAGGTGCGCACGTACACCCTCCTCAGCTTGCAAAACGTAGCAGGCAGAATAGGGGAAGCACACGGGCGGGAGCAACTGGCAAAAGAGGTGCCGGGAAGAGCGGTACTGGGAAGAGAGATAGAGAAAGTCTACAACGAGGTCGCCTGTGAGCCGAACGCCCGCTTCTGATCAGCAGGCGCCGGAGGTTTGTGCGCTGCAGGCGAGGACGCAATAGGGCAGGAAGGATCTGGACTTCAGATTCTGCAGGCCCAAGTCCCCGGTGCAACTAACCCAGATCACCCGGAACTGACTGGTTTCGTTGCCCAGGCGAACATCCAGCTGTTCGCCCGGCCGCATGCGCCGCCGCAGGCCCTCGACAACTATGCCCCCCGTGCTCACATTGGTGACCAGGGCGGCCTCGGAAAAAGGCCTGCCGCCGGCATCGAGCCCCCACACCTGCACGGGCAGCTGAACGGATATTCGCGAGTTCTGGCGCCGGTCCATCGTTCCCCCTTGAATTCTGACCATTGTGAGGGAGAGAGGACGTTCGTGAAACTTACGCGAGTCACTCGCCGGAATTACTCGCGTGCAAGCACCTGCAAACGCCTTAGAGGGAGATACTTAATCAAGATCGGGAAGGGAACAGGAACCCGGACCTCGGGGGTCGCCACAACTGCCGCAGGCACCGACCGACTCCGATGTTGATTGGGCCTTTGCCGGAACGGAAAAAACCGAGAGCTGCATTGCCAGGTCCTTCCCCTGACAGTTTGGACAAGACGGTTTGTCTTTGCCGAAGACCAAAGCTTCAAACCTGCGATGACACTGATTGCAGACGTACTCAAAAATCGGCACCGGACCCTCCCCTTGCGGATTGTGTTCTGGAACTACAGGATATACGAAGATGCGGTACGGCTTCTAGATGATGCTCTGGCGGCCCGCTTTCGCGAGCTTCGGCATGGCAGATGCCTGGCTGTTGTTCTTCATCCGGTATTATGCAGGCCCGCGGCGATGCCGTTGATGGTTGCTCCCAGAGCATAGTTCAGTTCCTCGGAATTATCCCCCATCTGCTTGCGCCGAAGCAGTTCCACCTGGATAAGGCTCATAGCGTCGACATAGGGGTTGCGCAGGCTGATCGATCGCGCCAGTACGGCATTTTTTTCGAGTAACCTGCGCTGCTCTTTAACCGCCAGCAGCATGCGTTCGGTGCGCTCGAATTCTTCCGCGATCATGCCCCAGACCCGCGCGCGCAAGTCTTGATCGGGCACCAGTGAAGCGTACAGTTCGGCAATCGCGAGATCGGCTTTCGACATGGCCAACTCGACATTGCGCACCAGATCTGAGAACAGGGCAAAGCCGGCCATCATGTCGCGCAGCCGCGCAAGATGCCCGCTCGCCTGGGCTGCAAACCGTTCGAGCGCGTATCCGACACCAAACCATGCGGGCAGCGCATGCCGGCTCTGCATCCAGCCGAACACCCACGGAATGGCTCGCAAATCCGCCAGTTGGCGGCCCGACGCCCGCCGTGCGGGTCGCGAACCGATGCGGGCGTGCTCGAGTTCGTTCACCGGCGTCGCCCGTTCGAAATAGACGAGAAGGTCGGGATTGTCCGCGATCTTAGCGCGGTAATAGAGATAGGCATCGGCGGCCATTTGCTCCATGATCTCGGCCCAGGCCCCATCGGCTTCAGCCGGCGGCCGGGAGATGGCCTCGAGGCAGGCCGCAATCATAATTTCCAGGTTCCACTCGGCGAGCACAGGATCGGAATATTTCCAGTTGAGCACTTCTCCCTGCTCGGTGATGCGAATCTGCCCGGAAAAATCCTCCGTGGGTTGGGCCAGGATGGCATTATGAGTGGGTCCGCCGCCGCGTCCGACCGTGCCACCTCTGCCGTGAAACAGCCGCAGCTTGATCTCCTGCCGGCGCGCAGCCTGTTGCAACGCCCGCTGCGCCTTGTACAGTTCCCATATGCTCGTAAGCATGCCGCCGTCTTTGTTCGAATCGGAATACCCGAGCATAACCTCCTGCCAGCCGCACCAGGAATTCACCAGGCGCCGGTACTCCTGATCCGTCCACATCCGCTCCATAATAGTGGCGGAACTGCGCAGCGACTGAATGGATTCAAACAGCGGCACCGGCATAAGTCCGGGATCATTCGCGGAAGCGGCCAGCTGAAGCCCGGAGCTGCGAGCAAGCTCGACGACCGCATAGATGTCGGCTTCCGATTCAACCCCACTGATCACGTAGTGGCCGATTGCCCCCGGCGAGAAGGTCTTCTTCCAGTGCACGATGTCATGAAAGAGCCGCCGGTCCGAGGAGCCGTCGGCGATAGATTCGGATCGGGCGCCGGCCGTACGCGGCGGTCGGGCGCTGATGCCCTTTATCTCCGCCAGCTGCGCGCGATGAACCGCGGCATGCTGGCGCAGATCAAGCGTGGTCAGGTGAAAGCCGAACGTCCGCACCTTGCGAATAAGCGGGTCAACCAGGAGTTCGGCCAGGCGCTCACCGCCATTTGCAGCGCAACTGCGGCGCAGCAAGGCTAAGTCGGACTCAAACTCGTCAGCCGAGGCGTAGGACCATTGTGTTGCGGGCCGGCCCGGTCGCAGGCGGGCGATAACCAAGCTCAGGAATCTGCGATAGCTCTCGGAGCGCGAAATGCGGGCGGCGGGGCGTTGTTCACCCATGAGCCGCTCATAGCGTTCGAGCTGTTCGTGAAAATCCTTGGCTACCGGAACCTGCCTTGCGGACGAGCTCAACTGCTCGATGAGGCGCTCGATTTCTGCCGTGTAGTGGGCGAGAATCGTATTTTCTGCCCGTTCCAGCGCTTCCCGCGTGCTCTCCGCAGTGACGTAGGGGTTGCCGTCGCGGTCTCCCCCGATCCAGGATCCGAACGCTAGCACCTGGGGTAACCGATCGATGGGCGGCTTCGATCCGTAGACGGCGGAGAACGATTCGCGGATTTCCGAGTAAATTCGCGGCAGGCTTTCAAAGATCGACCTCGGATAGTAGTCGAGCCCCATACGAATTTCATCCTCGACCAGAGGTTTTTCGATCCGCACTTCGTCGGTCTGCCACAGGGCGGTGATTTCCGATGCGATCTGGTTCTCAAGGGTCGCGGCTTCGTCCGCGGGAAGCGGCAGCCGATCGAGCAGTTCGAGACAGCGGGCGATTCGGCGGCGTTTCTCGAGCACGGTTCGGCGTGCGACTTCTGTCGGATGAGCGGTAAAGACAGGAACAACTCTGATCCGGCCGAGCGCCGCGAGCGCGTCCTCGGCACTTATTCCCGCATTGCGCATTCTTTCAAGCGTACCGTGGAATGATCCCGCAAGTGGTGGCTGACCGGAATGAAAGTTCCGGGCTCGGCGGCGCCGCTTGCGGTGATTGGTCTCGGCCAGGTTAGTCAGCTCAAAGTAAATTGCAAATGCCTTCGTAACCTGGTAAGCCTCGCGCACAGCCAGCGAGTGAATGATTCTGCGTGCTTCAAGCATCTCCTGGTTGTGCACGTGCGGGCCGGCGGGAGAGTTTCCCCGTGCCTGAATGAGCAAGCGCCGCAGTTGCTCGACCACCTTGAAAGGCCCTTCGCCTGCCTGTTCGACCAGCACCCGGCCAAGGAGAATGCCCAGGGAGCGCACGTCGCGCCGTAAAGGGTGCTCCTTCGAGCGCTCTTCGGTGCCAGCGGTCAGCTCCGACAACCTGGCACACTGATCTTGCGCTGCCCACAAAGCTTCCGTCATAAACCGTTCCCCCATACTAACTTATGTGTTCGGCTATGCTTCGGTACTCGAGCCCGCGGTTACCCCCGGGAACTAGTAAGCGTCTCGGCCCGCTTGCAGAGCGCTCAAACAGACGAAATAATGGAATACCTGATGATGCCGCCAGAAAAGGTGCTGATCGTTGAAGATGAAGAGAACGAGCGGACCGGCCTGGCCGAGCTGGTGTCTGCCTGGGGATACTCGGCGGAAACGGCCCGGGACGGCCAGGATGGGCATGAAAAAGTCGCCTTGTGGTCGCCTGCGATCGTCATCACCGATCTGAAGATGCCCCGCATGGACGGGCTCGAACTGCTCGAGAAGATCGCGGGCGACAGCCGTACCATCGCGGTGATCGTGGTCACGGCGCAGGGAACCATCGACAGCGCAGTGCAGGCGATGCGCATGGGTGCCTACGATTACATCACCAAGCCCATCGACACCAACCGCTTGCGCACCATTCTGCAGAATGCCTCCGCCCTGCTCGGAGCGCGCGCCGAGCTTGAGGCCACTCGTCGCAAATTGCGCGACACGGGTTCGCTCGGTTCGCTTGTCGGGCCCTCCAAAAAGATGCAGGAGATCTTTCGGCTTATCGAACTGGTCGCGCCGAGCACGGCATCGGTTCTTATCACCGGCGCCAGCGGAACTGGCAAAGAGCTGGTGGCGCGCACCATTCACGATCTCAGTTCCCGCCGTTCTAAACCCTTCCTGGCCATCAACTGCGCGGCTATTCCGGAAACCCTGATCGAGAGCGAAATCTTCGGCCACGAGAAAGGTGCCTTTACCGGCGCGCTCGAGCGCCGCACCGGCTGCTTCGAGCTTGCCGAAAGCGGCACCCTTCTGCTTGACGAGATCGGGGAGATGCCGATTGCGACTCAGGCCAAACTGTTGCGCGTGCTCGAAGACCGCAAAGTGCGCCGCCTGGGCAGCAAGGTGGAAACGACGGTCGACGTGCGGGTGCTTGCGGCGACCAACAAAGTTCCGGAAGAGGCGGTGGCGCACGGTGAATTGCGCAACGATCTCTACTACCGCCTGAATGTCTTCAATATCCATATGCCCCCGCTGCGTGAGCACCGCGAGGACATTCCTGACTTGGTCCATGCGCTGCTCGCCGAGATGAGCGCCAAACACGGGCGCCGGGTGGCGACCGTAAGCGAAGCCGTGCTCAACGCTTTTCGCAACTACAGTTGGCCGGGGAACGTGCGCGAACTGCGCAACACCCTCGAGCGGGCGGTCATCGTCTGCGAAGGGCCGGTTATCGAAACCAAGCACCTGCCGCCCGGCTTCGGGCACGCGCCCGTACGTCCCTCGGCCGACGATGCTGATTCCATCCGGGTGGGCGTGGGTACCACCGTCGGCGAGGCCGAGCGTTTGCTTATCCTCAAGACTCTGGAATCTACGAATAACAATAAAACCAGAGCGGCAGAAATACTCGGCATCAGCTTGAAAACCCTGCACAATAAATTGAAGGAGTATGGTAGTTCGGCATCGGAGGGCGCCCGCGTCGGCGAAAGGGAAGAGGCGGAGGAAACCAAGGAGTTATAGCGAAAGGCTGCCTCGAGAGCCCCACAGGGTGATGCACTCCCTGCTGATTGGGGCTCGCGTGGCCCGGCCGGCTGGCTCATGCGCCGCAGGACACAAATCGTATTGGCCATTACCTTCATGGTGGCCGCGCTCGTCTCGGGCGCTTCTTATTTACATATTTCCCAGATTCTGAGCCAGAGAGTTTCCGTTGCCCATGATACGGCCACCTATCTGGCGTCGCAGCTTGCCTATCTCGCCGCGAACGTCGCGCCCGACCTCAGCAGCACCCGGGTCGATACCAATAATCCCGAGGCCCTGCGCCGCGGCATTGCCTACTATCTGGGAACCGAC
The DNA here is from genome assembly GCA_019241535.1 of Acidobacteriota bacterium. Taxonomy (GTDB): domain Bacteria; phylum Acidobacteriota; class Terriglobia; order Terriglobales; family Acidobacteriaceae; genus Gp1-AA145. The sequence continues at coordinate 12,260 of JAFAWX010000347.1, read as the reverse complement.
CGCGACCTGAATACCATGCTCGATTCCGTCGTGGGGAGCTGGCCTACGGTTTACGATGCGGCGATTCTGGACTCAGATGGCAAGGCGATCTTGCACACGGATTTGAACCTGTTGGGGAAAAAAGTGGCCGAGCGCCCGGATTTTGCCCTGCTTGAAAACGCCGGTTTCCGCCGCAAGCTGCGCCTCATGTACAACCCTCCCACGCTTTATGAAGTTCGCATGCCCTTGATGTTGAATGGCGCCGTCTTCGGCAGCATTCGCGTCGGCATCTCCACGGTCTTTCTACGCAACGACCTTACACCCCGCCTGCGAACTGCGGTGCTGCTCTCGGCAGTGGCCGTATTGTGCTCGCTTATCCTGGCGGCAGCCCTCTCTCGCGTGGCCTTAGGACCGCTTGAGCGCATCAGCCGCAGCCTGGACACGATGACCGGCGGGCAGGAAGAAAACTCACCAGCCGCCGAAGGGGACAGCGACGAGTACGGGCGCGTGAGTTTGAAGATCGCCCATCTGGGAAAACAGATGCGCGATGCCCGGGAAATTTTTTCTGCCCTGAAGAGCAACGTCGACCAAATCATGTCCAGCCTGCAAGATGGACTGATGCTTTTCACCCAGGACTCGAAAGTGGTTTTGGTCAGCGCTTCGGTCGAGCGTTTTCTGGGCCGTTCCCGGGGAGAACTGCTTGGCCGGAGCGCGCGAGAGATCTTCTCCCCGGGATCGGCTTTCGGCGCATTGATGCTCGATTCCTTCCGCCTGCATCACAACGTGGAATTGTGCGAGATGGAGATGCCGAACGGCCGACGGGTGGAAATCTCGCTCGATTTCATTCAGGAGAGAGGCGCCCAGATCGGCGCCCTGCTAACCATGCGCGATGCGGAATCGGCGCGGCGCATTGAAGATGAAATCGAACTCTCGCGGCGTATTTCCGCAAGCGGCCGGGTTACGCGCGGTGTAGCCCACGAGGTCAAGAATCCTATTAACGCCATTGTGCTTCACCTCCAGCTGCTGCGAAACAAACTGCGCGAAATTGATCCCGACACCGGCCGCCATGTCGATATCATCGATAGCGAAATCCATCGCCTCGATCGGGTAGTGCAGATTCTGGTCGACTTCACCCGTCCGCGCGAGCTTCGCCCGGAAACGACTGACCTGCGCCTGCTTCTCGACGAAGTTTCCCTGCTCGCCGCTCCCGAAGCCGAGCAACACAACGTGAAGCTCACGCGCGAGCTGCCTTCTGAACCCATTCCCGTGAAAGTAGATGTCGATTTCATGAAGCAGGCTATCCTGAACGTGGTCTTGAACGGCATCCAGGCAATGCCGAACGGCGGCACCCTGGCAATCTCAGTCCAGCGGCATGAGGATACGGTGGTGACCGAGATCAGCGACCAGGGCACGGGCATTCCCGCCAGTGTTCAGGAAAAGATCTTCGAGCTCTATTTCACTACCAAGAAGTCCGGGAGCGGAATTGGACTGGCGCAAACCTACCAGATCATGCAATGGCACTACGGCTCGGTGGATTTTTCATCGATCGAGGGTAAGGGAACCATCTTCCGGCTGCGCCTGCCGCTCTCGGAGCTTCGATCGGCACCTCTTGAACCGGTTGCTGCCTGGGCGGCGGAGCCGCGGAGGAAAAACAGCATATGAGACTGGACGAGCCATTCCGCCTGCGCCCGCTTCTCCTCTGCCTGGCGACAGGCGCGCTCGCGGTAACCGCTGCTCTCGGGCAGAATGGGCAGTCTCCCGCGGCGGAATCGCAATCGGAACCAGCTGGTTCTGCCCAGCCGGCAGCGGGCGTGGCCCGCCAGAACGGGCAATCGGCAGCTCCTCAGCCGGAAGAGCCTACGTTTGAAAAGGATCGACGAACGCCACCCCAGAAAAGGCGGGCAAAGAAGAAAACTACTCCGCCGGCGCAATCCGGGAATGTGGTGGTCCGCAACGGGGGAGCGAAAGAAGGCGAAACCCAGCTCGCGCCTGCCATGACGAAGGAGCAGGAGGTCCGTAACCGTGAGAACGTGAACCGGCTGCTCGCGACGACCGAGGCTCATCTGAAGACGATCGCCAGCCGGCAACTAACTCCCGCACAGGAGGACATGCGCGACCAGATTCGTAGTTACATGGCGCAGTCGCGTGCCGCGGAAGGCGCGGGAGATCTTCGGCGGGCCGAAACTCTGGCTTCTAAGGCTCAGCTTCTTGCCAACGAGCTCGTCAAACCTTGATTAGTTTCCTGCCGCGCGCGCGGAATTCACCTTGGTGAGCCGTTCTTTAAGCGCGCCTGGCTTTAGCGAGAATGACGGTCTTTTTGGCGCAACAAGCTTCCCGGCTCTCGGGGCGATCGAGCTAGGTGCTGGCGAGCTTTCCGCTTCAAGCTCAAGATAACGTCTGGCAACTTGCGCCGCTTCATTCGAAACCGAGGCCAGGTTTTTCAGGACCCGCGCCCCCAGGAGCGCGAGCTGTCCGCAATGAAGAGCGGTCTGATGCCCGAGCAGGATTGAATCATTCCGCGCCGTCAGTACAAGAGAAGTTTTGGCGGTGTAGGCGCTAATACGCCCGGCTGTTCTTGTTGGGCCGCTGCTGGTCTTTGGTGAGTGAAGCCGATTCCATCTCGATTCAGCTAACAAGCGTACCGTATTCGAGTTTCGCTTGATTCGGGAAAGGGATCGGGAAACGATTGTTCTGACGGGACGGTCGGGCAGAGCGGGCCTGAGGTTCCGCACTAATGTACCGATAATGGTCTCCACTAGGGTAATTCTGAGGAAAGTGCCCTATTTGCGCACCGTGTTAGTTCCAGCTTTAGGTAGAAGGTGCTGTCAACCAGGTCTGGATCACTCACGTCCAGCCTCCACCCTTAATCCGGCAAGATTCCACGGCCGGAATTCCTACTGAATCCCAAGGAGAAAAAAATGTCCGCTACTCGCGTGTCGCCTGGAACTTCGAATTCCCTCCTCATCCTGGTCAGATTTGTATTCTCTTTGTTGTTGCTGGTCGCGATTTCCTGCAGCCCGGCTCTGTCTCAATCAAATTCCAGCTGGGAGGCAACGATCAACCAAGTTATGGGAATGAAGGGAGAGCAGATGCGGAATGGGGTGCTTAGATTCGATCTTCCGCGAAGTGATCTGCACGTACCAGTAAAGGCATTCAGACGCTGCCCAACCTTGTCACTGATGGCTACGCTTCGCTATAAGCAAGAAAACGGGGGCACGTTGTTAGTCGCTGAACTGTGCCTGTTAGAGGACGAAGTCAACCCAGTCGTCAGCGTTCTAAAACACTACCAGCCACTCGGAAATCAACTTTACCGCACATCACAATCACCTCATGACGGAGCAGCCCCGGCTAATGTTTGTCCACTTCACAGGCTTTGGCGATCTGCGAGGGCTCGCAGAAGTAGTGGAAGCTGCAATCGCGAAGACCAACATGCCTCGTACTAACGACGACAATCAACCAGACGCGGACCACACAATTTCAGGTATAGACGAGACCGAGGTTGAACAGATATTAGGTGGAACATCCACGGTGATGGACGGTGTCCTGGAGATCACGCTGCCGTGTCCGGGAAAGGAGCTGAGCAATGATGGCCATGATTTTCCCGCGGAAATGGGTGCGGAAACCGAGCTGCACTTTCAGTCTCTCGGGAATGGCAACGCTCTGGCAGCACCTGAAATTTGCGTGTGCTGAAATCGCAAGTTGATGCAGTTGAGCAAGTTCTTAAATAAAGTCTCCTGTTTACTCAGACATCGCTGCACAACCACCGGACCAAAGAGAATCCGCGCGTGTTCTTGCCACGCCAACGCCACCGGGGATACAGTGACCCTTGCACGGATTCTGAAGAGCGCTGTGAATCAGACACACTGAGAAGTAGGCGGACGGTCAGACAATTGATGATCGCCTCATCTTAAGTGCCCGTTCGGGGGAGGTATCTACCCTATCCAGTCGCTGAATACGGCACCAACACAGGGGGTAACCGGGCACGAGTCTCGCACCAAAAAGTAATTCTCTGATGCGGCGGAAGGGGCGGACTCAAGGCTCGGTGCTTCTGGCGCACGGCGCTGTACCTGCGGTAGTCTGAAGCCGGTGCACACGATCAATTCTCCCTGTTCGACAGAAGCTTTTCAGGCAAACGAACGCAATCAAGCTCGGGGCGGAAGCTCGAATCGAGAGATTGTCCTGGTAGTGGGGATCGCCTTTATTGTGCGCCTGGCAGTAATCACCATCGGGCACACCTACCGAATCACCCCCCGGCGGGATCATTTCCAGTTCGGGTGGGAGATGGGGCGTCTAGCGCGCTCCCTTGCCCAAGGGCACGGGTTCAGCTCGCCGACCGATCTAGATTCCGGGCCGAGCGCCTGGACAGCGCCCTTTTATCCCTTCGTTCTTGCTTCGGTTTTCAGAATCCTTGGCATCTACAGTTCCGCCTCCGCCTGGGCGATCCTGGCCTTCAACAGCGTGTTTGCCGCGCTGACCTGCGGGACGCTTTACCGCGTCGCAGGCCGCATCTTTGGGAATACCGTCGCTTACCGTGGGGCCTGGACCTGGGCAGTCTTTCCCTATTTGATCTATTGGCCGGTGCGGGTCGTATGGGAGGTGAGCTTCACGACATTTCTGCTGACCCTCATCCTGTGGCGCGCGATTATGTTGGCCGATCAGAGGATGCCGCGTGCTTCCGACTGGCTGATCTTTGGCCTGCTTTGGGGGCTAATGGCTCTAACCAACACGGCGGTTCTGATCCTGTTCCCCTGCGCGCTGGCTTGGATCTTTTATCAACTCCCCGCCGGTTCCGGCCGTTTCCGCGCCCAGCTGCTAGCGGTTGTCGCCATGCTAGTACTGGTCACGCCGTGGACGATCCGAAATTATAAGTGTTTCGGGCGGCTGATCTTCATTCGAGACAATCTTCCTCTCGAATTATACGAGGCCAATAACGAGGCCTCCGGAGGCGGATGGACGCGAAGCGAACACCCTGGGAACGACCGAAAATCGATGGCTCGATTTCAGCAACTTGGTGAAATTGGTTTCATGGATGAGAAGCGGCGCGAGTTTGACGGCTTCATTCGCGGCCACCCTGGCAAGTTTGCCTGGTTTAGTCTGAAGCGCGTCGGATATTTCTGGGCTGCGCCCCCGCAAGAGACACTGGCGGGGAAATTTCAGTTGCGGATTGCCCGCCACACTGGTTTTCTTCTAGCCGCCATATTCGCTTGGGCTGGACTGGCCCTTATGTTTGCCCTCAAAAACCCTTATCGTTGGCTGATGGCGCCCTGTCTTGTGGTTTATCCCCTTCCGTACTATCTGGTAAACCCCTTCCCACGCTACAAGCACCCGATCGAACCGATTATGCTGATTTTGATCGTTTATTTGCTTGGTGCGGCTGGAGGGGTAGAGCTGAGAAGCCGACTCCCTCGGTCAGCATAGGGGGTGGTGATGCCCTCTGATCAATTCCACCGACCAATCCGTGTCTTTTCAAACCGTCGTGCGAAACCAATGCATCAGCAATTCTTCTGTCGCTCGACGAGCATTGTTTTCTGAGCCCGAAGCGCTACCTGCGTCACCTCTTCCTCGAGTTCGACCTGGTCCCCCGGGCTTCGATCTCGATCGGCGGCGACGCTGTCCATGGAGCCATAAAGAAAGCCTGCTAATCACGAGGGTTATTACCACGATTAGCCAGCAACGGCTTTGCTATGTACGCAAGCCACTTAACCTGGAATGAAGCCCATACTCACGCACGTCATTCCCCGTTTTCGGAGCGAAGGACCTTATCAATTCGAAGTAGCTCGAACAGACGTCAATAGAAAAGCAAGTAAGTTATCGGCCGTTCACAGATATTTGCGGATCGAAAGACACGGAGAAGACCGCTTGGCAGGGGATCGACGCTTGGCGAACGGGGTAGACATTGCTTAGAGTAGAGCATGCGCTCGATTTTTGAGAGGAGAGGGTTGCGCTTCGTTTTTGGCGCAAACCTGGTCTCCATGATCGGCAGCGGAATGAATGCCGCCGCCGTCGCCTGGTACATTCTTCAGGCCACACACTCGAAAATGGCTTTGGGCACCTTCGCGGTCGTTCAAACCCTGCCGGCCATCGTTCTGCTTCCTTTCACCGGGGTCATCATCGATCGCGAGGATCGGCGTCGACTGGTCATGATGCTCGATGCTGTGCGGGCGGTGATCATCCTTGCGGTTTCTCTGCTCGCCTTCGCCGGAAAAGTAAAGCTCTGGCAGTTATATCTCATGAACACGTTGGTGGCCGCCGGTTTCTGGATGTTCTGGCCGACGGTCACCGCGCTTATCCAGGAACTGACGCCAGGCGATGAATTTGTCCACGCCAATACGTTCCTGCTGGCGGGAGTGCAGGGTGGCTGGCTGATTGCCGGCTCGATCGTCGGCTTCGTCTACAACAAGATCGGACTTGGGGGAGTGCTGCTCATCGATGTCAGCACCTACGTGGTTTCCTTCCTCTGCTATTTTGCAGTGCGCAAGGGACGGCACGTCGTGCCGCGTCCGGCTGATCTCGATACCGCCATCGTGGCTGCTGAAAACGCGGTCGGCAAATTCTTTCGCGAGATGCGCGAGGGTATTGAATTCCTGCGCGGGAATCGCGAGATCGTGATGCTCGGCTTGAGCTGGTCTTTGTTTCTTTCCGCCATGATGACGGGAGTCGTGGTCACTCCACCCTTAAGCGAAGCCTTTCACGCCGGAGCGGTCGGATATGGATGGCTCAACGGCGGCTGGGGAGTGGGTGCATTTGTGAGTGCCTTCTATGCCCCGGTGTTCATTCGCGAGTGGGGAGCCCGCCGCTCGATCGCGGTGGCGCTCGGCGCGCTCGCCGTGCTGATGACGGCAGCACCTATGATGCCGCTACTGGCGCTCGCGGTCGCAGTCTACGCGCTCATGGGCTCCGGGCGAGGCATCACGGGCGTGGCTATGAATACCCGCCTGATGGAACAGATTCCCCAGCACTACATGGGGCGGGTGCAGAACACGTTCTATGCTGCCGGAACTACCCTGCAGGTACTGCAGTCCTATCTGGTGGGCGCGGTCGCCGAACGCAGCTTGGCGGGAGGGTTTTCTGTTATCGGTATGGTTTACGCGCTGGGTTTCCTGAGCGCCACCTGGCCGGTTCCGGTGCGGGAAGCTGCGAGTGTGGGCGAGGCGAAGTAATTCTCCCCATCGGTCGCGAGGTTATCCTTGAAGAGCGGCGCGTATAATTGAAAGGAAAATTTTCTTAAGGATCGAGCTCATGCTTCCCCCAAACGGAGACAACGGAAACGGCCACGGCGGAAAGGGTAGCGCCCCGGCGCGCGCAGAGTGGCTTTCGCGGCGCCGAGCGGAAAACCGCGATGGGAATTTTTCCCAGATGCATTACGCGCGCCAGGGCGCGATCACGGAAGAAATGCGCTACGTCGCCGCACGTGAAAGACTCGCCCCCGAGCTCATCCGGGAAGAAGTCGCTCGCGGCCGCATGATCATCCCAGCGAACCTCAACCACCCGGAACTGGAACCGATGTGCATCGGTGTAGCTTCCCTGTGCAAGATCAACGCCAACATCGGCAACAGCGCGGTTAGCTCGGATATTTCTGCCGAGTTGAATAAGCTGCATACCGCCGTCCACTACGGTGCTGATACCGTAATGGACCTTTCAACAGGAGGCGAGATTCACCAGATTCGAGAGGCTATTTTGCGCCACTCGCCGGTTCCAATTGGTACCGTGCCCATCTACGAGGCGGTTTCCCGGGTGAAGCGCATTGAGGATCTGACGGCAGAGATCGTGCTCGAAGTCATCGAGGAGCAGGCCAATCAAGGGGTGGATTACATGACCATCCACGCTGGGGTACTGGTTGAATACCTACCCCTGATTGCCCGTCGCATTACGGGTATTGTCAGCCGCGGCGGGGCTATTCTCGCGCACTGGATGGCGCATCACCATAAACAGAACTTTCTTTACGAGCGCTTCGACGATATCGTCAGGATTTTCGCCAAGTACGATGTTTCATTCTCGCTGGGCGACGGTCTCCGCCCGGGCTCAATCGCCGATGCCAGCGACCAGGCGCAGTTTGCCGAGCTCAAAACCCTGGGCGAACTTACCAAGAGAGCCTGGGAGCACGATGTGCAGGTCATGATCGAGGGGCCGGGTCACGTACCCATGGACAAGATTCGAGAGCAGGTCGATAAGGAGCGCGAGCTTTGTTATGAGGCGCCCTTCTATACCCTCGGGCCGCTCGTCACCGATATTGCACCAGGATATGACCACATCACCTCCGCTATCGGTGCGGCGATGATCGGATGGAACGGCGCCGCCATGCTCTGCTACGTCACCCCCAAAGAGCATCTTGGCCTACCTAACGAGAAAGACGTCAAGGACGGTATCATCGCCTACAAGATTGCCGCCCATGCCGCCGACATTGCACGCCACCGGCCGGGAGCGCAGGACCGCGATGATGCCCTAAGCTTTGCTCGCTACAGCTTTGACTGGGAGAAGCAGTTCGCCCTGTCGCTTGATCCCGAAACTGCCCGCGCCATGCACGATGAAACCCTCGCCGACGATTACTACAAGGAAGCTGCCTTCTGCTCGATGTGCGGTCCCAAATTCTGTTCGATGAATTACTCTTCCAAGGTCGATGACTACAACCGGCAGGTGCACGGTCTTGAAAAGAAGGATTATTCGGAATTGCTGGACCGCCTAGTGAGTTTGAAGTAAAGCGCCGGGCATTGAGCTGCAGGCCAGGCGATTTGGCACGCAGTATCTAGCTAAATTAGTGGGAGTGCTTGCCACTCGGGCCGTAATAAGTGTAGGTATCTGCTGCGACGTAGTCATCGTCCTCACTGCGTCGCACTCTGGGTTTGCTGTGCGCGATTTTGGGCGCCACCCGATCTGGAATCGTTTGTGCAGCCGGTACTTTCTGAGTGCGCTGGCGGGGTCCGGGCACGGTTGAGGGAGCGATGAGAGGCTCTGGTTTGGAAACCGGGCGGTTAGGTGAATTGACTTTCTCTGGTTGTGAGGTCGGTCGGGCGGGTGCAGGCTCTTTGGCCGAAGCCGGAGCATAGGGACGGATAAGCGCGATCAGGCCGAGCGTCAATAGAGCGGAAGCACCCGCCATGGTGATTGACATCCACAAACGGGAATCGGCCGCCGCCCGCGGTTTTCCCTGCCAACCCTCGGTCGCGGACTTTGCCCCGCCGACGAACCTGGACCACGGCGAAACTACGTGAATTCGCACGTGAATCCTGCGCCGCCCAACCCGCGACATAGACCCGAGCAGTCCCTGTGACCACTGTCTGCCCCGCTCGACAGTGACGGTCTCACCAGCCACATGCCCATTCTTCAAGGCGAGACGGGCGCGCGAAATTCCTTGAGCAACAATTTGCGCACAATGCCGAGGCAGCGCCTGCATTTCTTTCATCGGGAGAGAACGAACTAACCGATGCAGGTTTGTTCCTGCGACACGGACGAAAACCCGACAGTTCCCGACGAGCTTCGCTTGAAACTGCACCACGCTGCTGTTCGTTTTTCCGAGGAAACTTCGGCCGTGATCGCCGAAACGGGCCGAGGTGCTCAAGAACTTTTCTTTAGCCCGGGAAGTTTCAGCCAGTGCGCGAATGCGCAAACGTGACATCGCAGGCTCACGCTTCTCTTCGGGCGCGGCAGGGGAGTCAGGCAACGTTTGCGGCTGTTCGAAAGGCGAAGGCGCCTTTTCTTCTTCGGTGACCTCAGGCGCCGACCCCGCGTCGGCCACGGAACCGGGCTGTTCGGGACGCTGCTCGACCTCGACCGGAGGCCAGGGAAGTGGAGGCGAAATAACTCCGAGTTTCCTCGCGCCCGCTTGGCTTTCGGGTTTTGTCGCGGCGAGACCACTTTCCTGCTCCGGTATCCTGACCGGCTCTTTTTCCGTCGCGGGCGGAGGCGAAATGGGTGCTAGGTTCCTGGCGCTCAGTTGGCTTTCTGGTCTCGACTCGGCGAGATCGCGTTCGTGCTCCGGCATGGTGACCGGCTCTTTTTCCGTCGCGGGGGGCGGCACTTGGGGGGCTTCCTGGGCAGCAGGAAGGCGCTCCGTGGCCTGCCAGATCAGGCCATGGGGAACCAACGGCTCTTCTTCGTCCCTGGCCCGGCGCTTTCGTCGCGCGAACATTGCGAACCCTTTGGATGCCTCGAGCGTAAGAACAAGTTACTCACCCGTGGCTGAAAAGCTGCTGGGCAAGTCGTTTTCCGGCCGATCAGACCGGGATTGCTACATCGCGCTGCATCTTATATGCATTGGTAAGGTACTGCAGTACCATGCGCTGGGTATTGAAGAAAGAACCGTTCAACGCGATGGCATAGCGCATGACCTCCGTATATCGGTTCGGCCGACCGTAAAACATCGGGGCAATCTCCCGTTCCAGCTTGTCATAGAGGGCGGCAATTTCTGCCGAAGCGTCCTCGGCCATTTCATCGCTTCCAATCGACCACCCGGTAACACCCTCAATGTGCCCCTCGGCCCACCAGCCGTCGACGACGCTGAAACTAGGAACCCCGTTCAGCGCCGCCTTCATTCCGCTGGTGCCGGACGCTTCCTGCGGCCGCATAGGGTTATTCAGCCACAGGTCGACGCCCGAAGTGATTAGTTTTCCCCAGCGCATATCATAGTTCTCGACGTACACGGTGCGAATGGCATCGGCCAAAGACGCTGCGCTACCGATTACCCGGCGAATGAGGTTCTTGCCTCCTTCGTCGTTGGGGTGAGCCTTTCCGCCGTAGACGAGCTGGAGGGGGCCGACCTCGCGAGCAATCTTGCGCAGGCGTTCCGGATTCTGAAATAACAGGTCGGCACGTTTATAGGTGCTGGCGCGCCGGGCAAAGCCGATGGTGAGGACCTTGGGGTCGAGATCGATGCCGAAGGCGCGGCTTATAGCTTGAAACAGCTCGGCCTTGGCTCCCGCATGGGCCTCCCGGATGTTGGGCAGGGGAATGCTGATGGCATAGCGCAAATAATTATTGTCATTGCGCCAGCCCGGAATGTAGGAGTCAAACAGTGCGGAAAAGGCGGGCGATGTCCAGGTAATGGCGTGAACCCCATTGGTGATGGCGCTGATTTCGTAACGCGGAAACATGCCACGCGAGACCTCGCCGTGACGCATGGCAACGCCGTTCACGTAACCAGAGAACCGCAGGGCGAGGTACGTCATGTTAAGAGCCTCACCTTGCCACGCTTCGGCCTCATCGAGCAGGGCAATATCATCGCGCCCGAGCACCTGCACGACCAGACTGCGGGGAAACTGGTCATGTCCGGCAGGCACGGGAGTATGCGTAGTGAAGATGCACATGTTGCGCACTCCGTCGATGTCGAGCTGCTTCAGGCGTCCGGCAAAACTCTGGTCGAGGCGTCTTTCAAGCAGACTCAATGACAACAGGGCGGAGTGCCCCTCATTCATGTGATAGGTCTCGATTTGCCCGGGGTGGAGTTTTTCGATCAGGTGGAAGCCTCCAAAACCGAGCACAATTTCCTGAGCGAGACGATAACGCTGGTCACCACCGTAAAGATAATCGGTCAGCCCCCGGTCATACTCGGAGTTCTCCGGGAGATTGGTGTCAAGCAGATAGACAGGCACGGTTTCGCCGCTGATCCCGGCAATGGTGTAGTTCCAGGCGCGTACTGCAACCGGGCGGCCCTCGACCTCAACCTGCACCCGGGGCTTGATCTCTGATAAACGCCGCTCCGGGGCCCAGTCCTGCGGCTGCTCGAACTGATTGCCGGCCCCGTCGAGAATTTGTCGAAAATATCCCTTTCGATAGGCTAGCGTCACGGCTGCCAGAGGGACGCCCAGATCGGCCGCCGAGCGCAACGTGTCTCCGGCCAGGATGCCCAACCCGCCGCTGTAGGTGGGAATATCCGGCTCGAGGGCAATCTCCATTGAGAAATACGCGACTCGGGGGGAGCTGGTTTTCTTCATTTAGCTTTTTCTTCGCCTGCTGTCGCAGCAGATCTAATCCCGCGCCCCTCAGGAGTTTCAGATGAACTCAGTATAACGTTACTGCGTAGGGGCTGACCAAGGAAAACTGGCCGGCAGCGATGTTACTGCGTGGCGGCAATCACGTTTGAATGTTTCAGATGGGGCGCGTTTTAGCATTCCCGCTCCACTAGAAATCGCCCCAAGGTCTTGAGAACATCGGCCCGGGGTCCAAAAGGTTTGAGCGCTATCGACGCGGATTCAAGCAGCACAGCTGATTGCCGGCGCGACTCGGTGATGCCGAACAGCGCGGGGTAGGTGACTTTTGCCGATGTAATATCCTTTCCGGCCGTCTTG
>JAFAWX010000113.1 GCA_019241535.1 Acidobacteriota bacterium | reverse complement strand
ATACCTGACCTATGCGCGAAGAATGCGGTTAGGAGGGTCTCACCGAGTGGCCGTCCAGCCTGGTGGAAACCAGAAGTGGGTGTTGCTGGTGCGGCAACAGGACGATCGTAGAAGCAACTCTCTTGCTAGGATGATGGGTATTTATCTTGTATGCCGCCTGGTAATTGTCGTCACAACTTGCGACCTCAAGACCTGAGCCGGCCAACAAGGCACGATAGCAACGCGGCCTGCGACCGGGATACTTAGAAACAGTGTAAATGCGGTGAGAAACGAGAGACGCCAAAATAGGAATGTTGATCGCGGGCATGAAGTTAGGGACCACAGTTCTGCGTCCCGCTCGCACGAGCCAGCACAAAAGTTATAGAGCAGAACCAGACAGAATGTTACGAAGCAAGCCTCATTGTTTTGTGCTGATTGTTCCAAAGGAGGCCGATCATGGCCCGATTAAACGTGCTGAATCTTTTCGGACGGCGCACGCACGAGGGGGCGGCGGCGCGGAATTTGTCAGCGGAGCTGCAGCTGCGGCGCTCGGTGCTGGCGTGCTTGCTGTGGGAGAGGCAGTTCTATGAGGACGGCGTGGAGATCGCCGGGCGCATCGCAGAACTGGTGCCGAAAGTCTCCGTAGATAAGGTAGCAGCGTTGGCCGTGGAGGCGCGCGAGGCAATGAAGCTGCGTCACGCACCGTTACTGCTGGTGCGCGAGATGGCGCGTCACAAGACCCATCGGGCGCTGGTTTCGGAGACGCTGGTGAGGGTGATCCAGCGCGCAGACGAACTGGCGGAGTTTGTGGCCATCTACTGGAAGGATGGGCGTGCGCCCCTCTCCAGCCAAGTGAAAAAGGGGCTGGCAGCGGCATTCCCGAAGTTTGACGAGTATCAGCTGGCCAAGTACAACCGTGCCGGGCCGATCAAGCTGCGGGATGTGCTGTTCCTCTGTCACGCGAAGCCGCGCGACCAGAAGCAGGCGAAAGTGTGGAGGCGGCTGGTCGAGGGAAAGCTGACCTCTCCGGACACCTGGGAAGTGGCTCTCAGCGTGGGCGCCGACAAGCGCAAAGCGTGGGAGCGGTTGCTGCGGGAGAAAAAGCTGGGCGCGCTCGCGTTGCTGCGCAACTTGCGCAACATGCGCGAGGCGCAGGTTGACGAGTCGCTGGTGTTGACTGCACTTGAGCAGGTGAGCACGGCGCGTGTACTGCCATTTCGCTTCCTGGCTGCGGCCCGTTACGCTCCGCAGTGGGAACAGGCGCTTGAACAGGCGATGCTGAAGTGCGTTGCGGGAACGGAGAAGCTGCCGGGGAAGACGATTGTGCTGGTGGACGTATCCGGCTCGATGACCGCGCCGCTGTCTCACCGTTCGGAGATGCAGCGCACCGACGCAGCGTACGGCCTGGCGGTGTTGCTGCGCGAGATTGCAGAGAAGGTGGCGGTGTACAGCTTCTCAGACAATCTGGTGCGGGTTCCCAGCCGTCGCGGCTTCGCCTTGCGCGATGCCATCGACGCTTCGCAACCCCACAACGGCACGCTGCTCGGCAAGGCGGTTGAGGAGTTGAACCGCACGGAGAAGCGCGACCGCCTAATCGTGATCAGCGACGAGCAGGCGCATGACAAGGTAGTCGCGCCGAAGGGCAAGGGCTACCTCATCAATGTCGCGTCGTACAAAAACGGGGTGGGCTATGGCAAGTGGACGCACATCGATGGCTGGAGCGAGGCAGTCATCCACTACATTCACGCGCTGGAGCAGACGGCGTGGGTGAACTAAAAACGCGTCGGGTGGACAAGCGTCGCCCGCCCGGCACGGCTAAATTTAATGCAATGCTTGTGGCTTGCCTATGGCGAGCCACCAGCTGTAGACATATCGGATCTTCCATTCTCGGCCGAAACTCTGCGTTATCACCAGAGACTCCTTAAGCATGTAATCGAGGAATTTCCCCAGATCATCGAAGGAAGTTTTGTCCAGGTCGCTCTGCCCGATTCGCCTCTCAATGGCAAGGGGATGAAGGCCAAGATCGTTGGGTGTTTGCAAGTGCCCGGGATTATGGATGTCCGTCAGTATCGCTTTCATGAGCTGATCATCTAGTCCCGCAGTATCGCTCTGATATAGAGTTCGGTAGTCGCAAATCTTCTTATTGTCCCAACCCAATAGAGTTACATCCTGCCCTGCCAACAAGAACCACAGCTTGGAACGGCGGTCCACGTGCGGAGCGCGCACAAACAAGTATGCGCCGTCACCCTTGCGCAGGCGATAGGGACGATCTGAGGCAACCGGCGGATTCGGTGGGAACAGGCTGACCCGAACCAGGGCAGAATCCGGCCCAGCCGATTCAACTCTTCCGATACCAACGACCGGGTCTTTAGCAGCGGATCCAGCGCTCGAGGGTGTGTAATGAGAGTGAACTTCACTTCGTGCACCTACGACAACGCCGTCCTCGAGCCCCTTATCAATGATTACGTATGAGACCGGCCCCGTCTCGTCAGTGACAGAGAGAATAACGGCATAGATAACTTCGCGATGAGGAGCGACAGCCGGCTGAGTACTGATGCACGCGCTAAGCAAAGAGTCACAACGAGTTACGTCCCCGGTTTTATCCCCGATACGCACGTCCGCCGCATTGCGCCAACCCTGCTCTGCCTGCGTCGCATCGAGTAGACGGGCGGTGAGAGCGTCGGCCGCGTGCCGATAACCCTCGACCAGGTCTCCCTTAATCAGAGTTTCGTCCAGATGCAAACCCTCCTCAGCTTGCTTGCGCACCTGGTAGGCTTCAAGATTCAGAGTGTCCATAGCGACAGCGGTGTTTGAGAGTTGAACGGCTTCGAGATGGCGCTTCTCTGTCTCGGCCAGAGATGCCAAATGGAGATATGTGTTTGCGTCACCTCCCCATAACAGTTGATAACGCTCCAAATAAGGCTTCTCTTGTTCGAGATATCGTTCCTGCGCAGGAGATCTTTGCGGGACCATTTTGTCGATAAGTTGTAGCGCTAACGTATTTGAAGGTTCCAACTTCAGGGCCTTGTGGGCATCTGCCAGGATTTCTTGGGTCGGAGAATGATCGGGGTCAAGCCAGTACTTGGCTAGCGCCCGGTAGTTGTAAGCGTTGGCAGTTTGTGGAGCTTTCTCTATGATCCGATTGCAAAGATGCTGGAGTTTCGTAAATTGCGCCTTTGCCTCTGACTCAAATTTCGCCGCTAATGCCTGCTTTTTCTTGTCTTCGTCGGATCCTTTTCCCGGGGCTTTTGCCTGCTGCGAAGATCTGAGCTCAGCCGAGCGTCCCCAAGCCCGTACTTCCGCCTCCAAAAAAAGTCTGGCTTCCTCGAGCAGAACCCGGACGCTGCTCCAGGTTTGTTCTGCGGCATTGAAATCACGTTCGGCTTGCTCCACTCTACCGCTAGCTTGCTCCTCCAGAGCCTTCAGTTCGAGCTCGAAGGCGTCGGGTGTTTTGCCTTGACATGGGTAGAGATCATTAAATTTAGAAGAGGAAGCCTGGGGCTTCGCCACGGAGTTCACCCAACTGGCCAAAGATGAATAGCGAGGATCAGGCTTCGTTTGCCAACTCGTCAGAAACTGCTGAAAGTCACATGCGGCGCGGTCCTCACGTTTTGCTTGCCGCCATAGCATTGCCTGGCTGGCACGCGCACCGTAATCGCCGGGGCGGGTCCGCAATTGAAACCAGGCCCAGTTGACAGCAATCAGGTAAACATCCTCTCTCAGTTCGTCGGGCAGGTCCAGGCTTGCGAGCTCTTTCCTGGCTTTGTCCAACTCCAGCTTGTAACCGTCCAGATTACCGGCGTAGGCCTCCAGATTTGCGGCCATAAACTGCAAAGCGGCCTTAAGGCTGTCGGCGTCGAGGTACACCGTCGTACGTTCGGTGGCTTCGGTAATTTCCGGGGCGACGAGGGGATCGCCGATTACGTCAAACTGGCCAACCAGCCACTTGTCGATTGCCTTGTGTAATGAAGCTCTGGCCGCCTGATACTCGCCTAACTGCGCCTGCACAAGCGCAAGATCCAGAAAATTCAATGAGCTATTGGCGTCGAGATGATCGCGCACATAATTGAAGTCCCCGAGAGCTTGCTTGGGCTGTCTGAGAAGCAAGTACGAGTAACCTCTGGAGGAGCGCGCGATCCTGTTGTCGGGGGCCAAAACCAGGGCGCTGCTCAAAACTCTTTCTGCCTCCGCAAGCTTCCCCTGCTGCAACAGTATGTGTCCCTTGATCGGTAACCAGCTCGCCTGTTGCTCAGGGGAGGCGAACCTGATCAGTTGGTCCATCAGGTTTAGGAAATTATCCAGCTCTTGTAAGCGCTGCCTGCGCTCGCGCTGAGCCGTGACTCTGGCTCCAAATTCGGCCCGCCGGAGCGCGATTTCTTCTCGTTGTAGCTGCTCTTGTTTCCGGTCGCTCTCACGCTTTGCGCCTTCGGCAATTGCTTTTTCCTCTTGGGCGGCATTAAGGGCCTTCGCCTTCTCCCGATATTGTTGTGCGAAAACGCCCAAGATGATCGCCAGCACTGCGGTTGCTGCCAGTGCTCCCCGTATGTAGGCGCTTCTCTGGCGGCGCCGTTCTGCGCCCGGCATATTCTGCCGTATCCATTGCCTGTCAAAAACCCGGTAGTAGATTCGGTTGCGAACGTAATGGTATCCCTGGGCGATGCGTGTAATCCCAGACAACCGCATGATGGTAATCAGCGGATTCGTCGGATCGTCGGCGACGGGTTTGTCACGTCGCACCCGAGCGTACAGATCGAGCAGACCTGCGAGATCACTCGCCTCGTGGACCTTGTCGCGGACAAATCTCAGATTGTGATCTTCGACCTGGCCTCTTCTGCTGAAGTAAAGCTCTTCGACCAGGCGGTCGATGTCGGCCACGGTCTTAATCTCCTCGCGATTGGCCACTTCCTGGCAAAAGCGCTGGGTGAGGAATGGATGACCACCCGTCCAGTAGAGAATTCTCTCGAGAAGTGCGCTTGCCACGTGGCGGTCTTGTCCCAAACCCTCCGCCAGACACGCGGCTTCAGCTGGGCTGAAGTCGGTGAGCTCAACCCGGTGGCCGATATTGAAGGGAGTGGTGCGAACGTCCTTGATCAGCTCGGAAGGTGTTGCACATCCGATCAGACAGAAAGTGATGCGGCGTAGATCGGGATTTGAAGAACGCCGGTTGAATAGCTCGCGGATACCGGTAAAGAACTCGTCGGTTGAAAAGCGAGAGTGAAGTGTGCGCACTTGGTCGATTTCGTCGACGAAAATAACAATTCGTCCCGGGCAACGAGGGAGAACTACGTCCGTGAGGCTGTCGATCCAGCGTTGCAAAGGCCCCAATCGTTCTTGCCTCTTCACCTCTTGAAAAAAATCGTAGACTTCATCGCCAAGACCCAACTCGTCGCCCAATTGTGTTAGTAGGCTTCCGTACCACTGTTCGGCGGTGACATTCTGGCCAATACTCTGGAGATCCAGTTGCGCTACTTGCACACCATCTCGCTTGAGCCGGTCCTTGACCCGCACCACCAACGACGACTTTCCGACCTGACGCGAATCGAGCACGTAGCAGAACTCGCCTTCAGAGAGATAGCTATAAAGCGTCTCGTCCGAATCGCGGCGAACATAGGAGGGTGAGTCAAGCGGCAAAGTTCCGCCGGCAGCAAAGAAAGCGGAGCGCTTCGATGGATATTTCATTTGAGGCCTTCCCAGCAAGCATGCGCAGCCTTATGGCCCAATGGAATTTACCCCAGGTGGGTTTTGAGGTATGTGGCGTAGAGTTGACAACGAGGGTGTACATCCTGTGCCGAATCTCCAGCCATCAGACCGTGACTACGCAAACGCACGAAGTCTTCATTCGAAATCAAGTTCTGGCCATTCAAAACGCTGCGAACCGCACCTTCCAGCTGCGTTTTCTGGCTGAGGATTACCAGAATGCGGCGCAAGTGATCGCCGAAGGGGCCATCGTCCCGAGCGGCCACCCCTTCCAAATGAGCTATCCCGCTGTTACTTGCTTTCAACTCCTGCAGCCCGCGTTGCACCAGGTAGGGGTTTCCGCCAACCAGCGAGTAAAAGCGCTTGATTTCGTCCGCGCTCCGTAGTGGCTGGTCGTAGCGGCGGTTCAAGTCAGTTACCTGTTCCAAGGTGAAGTCAGCGAGAGAGATCCTGGTTCCAACGTTGAAAGGAGATTGATTGGGATCCTTGATGAAGAGATAAGCTTCGGTCGCGTAAACGATCACCAGTGTCAGCTGGTCCCATTTGCCTCCCGGATCGGTCGCCCGTTTATTGAAGAAAGTACGAAACAGGGAACAAACCTCGGTACCGTAATCCCGATCGAACAGGCGGTCGGCTTCGTCCATAGCCCATACCAGTGGCTTACTGAGTTTTGCGAGTACTTCGTTCTTGAGAAACCGTTCAAAATTCATGTTCGCAGTTCGGCCCGGGCGCCAGATTTTTGCCGGCTCGCATTCCAGCTCGAGCTCGTCGGAGATCAACGCCACCAGCGCCTGATAAAAGGAGTCTGCGGTTTTTAGATCTGCTTCGGTCAGCGTCTGAAGATCGCTGAAGACTACTTTCGACCCCTTCGTACGCGCCTGCTGTAAACCTCTGGCCACGAGGGAAGTCTTCCCCATCTGCCTCGATCCTTTGATCAGTACGATGCTGTCGCCGCGATCGATTGCCTCGGCAAACTGAAGATCCGTCGGGCGCACGACATAAAGTTCAGTTTCGAGAGGCATGCCTCCCCCGGCGGGATGAAACTTCGCAGCTCGTTTCGGCTTGGGCGGAGTAATCAGGGATGAAGTAACTTCACCCAACAATTTTTCGTTATCAAAAGTTCCGTGCCACAGAGAGTATTGAAGCGAATCTAGGATGTACGCCAATGCCTGCGACAAGGGCCCTTCGTAGTTGACGCGCACAGGAATCAGATAAGGCTTTCCGGCTCGTTCCTGAGCCGCTTCATGGGCCACACCGACTTCCCATTCCAACATCTCATTGTGAGCAGACGCGGAAGAAAGCAGTGGGATGACCGCATCGGCGGAACGGATTTGATCTTCTATTTCAAGCCGCCACCTTGTTCCTGTCTTGATGCGCTGATCAAAAAAGACTCTGTGATTCAACTTAAGCAGTTCTGTCTCTAAAAACCTGAGCAA
Source organism: Acidobacteriota bacterium (assembly GCA_019241535.1). Classification (GTDB taxonomy): domain Bacteria; phylum Acidobacteriota; class Terriglobia; order Terriglobales; family Acidobacteriaceae; genus Gp1-AA145. The sequence goes on along the minus strand of JAFAWX010000113.1, from coordinate 6,291 downwards.
TTCCTCATCGGGATGTGCATCACGCTTGTAAAGGAGGACGATCTGTAAGTTCGCGGTCGCAGGTGCTGCGCTGAGTGGCTTGCCATCCGGAAGCACCTGCATCGCGCGTAGACCTTCCACGATATTGGGGAGAATCCCGGCTGCACCGGTTTCCGGAATGCGGTCCGCCACGGCCGCCGCCATGACGTGATGCCAGTCCGGCCGGCGGCGCTGGAACTCTTCGTAGGTAACATCTACCAGGATGGGCACAAAACACTTGCATGTTTGGTGCGCATGAACGATCTCTGTCGTCACCTCGACCGAGTTCAAGGACCGTGAGGAGATGAGGACGAGCACCGCTTCGCACTTATCGACTTCTTCCCGCGTCACAGTAAGATAGTTGGTTCCGGGGAGCGCTCTTCTGCCGTAAAAGAAGGTGCTGTAGCCAGCCCCTTCCAGTCCAGAGGCGATCTGCCGGACGATGGTCTCATCCTCCGCCTTGTAACTGATGAAAATCTTACTCATGGACGCCGTCCCAATCGTCCAGGAGTGCCCGTCCACAAACTAGTTTTTGTGATAATCTTCAGCCGCATTCTCGTGGGAAACTCCCCAGAAACGTGTCTTTTCTGGGCCATTATACTCAGGCGAAGCAAGATGTATGCAGCTCCGCGAAGTCGGCGTTAACCGCACGTTCGAAGGCGGCTCGCGGGCCGGAAGCATCTCAGAATATGAAACCACGCACGGTCACTGAGCATCTTTTTGGAACCGGTCCCAAACGAATCCTGGCTCTCGATGGAGGTGGCATTCGCGGATTGCTCAGTTTGGCCTACCTCAAACGAGTTGAGGAGTTGCTTCAGCAACGCCACGGAAAAGAATTGCGTCTCTGCGACTACTTCGACCTGGTGGGTGGAACTTCCACGGGCGCTATCATTGCGGCGGGGCTCGCACTCGGCTTTTCTGTCGAGAAGTTGCAGCAGCTATATCAGGAGCTGACTTCCGATATTTTCCAAAAATCCTTCTGGCGGATTGGATTAATCGGCTCCAAGTTTCCTACCCAGCCGCTGACACGGGCACTGGAGGCGACGTTTGGCGACATTACTCTCGGCGGCCAGGAATTGCGCACGGGTTTGGTGGTAGTCACGAAACGGCTCGACACTGGAAGCCCCTGGGTAATCCATAACAATCCGCGCGGGATATTCTTCGATCCTCGAGCAGGCGATACACCCGTCATCGCCAACCACAAGTTCCTCTTGCGGCAAGTGCTGCGCGCCAGCACGGCAGCCCCGCACTACTTCGAACCGGAGCGGCTTGCCGTAGGTCCGGGCATTGAAGGCGTATTTGTGGATGGCGGCATCAGTCCGCATAATAATCCAGCACTGCAACTGTTAATGGTCGCGAGCCTTAAAGGCTTTGGTCTCCAGTGGCCGCTCGGGCCTGACAAGCTGTTACTCCTTTCCGTAGGGACAGGCAGTCGCGAGGTTCGTTTTTCTGCCGAGCAGGTCATGGGCATGTCCGCAGCCATGCTTTGTGTACGAGCCCTGGCATCGTTGCATACGGATTGTAATTGGCTCATGGAGACACTACTGCAGTGGATGTCTGAGAGCCCTACCCGATGGGAGATTGACCAGGAAATCGGCGATCTCGCAGGCGACTCTCTATGTAGACAGCGACTATTTTCTTACCTGCGCTATAATGTCAAGCTCGATTCCGGCTGGCTGCGAAAAAATCTGAATGTTGAAATGGCCGAGGAGCAAGCTGCCCGTCTGTTTGAAATGGACGATGCCAGCAATGTTGAGGCCTTGAGCTCGCTCGGGGCCGCAGCCGCCGGGATCCAGATAAGTACGGATCATTTCCCAAGCTGCTTCGATGTGAATTAGCTGGAGTCGGCTTCCGTTAAGATTCAGTGCGCGTTTCTACTAAAGCACATAACATCCAATTATCCTGGGTGAGGTGAATGTTTGGAATACCAGCCTGAGCCGATGAACACCTCCGCCGTGGTCGTAGACGAACAGATAGTGGCACTGATTGAAAAGCTGGCACGTAATAACCACGAGGTTTGGGCTGCGCGGCGTTTGGCGGAAGGCTGGCGCTATGGACCCAGGCGCGATGATACCCGGAAGGAACATCCCGGACTGGTTCCGTACTCGGACCTTTCCGAAGGTGAGAAGGCATATGATCGCAGCACGGTAGTCGAAACCATCAGGGCGATTCTGGCGATGGGCTATCGCATTGAGAGAGTCTGAGGCACCTCCCTCGTCTTGGCGGGCAGACTTTGAGCTCAACAGAAAAGTCGCATGGAAATCGGTGATTATCCCTCTTTATTTGCGGCGGCTGACACGGCTGCCAACAAGGCAAAACGAAAATACTATCTGCTGCTAGGCGTGCAGTTGTCGATTTTCGTGCTTACGTTTTTTGCTGCAACTCTCTCTTCCAAAGGGAACGGTTTTTTTTCGAGAGTATCTGCCTTCCTGCTCGGTGCGAGTTTGATCATTTCCTGGATCAGTCGTGCGCAGCACTACGATAAATCCTGGTACGAGAGTCGCTCCATAGCCGAGGCGGTAAAGACGCTTACTTGGCGCTATATGATGCAAGCCGAACCGTTCCTCATCGGCCATGACTCCGTTGCCGCTCAGAAGGCGTTCGCCAGCGAGTTACAACAGATTCGCAGAGCTCACGCACGCGCTGCCGATGAACTGACGGATTTCGCCTCTTCCCCAGTTGTTTTTTCACCCCACATCGAGGAAGTTCGTAACGCCGAGTGGCAGAGCCGAAAGCAAGAATACATATCCCGGAGACTGGAACCAGAGAGGATTTGGTATGAAAGCAATGCCCGCAATAGCAGCTCAGAATCGGAGCGATGGCTTTGGCCGGTCATCATTTCTCAGGTATTAGCTTTGTTTTTTGCTGTGGTTCAGCCGCCTTTGCGTATGCGCGAGTTCAATCCCGTCTCCTTCTTGATGATGATCGCATCGACCATTACGGCCTGGGGTCAAGCCAAACGTCATGATGAAGCGGCCCATTCCTACGCCTCGGTCGCAAGGACTCTCGGCGAGCTTCAAAGCGTAGCGGATATTGAAGCAAGAGATACGGTGTCCCTTGCAGATTTCGTATCCACGGTCGAGCAGGTCATTGCCAAAGAAAGAACTGCCTGGCAGATCAAGAGGAGCGTAGCCATCGACATTGACCCTGACAGGCCTTAAACGTGCGCTAGGAGAAGCTTCAGCCAAGGGTCACTTTCTTCCCCAATGAAGGGGTATGTTCGGCCCTCTCGCAAGTCCCTAAACCACGCGATTCCGCTGGGCACGCGGCTAAGAAAAGATGGACAGCGACCTGTATAGGTGCTAAGGTTCCTGGCCTAGTAGGTCCTGCTGCGACAAGAGGAAGGGTTTTCCTGACGAGCCCGGCGTGTCCTTTGTCTTACGGCAACCTGCACGGAGAAGGAACATGCCCAGCAACAAACCATACGGAACTCGATTTTGGCAGGTGGTGGCAGGGCTGGTCATCGTACTTTCCGCCCTAGCAATTTCTCTTCGCGCCCAGAACGCGGACTGTCCCGACGGGAGTTGGAGTGGCTATACCAACGGGCAAGCCCACGTTCCCCTCAGCCTCACCGTGAACTATGGCTGGTGTGCTTACCGTGATCCCTATATGAACCTGCCGCACAACGAGTGTTCTTGGCAGCCGACTGCCTCAGACGGTGGGATTCTAACCGTGTTCTACGATACCGTCACCGTAACTCAGACATTCCACAATAAGTTCTACATCGGGATCACTTGGGTGACGCGCGACCAAATCATCGCGCGGGCAGCCCCAGGCGACGACGGCGCAGCTACCATGTACAGACAGTGAACTCAACCTGCTCGGCCTTCGTCTTCCACACACCGCAAAAGCTTATCGAAGTGTTGTCCGAGGCATTTAACCGCGGTCACCATGATCCGGCCAGTCGTGAGCTGTACACTTTCAAGTAGCTCAACTCCACAGGTTCAACCGCAGGCTACGCGATTGTTGCAGGATTCCGGCAAAGCACAACATGTGACTTAAGTTGCAACAAACTGCGTAAGAAATCGTTGACGAGCGAGTAGAATGCTTTGCCACGGTTCTCCTGAAGACGAATGTTTTTCGGAGGATGTGAGGATCATGCTTACCAGACGGACATCAAGACGTGATTATCTGAAGCTTATGGCGGCGGGAATGGCGGCCGCTCCGGTTTCGATTGCCCAGGATGCCGAGAAGGCCCAAGCTGCGACGGCTATCACGGCGCCACCGCGGCACGAGCAGCGCATCCAGTGGTGGCAGCAGGCAAAATTCGGAATGTTCATTCACTGGGGGCTGTACAGCTTGATCGGCCGGCATGAGTGGGCGATGGAAGTCGAGGGTATTCCTGTCCGGCAATACGAGCTCCTCGCCAAGCACTTCACTCCGAAGCCGAATGCCGCCCGCGACTGGGCCAGGTTAGCAAAAGCGGCAGGGCAGAAGTACATGGTGATGACCACCAAGCACCATGAGGGATTTTGTAACTTCAATACCAGGCTCACCGATTACTGTGCTTCCAAGCAGGGTCCCGGCCGTGACCTCGTCCGCGAATTCGTCGAGGCGGCTCGCGCTGAAGGACTGCACGTTGGTTTTTACTATTCCCTGATGGACTGGCACCATCCGGACGGCGCTCGGTGCGCAACGGATGAGGCCGCGCGCCAAAGGTTTGTTGCCTATACGCACGGCTTGATCCGGGAGCTCATGACGAACTACGGAAAAATCGACATCCTCTGGTACGACGTCGACTGGCCGCTCACGCCCGAGCAGTGGGAATCCCAGAAGATGAACGATATGGTGTTCGAGCTGCAGCCCGATATCATCGTCAATAATCGTAACGGGCTGCCCGGCGACTTCTCAACTCCCGAGCAGGAGGTTCGCGCCGCTGACAAAGGTCGTGCCTGGGAAACCTGCATGACGCTCAACGGCAGCTGGGGCTACCACAAGGCCGACGACAACTGGAAGTCGCCTAAGACCGTTGTCAATAACCTGATTACTTGTGCGCAGGGCGGCGGCAACTACCTGCTGAACATCGGCCCGAAGCCGGACGGCTCTGTGCCCGAGGAATCGATTGAAATTTTACAGACGGTCGGGAAGTGGACGCACCAGAACGGCGCCGCAATTTATGGTAGCGAGCGCACCGATTTTCCGTGGCACCCGTATGCGGGATTCACCCGACGCGGGAATTCGATTTATGCCCACGTGAAAAACTGGCCGGGCCACACACCTGCCGAACAATGGCTTTCGTTTTACCAGCCGCCCTCTGTAATCTCGTTTGGCGGGTTTCGCACGAAGGTCAACTCAGTGCGGATGCTTGTCGGAGATAAGCCGCTCGCCTTCACGCAGGACGATCTGTCGCTGCGAATCACCGGGCTTTCTGCAATCGCACCGGATCAGCCGGCGACTGTCATTGCCATCGAATGCGACGGGGAGCCTGTTATGGATCGCGACTCGGTCCGAAAGAATCGGCCGCGCTTCAACGTGGGGGTGAGTAACAGCTGATTTGTCTTCCGCTCTGGGTTTACAGCAAGGATTCATGTGCCCCAGTCTCATGCGGCCTCGCAATTAGCATCCCCTAGAGATCACATCGAACGAGTGTTTTCAGTTGAGTCCTACGCTTTGCCTCGAACATCCAATGAATGTTGGGGGACAATCATGTCGACCAGCTCAACAGTCAATCTCGACCATTTCGCAATCCGGGAGCCCCATGCCGAGCAAATCGACGACCTGCTCAAGTTGCAAAGGGCGGCCCAGAAGATTACCTCCATCCTTGATCTGGACGAGTTAATAGACAAAATCGTTGCCGAGGTCACCGAGTCTTTCGGCTGCGTCGAGGCCACGATTTATTTGCACGACGAAACGAACGAGGAGCTGGTGCTAACGGGCGTGTGCGGCTGCACAATCTACGGCAAAGGTGATCGCAAGAAAATCGGCAAGCAAGGCATGGTCGGTCACGTCGCGGCCACGGGCCAGATGCATTACGCGCCGGATGTGAGCAGGGATCCCTATTACATCGCTTGCGAGCCCAGCACCCGGTCCGAGGTCGCGATTCCCCTGCAGGTGGACGGGCATCTCGTCGGAGTGTTCTCGACTTCCCATCCCGAGCTGGACGCGTTTCCCCCTACGCAGCTCAGACTGCTCCAGGCGCTTTCAAAACACATAGCTGTTGCCGTCCACAATGCCCGCCGTTTTGGTATTGAGCGGCAGGAGCGGGAGCGCATGAGCCGCGAGGCCGCGGAGGCACGCCTGATCCAGCAAGCACTGCTGCCCAAGTCCTCGCCG
>JAFAWX010000331.1 GCA_019241535.1 Acidobacteriota bacterium | reverse complement strand
CGGGTGAAGATTTTGGACTTTGGGCTGGCAAAGATGAACCACGGCGAAATCGCCAAAGGACTCTCGCTGGTTGCGGGAGCATTACAGAAATCAAGCAACGAACTGACTTCAGCGGGAACGACCATCGGAACGGTCTCCTACATGTCTCCCGAGCAGGCTCGCGGGCAACTCGTAGATGCGCGGACGGATCTGTTTTCTACCGGTACCGTGCTCTACCAGATGGCGACCGGCGTGCTTCCTTTTGACGGCGAGACTCCAGCGGTAATTTTCGACGCGATACTCAACCGTGATCCCCGGCCGGCTGCCGAACTGAATACCACACTGCCCCCCGACTTTGTACGCATCCTCGATAAGGCGCTTGAAAAGGACCGTAATCTCCGCTGCCAGACCGCTACCGAAATAAAAACCGACCTCATTCGCCTGAAACGGGATCTGGAAGTTAGCAAACGGCAGGCCAAGGCTAAGACCGATTCCTCGGCCGGTGCGCAGAAGCAAACCGGCAAGTCGGTGGCCGTGCTCTACTTTGAAAACCTGAGCGGTGCCAAAGAAGACGAATACCTGCGGGACGGAATCACCGAGGATGTCATTACCGAGCTCTCCAAGATTCGTGGGTTGAACATATTTTCCCGGCCCACGGTACTAGCCTTCCGTGACAAACCGGTAACCCCGGCGCAGGTCGGCCAGCAGCTGGGTGCGGCCTATGTTCTCACTGGCACCTTGCGACGCTCCGGCGCTCGGCTGCGGATAAACGCGCAGCTCGTCGATGCGCGCACTGATTTTCCTCTCTGGTCGGAGCGGTTTGACCGCGAGATGAAGGACGTTTTCGAAGTGCAGGACGAAATGGCCCGTAAGATTGCAGAGGCCCTGCGGGTGACACTTTCCCCGGAGGAACTTGAGGCCCTGGCCATCAAACCCACGGAAAACCTGCAGGCTTATGATCTTTATCTACGCGGCAAGCGCTACGCCCGGCGCCAGACTCGCCAGGATCTCGAGTTCGCCCTGCAGATGTTTGAAAATGCGGTCAGCATTGATCCGAGCTTCGCCCTTGCCTACGCGGCCTGCGCCAACGCCTGCGCCATGTTCTATTGCAATTACAGCCGGGATCAAGTGTGGGTAGAACGGGCGCGGGACGCTTCCGGCAAGGCGGTAGCTTTGCGCTGGGACCTGCCCGAAGTGCAGGTGAGCCAGGCCTGGGTCCTTTACGCGGCTGAACTACACGATGAAGCGGTGCGCATGGTGAAAAAGGCGATCGAACGCAAGCGCGACACTGAGGGCGCCTATTATCTGCTTTGCCGAGCCCTTTTCGCTGCTGGACGCTATCAGGAGATCCTGGACATTGCTGAAATTGCGATCGAAGCCAGCGGCGAGGACTACAACGTCTATGTTCCCATCGTGAACGCCTTCGGCGCCATAGGTAAACACGAAGCGGCACGGAACATGACTCAGCGGAGGACAGCAGCATTTGAGAACCATTTGAAACAAGTGCCCGAAGACGCACGCGCGCGCATACTGCTCGGCGGCGATTATGCCCAGTTAGGACGTCCGGATGATGCCTTACGCGAACTTAACCTCGCTCTTACGTTGCGCGCCAACGAAGCCTCCATTCTTTACAATGCTGCTTGTCTGTACTGCTCGCTTAATAAAAAACAGGAAGCGCTGGAGGCATTGCGGAAAGCCTGGGAGTCCGGATTCAGGGACTCGGTCTGGGCACGCCGCGACCCGGACCTTAGCCTGCTTCATGACGACCCCGAGTTTCAGCGCCTGTATCCCGAGAACCCTGCATCATCAATTATCCATTCGGGCTCCTCGTAGTTCTGGCGATGACCCTGCCCGACTCTCTTTCTGCTATAGCATTTCACCATGGCCGACCTTCTTATCCGCCAAGCTACCACCACTGACGCATCTGAAATAGTCGCACTGTACCAGAGCGCGGGGATCGAATCAGGCCAGTCGTTTACCGCCGAAGAGGCCCGCGCCCATTTCGCCGTCTTCTCCCGTTACCCGAGCTACAGAGTCTTCGTGGCCGTCCTTGGAGAAGAAGTCGCCGGCACCTACGCATTGCTGATCATGGACAATTTGGCGAAGCGCGGTCGCCGCTCCGGCATAGTCGAAGATGTTGCCGTTTCAGCGAGGCACCAGCGCGAGGGCATCGGACAGGCTCTTATGGAGCATGCAAGAGAGCGGTGCCGGGAAGCGGGCTGCTATAAATTCGTCCTTTCGAGCGGAATCAGCCGCAAAGCTGCGCACGCCTTCTACCAGTCGATCGGGTTGAAGAAGCACGGGTTCAGTTTCTTGGCGGAAATCGATTAGCCGCGGCCTGGTAAGTGGCGCGATGAGGATTGCGTCTCGGGGCGAGCACCTTATTATGCAAGATCAACGACCTTTCCTGGATTCATCCGATTGTCAGGATCCAGAGCTTTCTTGATCGTTCGCATCACGTCGAGGGCATCGCCGTGTTCATCGCGGAGATACTTCATTTTGCCGGAGCCGATGCCGTGCTCGCCGGTGCATGTGCCGGACATCCGCAGAGCACGCTGCACGGTACGTTCTGAGAATCGGCTTGCTTCCTCGCGCTGAGAGGGGTGAGCCGGGTCGAGCACGCAAAGCACATGAAAATTACCATCGCCCACGTGGCCAACAATTGTTGCCGGAAAGGAAACATTGGCAAGATCGCTTCTGGTCTGGGTGATGCATTCTGCCAGTTGAGAAATGGGCACACACACATCGGTGATCAGAACTTCGGCCCCGGGGACGAGCGCGTGCGTTGCATGGTAGGCGTCGTGCCTCGCTTTCCAGAGCTTATCTTTATCTTCCAGGCTGGTTTTCCACTCAAATTCTTTACCGCTGTGTTCGGCTGCCACAGACTGTAGCATTGTGGCCTGGTCTTTTATGTCACGGACATTCATACCGTGAAATTCGAAGAACAGGGTCGGCAGTACGGTGAGTTCGAGTTTCGAGTAACGGTTAATGGCCTCGACTTGTTTGTCGTCGAGAAATTCGACCCGTGCCAGGCCGATTCCGAACTGAATGGCTTCAATGACGGTCTCGACGGCCCCACGCAGAGTTCCAAAAGCGCAGACCGCAACTGCCGTCGCTTCGGGAATAGGATGCAAGCGCAGGGTGACCTCGGTTATGACTCCGAGTGTCCCTTCAGATCCTACGAACAAATGAGTCAGGTCGTAACCAGCGGCGGATTTGCGGGCGCGACCTCCCGTCCTGATGACACGTCCATTAGCGAGCACCACGGTCAGAGCGAGCACATTTTCGCGAATGGTTCCATAACGGACTGTGGTCGTACCGGAAGCGCGCGTTCCTGCCATCCCGCCGAGGGTGGCATCGGCGCCCGGGTCGACAAAAAACGTTAGACCCGTATTGTTCAAGGCTTTGACAAGCTGCGTACGGGTGACGCCCGCTTCAACGGTGGCATCGGAGTCCTCGACACTGATTCTCAGAATGTTATTCATTTGGCGAAGGTCAAGGGTGATGCCGCCACGTATCGCATTCACTTGACCTTCGACCGAGGTGCCCGCGCCGAAAGGTATGACCGGAATCTGGTAGCGTTCACTGATTTTCAAAATTGCACTCACCTCTTTTGTGCTGCCCGGGAAACACACCACATCGGGAAGAGCCGGCGCATGGTATGACTCTCCGTGGCTATGGTGCTCACGCTGTGCGGTGGCAATTGTTGCCCGCGCTCCCAGGAGCAGCTGGAGGTCGGAAACGGCTGCTCGCAGATCCGTGGTGGTGAAAGATGAGGATGGACCAGGAGCCATGATTAGGGACCGACGTAGAACTGAGTCTGCCACATTGAAATCATTCGGAGCACGCGAAGTTCCTGCTTTGCGAAACCGCCTGCGGTTATGAGGAAAAACTCTATTTAGGAGCGATCAAAATGTTCACTCGTCGCTGAGCGTTCGTGAGCCTCGTTTTGGGGAATTCGCCGTATCGGGTGTATTGAGCGGATTTGGTGCCCGGGACCGGAATCGAACCGGTACGTCCCTTTCGGGACCCGGGATTTTAAGTCCCGTGCGTCTGCCAGTTTCGCCACCCGGGCTGTACCCATAAATAACTGATTAGAAGCGTATTGTACTCGTCTATCCCGTTGTAGCCTAAGCGTGAAATGTGAAAGTGTGTAACTAAATGTGGAAGTTTTCAGAGTTTCTGGAGGCCGGTACCTTGGCAATTACGGCGGTTGCAGGCTGCTGGCCAGCTTTGATGCTCGAAGACTTCGCAGCCTGGTTCCGTGTCGCCGACAATTCACGAGTTGGTGGCGAGAATCGCGTTTACGAGGACTATGCGGTTATCCGTTTGCAAACCCTCGATCAGCGCAGTGGCGGGCCACCCGAGCGCAGTTGTGTCGAGCCACTCCGTTTGCTAGTTTGGCGTAGATGCCGCCGCCTGTGCCCGAACAACTCAGCAGAACCATTGAGACTCTTTACCGATCGGAATCGGGTCGGGTTCTGGCGACGCTCGTGCGCCTCCTCGGAGATCTGGATCTCGCCGAAGAGGCCATGCATGAAGCATTCGCCGCCGCTCTGGAGTCCTGGCCTCAGACTGGTATTCCGGACAGGCCGCGCCCCTGGCTGATTTCAACGGCACGCTTCAAGGCCATAGATGGGATGCGCCGGCGCGCGCACCTCGACAGAACACAGAGAGATTTTGCGCTATACATGGAAGCGCGCATCAACGAAGCTTCCCTCGATGACGAGGAGATCGAAGATGATCGCCTCCGTCTGATCTTCACCTGCTGCCATCCCGCTCTCCCTCCGGAAGCACAGGTTGCGCTCACCCTGCGCGAAATCTGCGGCCTGACCACGGAGGAGATTGCCCGGGCATTTCTCGTTACGCCGGCAACGCTCGCCCAACGCATCGTGCGCGCGAAGGCTGTCATCCGCGTTAAGGCAATTCCGTACCAGGTGCCAGTCTCCCAGGTATTACCGGTCCGGTTGGGAGCTGTCCTCCAAGTCGTGTATCTGATTTTCAACGAAGGGTATTTGGCCGAAACGACAGGCGCCGAACTCAGCCGCGAGGCGATCCGTCTGGGCAGACTCGTGCTCGACCTGCTCCAGGAACCCGAGGTGATGGGCCTGTTGGGGCTCATGCTGCTGCAGGAGGCGCGCCGCGCCGCCAGAACCTCTCCCGACGGAGACTTGATCCTGCTGGAGCAACAGGATCGGTCGTTGTGGAACAGGGACCAGATCGCCGAGGGCATCTCGCTGACCGAACGGGCGCTTCGATCGCGCCGCTTCGGCGCCTACACCCTGCAGGCGGCCATTGCGGCCGTTCACGCCGAGAGTTCCTCCGCGACATCCACGGACTGGCGCCAGATTAAGCTGCTCTACGACCGGTTGCTTCGGATTCAGCCATCCCCGGTTGTCGAACTTAACCGCGCAGTGGCCATTGCCATGTGCGAAGGTCCGGAGCAGGGTCTCTGGCTTGTCGATGCCTTGCTGGCGCGCGAGCACCTCTCCCACTATCACCTCGCGCACTCTGCCCGTGCGGATCTGTGTCGCAGATTAGGGCGGATTCCGGAGGCCCGTGCTTCGTATGAGAAGGCGCTCGCCCTAGCGCGGCAGGAACCTGAGCGCCGTTTTCTCGCGAGGCGGCTCGAGGAATTGAAATAAAAAGTTCGCCTCTGCTGTCGATTTTTTCTGTGCGCGACGACTATAGGATGAACGATCCAGCGCGCAAGGCTGTGCTGCTGGTTCCAGCAAGAGGAGAGGAACAAATGAAATATTTCTGTTTGGGATACTACGACAAAGGCAAATTCGAAGGCATGACCGAGGGCGAGCAACACGCGATGTTCGACACATGCTTTGAATACGACGACCATCTTCGCGCCAACGGGCATTGGGCTGGTGGAGAAGCGCTTCAGCCCGCGGAATCCGCCTTGACCCTATATTGGAAGAACGGGAAAGTGGCAACGACGGACGGTCCCTATGCGGAAACCAAGGAACAACTCGGCGGCATTCTCGTCCTTGAGGCGCGGGACATGAATCATGCTGTACAGCTCATGGCGCAGCATCCGGCCCTGAAGTACGGTAACGTTTTCGAGATTCGGCCAGTGGCGGACATGAACGAAATAATGAAGGCAAGTGAGCTGCGACGGCGACAGAACACTGCACGCTGAAGACGACCTGACAGAAAAAGGAGGGGTTTCGTGGCCTCGCTGCTTGGCGGCAATCATGAGTGTCAGCTGGGTGGGGTTCTCTGACCGCGTTGCTTTGGGCCGAAGCGTGAATGAATAAGTACAAAGAGTCGAGGAGAGAACGAAGATGTCAAAAGTTCGTGTCGCTGGATTTGGCCTTTCGCTGGACGGTTTCGGTGCCGGGATCGAGCAGAGCCTCAGTGATCCTGTCGGTAAGCGCGGGCCCGAGATTTTTCAGTGGTTCTTTCATACCAGGACCTTCTGCTCCATGCACGGACAAGAGGGCGGAACTGTTGGCGATATGGACGATGAATTCGCCCACCGGGCTATGGACAATTTTGGCGCCTTCATCCTCGGTCGCAACATGTTCGGTCCGGTGCGCGGCCCCTGGATGGACGGCTCGTGGAGAGGCTGGTGGGGCAACAATCCTCCGTATCATGCGCCAAGCTTCGTTCTCACGCACCATGAGCGTGAGCCTCTGGTCATGGAAGGTGGAACCACCTTCTACTTTGTCACCGGCGGAATCGACGAAGCGCTGGCACGCGCAAGGAAGGCCGCGGGCAGCAAAGACGTCAAGATCGGAGGCGGCGTATCAACGGTGCGGCAGTATCTGCAAGCCGGACTAATCGACTCCGTGCATCTCGCGTTGGTGCCGGTTCTCCTCGGTCAGGGCGAGCCGCTGTTGCACGGTCTGGACCTGCATGCGCTCGGATTTTGCGTAACCGATCGCAAGGCTTCGGAATATGCGACGCACTTTGTGCTGGAGAAAGTTGCAATACAGAGCTAACGACAAAGGCCGACGAACGAAAATCAAAAGGGGCACGTTCCGGCTGCCCGCTTCGTAGTTTCATTTAGAGATGGAATGAACCGCACACCTGTTGCATCTCCTCGATGGAGTCCCAGCATTCATACACTCGTTCATAGTTGGTAGGAATCAGCTTTAATTCGGCTGCTTAATGCGACGTGCCGGTCTCAATCCGCTCACGGCTCAGCGGTCGCAGTCTATCTGGCCCCCATTTTAGGCCGTGCTTAAGAATCGCAGAGATATATAGCCCAGAGTTGTCGAATGGCGTTAAGGTGCGGCTTTTCCTCAGCAACACTTTCTAATTGCTGTGGAAATCCGAATTCGCCCTTCCAAGCGTACATGACTGTGCAGGGGTGGGCACTAGCCTTCTCGGTCCAGATACTCACACCGGTAATTCCCGGGGGGAAAAGCTGATGGTCAGAACTGAAATTCTGATGATGCTAGCCCTGCTTGCGTCTTTCAGCGCGGTCGCCCCCGGGCAACGAACATCTACCGACAGGGTCATCGCGAATTATCAAGCTGCATCGTCCCGTTCCAATAACTCCGCCGATTACGGCCAGCTTGGCTCCGCTTATCTCCAAAAGGCTCGGGAAACAGCAGACTTGTCCTACTACGAGCTGGCGGAGAAAGCGCTGACGAAGTCAGTTGACCTTGCGGGTGAGATGAACATGGCCGCAGCCCAGCCACTGATCCAGTTGGCGGCCGTCTACATGGGAGAACACAGATTTTCCGAAGCTGCCGATTATGCTCAGCGGGCGCTAGCGTTGGGTTCGGGCGACCTCTCTGCATTTGGTCTGCTCGGCGATGCCTATGCCGACATGGGCAGCTACGATCAGGCAGCCCAGTGCTACGGGAAGTTGCTTGTTCACCTTCCATCGCAAGAAGTGTCACGCGGGCTCTCATACATGCATGACAGCCGTGTTTCTTACCTTGAATTTATTCACGGAAACAATCGAAGTGCCGCCGACCTCGCTCGCCGCGCCGTGGATCGCGCGCTCGAAATGCACATGCCGGCTGAGAATGTCGCCTGGAGTTACTTTCAGCTCGGCGAGTACCTCTTTCAGGCGGGGGACATTTTCGGCGCGGAAGCTGTTTATCAACAAGCCCTGAATGTGCTTCCCGGCTACTATCGCGGCCTCAGCGGCGTGGCGAAGGTGCGGGTCGCGGAAGGTAACTATGCAGACGCGATTGATCTATACAGGAAGGCAATTGACGAGATCCCAATCCCCGAGTACATAGCCGCGCTGGGCGACATCTATGCCAAACTCGAACAGCGCGAGCAAGCGCGCAAACAGTATCATCTTGTGAAGTTCATCGGATTTCTTACCAATCTCAACCAGCATGCCTATAACCGCGAACTAGCCCTCTTTTACGCGGACCACGGTGTCGCCCTCTCGGAGTCTCTCGAACTGGCGCAAAGGGAGCTCGAAGTTAGGCGCGACGTCTACACAGAGGATGTGCTGGCCTGGTCGCTTTACAAGAACGGAAAGCTGAACGGCGCCAAAGCGGCCATAGACAAGGCGTTAAGCCTGGGGACCCGAGATGCCCTCTTCTATTATCATGCCGGATTGATCTACCGCGACCTGGGCGATCTCGAATGCGCACAGAAATATCTGCAAATCGCCCTCAGAATCAATCCGCATTTCCACATCTTCTATGCTGATGCAGCGCGCCAAGCCCTGAGGGAAGTGTCGTCGAGACATGTGATCGCCAAACGTGGGGCGACGGCCCATGAAGACTAGTGCGTCAATGAAGGGAATGTCATTCTCATTGCGAATGGCGTTCTTGCACTTGTGCCTGGTCGCCAATCCGATGGCGAGTTTGGCCCATCCCATGGGGAACTTCAGCATCAGTCACTACTCCGGCATCCAGGTAGCGAAAAACGGAGTGGAGATTCGTTACATCATCGACATGGCCGAGATTCCCACTTTTCAGGAAATCCAGCAAAACGCGCTGCCGCTCAAGCCGGAAGATGTGAGCGTCCGCAGATATGTTGCGAAACGAGCGGAGGCTCTCAAGTCTGGACTGATTCTCACCATTGGTGGCGAGCAGCTTTCGCTTCGAACCGAATCGGCGGCTATTTTATTCGCTTCCGGGGCCGGCGGACTGCCGACTTTGAAAATGGCCTGTGTCTATCGTGCAAACCTTCAAGTCCGTGGAATAGTAGGCGGTGGTGACGCCTACACCTTGTATTATCGCGACAACAATTTTCCAAGTCGGGGGGGATGGAAAGAAGTCATTGCCGCAGCCGGGCGCGGTGTGACGATTGTGAGCTCCTCGGTCCCGGAAAGAGATCGCAGTGCGCAGCTCTCCAACTATCCGACTGATCTGTTGAATAGTCCACCTCTGGACGTCGAGGCCCGGATAAAGTTCAATGTCGAACCAACAGGGGCTTACGCTGCAACGACCTCTTCGGCAGCCCCGGCTCACCCTCGTGGATCGCGAACTGGAGCAGGTCGAGCGTTGCCGCGTCATGGCTCGGACCAGGCAGCAGTGTCCGATCGTGGCATTAGATCGCCGAACTCAGGCAATTCGGTGGGAGCTTCTGTTTCGCAATCCCTGCTGCGGGCAAATAAGCAATCCACACCACAGAATCGCTTCACGCAGCTGATGACAACGAATCGCTTTGGCATTTCGTTCCTCATCATGGCCGCCGCGATCGCCGCGGGGCTCGGAGCTTTGCACGCGCTCGAACCGGGCCACGGAAAAACGATAGTAGCCGCTTATCTCGTGGGATCGAAAGGGACCGCGTATCACGCCTTTGTCCTCGGTTTGATCGTCACCGCCAGCCACACCGCAGGAGTGTATGTGCTTGGAGGTGTAACCCTTTACGCCTCGCGGTATATAGTGCCCGAGCAGCTGTACGCGTGGCTGGGCGCGATCTCGGGCCTGTTGATAACGGCCTTGGGTTGCTACCTATTCCTCCAAAGATGTACAGGGCTTGACATTGGGCATTCCCATGGTCCTGGCGGTTACCATCATCATTTTGGGCACCAGCACAGCCATTCGCATGAAGAAGGGCATGTTTACACCCATCATGGGCACGAGCACAGGCACCCAGACGCTCACCCTCACGAGACCAACGGGCATGTTTCTTTCCGGCAACTTTTAGCGTTGGGTATTACTGGCGGTATCGTGCCATGCCCTGCCGCGCTGGTAGTGCTTTTGAGCGCAGTGGCCCTGAATCGAGTCGGGTTTGGACTGTTTCTGATCGTCGCCTTCAGTTTGGGACTGGCAGCTGTTTTGATTGCCGTCGGGCTGCTGATGGTTTATGCTCGCCAGTTCACGACCGAGTTTCGCAGCGAAGGACCTCTGTTCACCCGTTGGCTTCCGCTTACTTCGGCGGCGGTCATTATCTTGCTTGGCCTGGTGATTGCGGTCCGGTCTCTCGTAACCAGCGGATTGTGGGCAATCCGGGTATGAGTTTCCACGTTCGCCGCCTTTGAAGCGCAAGGCACAGGAATGAATCTGCTCACAGTGATAAGTATTGGCTTCCTGCTTGGCATGCGACACGCGACCGACCCAGATCATGTGATCGCCGTGACCACCATCGTAAGCCGTCAGCGCAGTATCCGCCATGCCGGGCTGATCGGAGTTCTTTGGGGACTGGGCCACACTATTACCATTCTGTTCGTGGGCGCAGCGATTATTCTGTTCAACCTGGTGATCCCACCTCGCATCGGGCTGACGATGGAGCTGGCGGTGGGATTGATGCTGATTTTCTTGGGCGTGTTGAACCTGGCGGGGGTCATGCAGTGGATTACCAACCGCTTCATGCCGGCTCATACCCATGACGGCGTCATTCATTTTCACACCCATCGACACGATGACCAGGTTCATGCTCACATTCACGGCCACCAGCCAGAGGTGCATTTTCACCTGGAGGAGAAGCCCCAAGGCCCCTTTCAGAAGGCCTTAGCGCGAATAGGGCTTTATCAACTGGTGCGGCCGCTGGCTGTCGGAATTGTGCATGGGCTGGCCGGCTCAGCCGCGGTCGCACTTTTGGTTCTGACGACGATCCGTGACCCCCGCTGGGCGATCGTTTATCTCCTGCTATTTGGGGCCGGCACGATTGCCGGGATGATGCTGATCACGATGGTCATCGGGGCGCCCTTCGCCTACACCGGCAAGAAGTTCACCAATTTCAATCGCCACCTGGGCTTGGCCTCGGGCCTGATCAGTGTTGCTTTCGGCATGGTTGTGATCTTTCAGATCGGATTCATAGATGGGCTGTTCACAGCGAACCCGCACTGGACACCCCACTGAGGTCAAACCGGCACCGCTCACTGTAGATCCTTGTCAGTCGTTGTTATCACAAACTTTCCATGCTTTACTCCACGCAGGCTGAGGATCTGGTCGGCAATTTTCCTCAGTTGCGCGCTTCGCCCGTTGATGATCACGACCTCGAGACAGTTGTGGTGATCGAGGTGCACGTGGGTCGGGGCGAGAACTTCGTCCTGTTCCTCTGACACCAGGTGGTCTCGAATAAGACCGCGAATCGCCTCGGACCGCTCTGGTAAC
>JAFAWX010000380.1 GCA_019241535.1 Acidobacteriota bacterium | reverse complement strand
CGGTCAAGGGTATCTGGTGCGTGCCCAAATACAGCAACCCGACAGGTGCGATTTACTCGGCTTCGGTCATCGAGCGCTTGGCGGCAATGCCTACCGCGGCGCCCGATTTTCGACTCTACTGGGACAACGCCTACGCGGTGCATCATCTTACGGATGAGCGCATTGAGATCGAGAACATCCTGCAATTGTGCGCGCGCCATGGTCATGCGAATCGTCCTCTGGTGTTTGCCTCTACTTCAAAGATCACTCTTGCCGGCGCCGGATTGGCTCTTTTTGCCGCATCGAGAGCCAACGTAGATTGGCTTCTTGCGCGCTTCACCCCGCGCACCATCGGGCCCGACAAGATCAACCAATGGCGCCATGTCCGCTTTCTAAAGAATTATGAAGCAATTCTCGAGCTGATGGACAGGCACAAGGCACTTATTGCCCCTAAATTTCACAAGGTACACGAGGTGTTTGGGCAAAAACTGCAGGTTCCCGACGTAAGCTGGACTAAACCCAAGGGCGGCTATTTCATCAGCCTCGATGTTCCGCGGGGCTGTGCCCGGCGAGTGGTAACCCTGGCGAAGGAAGCCGGTATCGAGCTCACGCCTGCCGGAGCAACGCATCCCTGCGCCAACGATCCTGACGACCGCACGATTCGTATTGCTCCCACGTTCCCGGACCTTTCTGAAGTTGCCCAGGCCGCGGAGGGGGTCGCATTGTGCATTCTGCTTGCGATTGCTGAGAAGGGACGGCAATTGTCTTCCCGCGCTGCCGTGCCTGGAAGCCACTCTCGTTACTAAGATTCCTGCTGGCAAAGCGATGAGGCGTTTCCTTTGCGGCTAGAACTTGAAATGCGGATTCCCTTCCTTGCTGTTTCAGGAGGAACTGGCGAGAATGAATCACTGATGAGTTCTCGCCCGGACGAACGAGACAAAGGTCCCGAACGCTATTAATGCTAGCCCGTCGTAGCTTTGTAAATTGCCGAAATCACAGACCTTGCTCCTTCTAGTAATTTTTCTGTCCCGAGGGTGCAGCTACAATTTGAAACTAGAGCCGACACATTTTCCCCGTAGCCATGATGTAATGAAAGTTGTTTGAGAGTCCCCGAGGGTTGCTGGCAGATTGAAGCGGAGCCACCATGGGCACAACAACAAAACTGACATACGAAGATTTTCAGAAGTTGCCGGAACGAGAGGGAATCTCGTATGAACTCGATGAAGGGGAGCTCTTGATGGAACCATCCCCGGCATTAAGGCACACCCTGATCCGGCACCGCATTGCCGAACAATTGAGGCGTCTTGTTCGAGACATCATCTAGGGATTGCGGTCGAGTAAACGCTGACAACAATCTTCGATGAAGATTTCGCAAAATAGCAGTCGTTGTTTCCCCTTTCGCCGCAGGAACGTTTCACGCCTCACCGGCGGTTCACAGTCTCTTCGCTAGTTTACGAAATGCCGCTGATCTGCCGTGAATGCCAGGATGTTGGTAAGTTCCCCGAGGGTGGTTACGGCTGGAGAATCCAATTTCTCATGCGGCCGCATTTGCCGACAGCAGCTCGCGGACCTTTTCTTCCAGATCGTCCGGAAGAAATGGCTTTTCGAGGAACCCGCAGCCAGCCAGGGATCTCTGGCTTTCTCTCACGATCTCCTCGGAATAACCTGACATAAAGAGAAACTTAACATCGGGTCTTATGGCGACGATCCTTTCCCGGAGACGTAGCCCGTCGACGCGCGGCATGATCAGGTCGGTGATGATCAAGTGGATGTCGGCGGCGTGCTGGCGAAATGTCTCGAGCGCTTCTGCGCCATCTTTGGCGGCGAGAACCCGGTAATTCCGTCTCTCGAGGGAAACCGTAAGCAGTCGTCGCAACGCAGCGTCGTCCTCTACGACCAAAACAGTGGAGATCCCGGGCTGCTCGCGCTGCTCAAGCCGGGCCGGTTTAACGTCTTCGGTTCGCTCGACAAGTCTCGGTAGGTAGATGCGAAAAGTTGCACCTTTGCCAGGCGCGCTTTCAACCGTGATTAGGCCTCCACTCTGCTTTACGATGCCATAGATTGTTGAAAGACCGAGTCCAGTTCCTTTCCCTTGTTGTTTTGTGGTGTAGAAGGGCTCGAAAATGTGCGAGCGTACCTCGGGCTCGATGCCAGTGCCGGTGTCGCTGACCGACAGCATCACATAACTGCCCGGCGCAAGACCGATATGCTGGCTGGTGAAAGCCTCGTCCAGTTCTACATCGGTCGTCTCAATGATTACCTTCCCGCCCTGGGGCATTGCGTCACGGGCGTTCACCACCAGGTTGATGAGAATCTGCTGAATCTGCCCCATGTCAAGCTTTACGCGACCCAGTTTTGGCGCAAGCACTGGGACGACGTCTATATTCGCCGGCACTAAACGGCGCAGAAGCTTATGGCCTTCCCAGATCGCCTGGTTCAGGTCGAGCACCCGAGGTTCGACCACTTGCTTTCGGCCGAAGGCCAGCAACTGCCTGGTCAGCGAGGCCGCATGCTGGGTAGCCGTCCGGATCTCACCCACATAGCGCTTCAGGCGCTCGTCTTCACGCGCGCCTTCGGCCAGCAGCTCACTGTAGCCAAGGATGACACCCAGAAAGTTATTGAATTCGTGGGCCACCCCCCCGGCCAACTGACCCACGGCTTCCATCTTTTGCGCCTGGCGGAGTTCGCTTTCCATCCGCAGACGTGAGCCAATGTCACGAAGGATGATCGTGAAAAGCTTTTCCCCACCCGCATCCATCTGCGAAATGGCCGCCTCGGCCGGAAACTCTTCCCCGTCCTGGCGCAGCCCATCCAGGGCGCCGGGCGAATCGAGTAACCGCCCGGACTCCTCGGTCAAGGCGAATTCATCAATGTAGTGGTGAAACTTCTCGCGAGATTGTTCGGGAATGAAACTCTCGATTTTCTGGCCTAGGGCGCTGGTTGCCGAGCAGCGGAAGATCTGTTCCGCCGCCTTGTTAAAAACCACGATGCGATGATCCGCATCGACCGTGATTATGGCGTCCAATGCCGAATCAATGATTCCCTGCAGGCGTTGTTCGCTTTGGCGTAATGCTTCCTGTGCCGGCTTGTTTTCGGTAAGGTCCCGCCCAATGACGGTTGCCTCCAGGATTTCTCCCTTGGGATCTTGGATAGGAGACACGCATAAAGAAAGATGCACCGGCATGCCGTCGGCCCGCACGTGAATAGTTTCGTAATCCTCGATGCGCTCACCCTGCCTGATGCGCTCCAAAATCTTCCCCGTTTCCTGGAACCGGTCCGCAGGTGCGACAATGGCGAACCGCTTGCCGACGACATTTTCCGCGCCATAACCATAGATGCGTTCCGCGCCCATATTCCAGCTGGTAATGACGCCGTTGAGATCGATCGTGACCATGGCATCAGCGGACGAAGCGAAGATCGCTGCGAATCGCGCGCGTTCCTGCTCAATCTG
>JAFAWX010000050.1 GCA_019241535.1 Acidobacteriota bacterium | reverse complement strand
GCGTTCAGTTCTACCCGCTCGTTTCGTGTCTGTCGTATCAGCTTGAGGGTGTCGTCGAGAATGGTGAGCGCGGTCAGCCCGAGAAAATCCATCTTGAGTAGACCCATTTTCTCGATGGCCACCATGTCGAACGCGGTGACGATTTCGTTGTTCTTGGTTTTGTGCAGGGGAACGAGTTCGTTCAAGGGCCGGGGCGAGATCACCACCCCGGCCGCATGCATGCCTGCGTTTCGAACCAGTCCCTCCAGTTTCTTGGCAATGTCAATCAGCTGTCGTACCTGCCGGTCGCTTTCGTACGCCTGCGCGAGCGCCGGCGATTCCTTCACCGCCGTCTCCAGCTTGATGTTGAGCGTGGCGGGCACCATCTTGGCGATGCGGTCGACGTCGCTGTAAGGGATGTCCATGGCCCGCCCCACGTCCTTGATCGCCGCCTTGGCCTGCATGGTGCCGAAGGTAATGATCTGGGCAACGTTTTCGCGTCCGTATTTGCGAGTGACGTAATCAATCACCTCCCCCCGCCGGTTCATGCAGAAATCGATGTCGATGTCAGGCATGGAAATGCGTTCCGGATTGAGGAAGCGTTCGAAGAGCAGTTCATGCTCGAGGGGGTCGATATCGGTGATACCGAGAGCGTAGGAAACCAGAGAACCGGCGGCCGAGCCGCGGCCCGGGCCGACGGGAATATCGTGCTCCTTGGCGTAGCGAATAAAGTCCCAAACAATAAGGAAATAACCGGAAAACTTCATTTGTTGGATGATGGCTATTTCCTGTCGCAACCGCTGCTCATACTCGGCGATTGCGTGCTTCAGGGCGCCGGCCGATGCGGCCGGCCGAATCGTCTCCAGGCGGCGCGCAAACCCCTGCCGGGTAATGTGCTCCAGATAGGTGTCCAGGGTGTAAGAGCCGGGGACATCGAAATGGGGAAAGGGATTACTAATTTTCTCAAGATGCACGTGGCAGCGGTCGGCGATCTCCATGGTCCGCGACAGCACGCGGGGATCGTCCTTGAATACCTGGTACATTTCCCCGCCACTCTTGACATAAAACCCAGAACCGGGAAACTTCATGCGGTTCGGATCCTGAATGCTCTTGCCAGTCTGGATACAGACCATGACGTCTTGGGCGTAGGCGTCGTCGGCGGTCAGATAATGGCTGTCGTTGGTTGCAACCACAGGCAGGCCAAGATCCTTCTCCAGGCGGAACAGATCGGCGTGGATGCGTTGCTCCATCTCCAAGCCCTGGTCCTGAATCTCGAGAAAGAAATTTTGCGGCCCGAAAATGTCCGCATACTCAGCCGCCGCCCGGCGGGCGGCCGAGTAGTTGGGCTCAGTCAGGCATTCGGCGACCTCGCCCTTCAGGCATCCGGAAAGGGCAATCAATCCGCGCGCATGCTCGGACAAAAAGCGCTTGCTGACTCGGGGCTTGTAATAGACGCCGTGGAGAGAAGCTTCGGAGGTGATTTTTACCAGATTGCGGTAACCTTCCTCGTTTTCAGCGAGCACCAACAAATGGTTATACGTGTCGCCGTCCGCAGGCATGCGCTCGATGCGGTGATCCGGCTTCTTGCAGACATAAAGCTCACATCCGATGATCGGCTTGATGCCGGCAGCCTTTGCGGCGTTCACAAAGTGCACGGCGCCAAAAATATTGCCGTGGTCGGTCATAGCCACGGCCGGCATGCCCAGCTCTTTTACGCGCTGACAGAGCTTCTCCAGATCGCAAGCACCGTCGAGCATGGAGTAGTCGGTGTGGAGATGAAGGTGAACAAATTCCGGCATGCGCTTGCCTTAATTTTACTGTGCTGCTGATTGGGCGCCAAAGTGGAAAAACCCTCCGAATATTGGAAAACCGCGTCCCTTTTGGCGGGGCTAAATAGGCAGACGCCGGACGAGGATGCACCCGGAAGCGGGCTGCGGAGAAAAGAGGCGGCAGACCCTGCCGCCTCTCTGATGAACCGTCGGACGCCTCGCCTTGAGGAGGTCGGTTACTTAGAATAGACGAAATGCCCGCGCCGGTTCTGCTGCCAGCAGGCTTCCGTCGACTCGGTGCAGAACGGCTTTTCTTTGCCGTAGCTCACCGTCTTCATGCGGTCGCCGGAAACCCCTGCCGCCGCCAAAGCATTCTTCACCGCGCTGGCGCGGTTGTCGCCCAGTGCGAGGTTGTATTCCGTCGAGCCCCTTTCATCACAGTGTCCCTCGATGGTCAAGGGCATGGTCGGATGCTGCTGCAGGAAAGCTGCGTCCGCCTGCAGAGAAGCCTGCTGATCGGGGCGGATGTCGGCCTTATCATAATCAAAGTAGATGTCTTTGACATTTTGCGCGAACATCTGCTCTTCGGTCAGGTTGGTCTGCGGCGTCGGTGTCGGGGGAGGCGGTGCGTTTACCGTGACGCGCGCCGTCGCGCTCTGGGTTCCGCCCGGACCATGAGCGCTAAGGGTATAGGTTGTCGACTCGGTCGGGGTGACCGACTGCGAGCCGCTGGCCTGGACCGCCCCTACGCCCTCAATGCTGACGTCGGTGGCATTTGCCGTCTGCCAGGTCAGAGTCGAAGACTGGCCCCGATCAATGGTCTCGGGATTCGCCGTGAGAGAGGCCGTCGGTGCGCTTGCAGCTGGCGGCGGCGGCGGTGGCGGTGGTGGCGTCTTTTTGTGGCACGCGCCGAGGACGAGAATCGCACCCAGCGCGAATACAAGGGCGAAACATCTCAGTTTTAGCTGCTTCAATTTCCTCCTCCCATCGTTTGCGCGTCCGCAGACACGCGGTTCATTCTGGTCGGGACTCTTGCTCCTCCCCAGAGGTATCCGGAACCCACAACAACCTCAAACGAGAAATCTATTTCCAGCTCCAGTCGGGCTCGGAATTGCTGCCCGATGTAGTCAGCTGTTTCTGATTGCTGCCGTCGGCCAGCATGCTCCAGATCTGCAAGGATCCCGATCGGTTCGACTGGAAAACGATGTGCCGGTTATCGGGTGCCCACGAAGGGAAATCGTTGCGCCCGCCGTCGTGCGTGAGCTGCACCCATTGTTTGCTGGCCACGTCCATGATGTAGATGTCCTGTGCTCCCGGAGCCCCGGGCCCGTAGTGACGCATCCAGGAAAACACCAGGAATTGCCCGTTGGGGGACCAGGCTGGGGAAACCGCGTAGCCCTGATCGGTCATAGCCTGAACGTTCGTGCCGTCGCTGCCCATGATGTAAATCTGTGGCAGCCCGCTGCGCCCACTGACCCAGGCGATTTCCGATGCGGTCTTCCGGTTCCACACAGGCGAAACATCCGGACCGCGGGAATTTGTAATTCGCCGCAGGTTGGCACCCGACTGGTCGACAATGTAGATTTCCGGATCGCCGGAGCGCGAGGATGAGAGCGCCAGCCGGGAGCCGTCCGGGGCCCAGGAAGGGGAAAGGTTGCTGGCTCCGAAGCGCGGGAAAGAGACCAGGCGATTTAAGTCGAAGGAAAACATGCGAATTTCCCACCCCGATCCGGTAAAGGAGCTGAAAGCCAGGCGCGAGCCATCGGGGGAGATGTGAGGAGACAAAGAGATGGTTCCCAGGGTGGTTACCGGGTGCTGACTGGCTCCGTCATAGTCCATCGCCCAGATTTCTTTGCGGCCACCGCGGGCGCTGACATAAAAGATCTGGGTTTCGGCAATGCCGTTAATGCCGCCACCCAGGCGAAAGATGATCTCATCGGCAAATTTATGAGCAATGGTCCGTGCCGCCTGCGTGGTGGCGCTGTCGCTGTATTGTTTGGCGAGGACCTGCGGGGAGCTGACGTTCTTCACGTCGTCCAGCCAGCCTTGGACGGTCACATTGTTCGCGGCTGCGCCGAGATTTCCGAAGGCAAGCATGGCGGCGTTGGGCGGCGGCGCATTCCAGGTTTCAAACTTTACGTCCGAAGGCGAGCCGACCTGGCCGAGCGGATAAAAACTTTTTGAGACCAGGTCGAAGATGCCGGCGTTCGCCAGATCGTTCCACAGGGTGTCGTTGAATGTTTTCAGGAGCTCACCATTCCTGGGGTCAGCATTCGCCGCCTTGAATTCGGGCACCGCGATGCGTACTCTTTCAACACCCAGGCCGGTACCGGTCTTGATCCAGTCCTGCGCCAAGCCAGGCAATGCGCTCAGAAACAGCAGCGCTCCGAGGAGGGAAGCGGGATGAAAGTAAAGTCGGGAAAAACGAATCATAGGGTGAATAGAACGAATCGTATTACGACGAAACACCAGGTTCAAGAAACTCTCCTGTGTAGGAATTTGATTCCGGGGTGGTTTATCGTTTGTAATCGAACCAGAACTCCACGCTGACCCGGCTTCCGGGATAATCCGGCGGAAGGGGGCCAAAGGTATCGATCCGCTCCAGGGCTCGCATGGCCGACTGGTCGAGCGACGGCACCCCGCTCGATTGCTCTACGGCAACGTGCTGAGGTCGCCCGCTGCGATCGATGTCGAAGGTGAGATACACGCGGTTGGCGTCACGAATTCGGGGATCGATTTCATATTTCAGCCAGTTTTCCGAGACCTTCTGGTTAACGACCCGCACGTACCAGGCGTAGCGTGACCCGAAGTCCCCGCCACCTCCGGTAAATGAGAAACCACCCTTCGTCCCGGCCGTGCTGAACATCGCATAAGGACCGCTGACCGGACCGCCCTCTCCAAAAGGAACCACATTGTTGGCCTCTTCGACAGGTTGGGGCCGTGGCTTGCGCTCACTGGCGGTTGGCTGAGGGGCGGGTTTCTTGGGAGCACTCTTCTGCGGGATGGGAATGGCCTCGGGCTCCTCAACGCGGGTCTCAGGCTTCGATTGCGATAATCCCTTGGATTCGGTCGCCAGGACGTTCTTGGTCTCGACCGGATTTGCGGGCAAGGGAATATTGCTTACCAGGGTCACCCCCATGGCGCTTCCGCCTCCGCCGGCCCCCCAATTTGAGCCATGGGGTGCTCCACCAAGCCAGGCATAAACGGCAACGGCCAGGCTAAACCCCACATGCAGGGCAGCCGACCACGCCAGGTTGCGTCCCCAGCGCTCGTGCTCGAAGAAAATTTCACCGCTGTCCATGTGATTCCAGCGGCTGGGTGACGATGCTTACGTTGCTGATGCCCGACTGCTTGACCGCATCCATCACCGTGGCAAAGGCGCCGAAGGGGACATCCTCATCGGCGCGCAGAAAAATTGCCTGATGGCGGGGGTCGCGCACCTTCTGGCGCAGTTTGCTCGCGATCTCGTTGATATTGATGGGATCGCTGCCCAGAAACACGCGCTGCTGCTTATCGATCGTGACCACCAGCCTTTCTTCCGTAATCTCCTTCACGGTTCGCGTCTTGGGCACTGCGACTTCGATGCCCGACTGCAACACCGGTGCTGTAACCATAAAGATGATGAGTAGCACAAGAACCACATCGACCAGAGGGGTAATATTGATGTCGGCGAGAGAGACTTGGGTGCGGCCGCTGGGAGCGGTGAAGGCCATTACCGCCGAACCTCCTCCGCGAGCCGCGACATCGCAGGCTGGCGCTCGACCGCATTCAGCATCTCGAGCGAGAAATCGTCGCAGCGCGCAGCGAAGTCGCGAATAGAGCCGCCAATCAGGTTATAGGCGATCACGGCAGGGATGGCGGCCGCCAGGCCGGCGGCGGTCGTAATCAGAGCCTCCGAGATGCCCGGGGCCACGGCCCGCAGGGTAGCGGCGCCGGTGGTACCGAGGCCGTGAAAGGCATCAATGATTCCCCAGACGGTTCCGAATAAACCGACGAACGGGGTCACAGCGCCGGTAATCGCCAGCCAGGGCAGGTTGCGCTCGAAGCGCGTCATCTCCTCCGAAGAGGCGATCTGCATTGCCCGCTGCACCGCCAGTGGGTTCCTCAGCATTCCCGATGAGCCCACCTGCCGCTCGAATTCCCGGAATCCCGAACGAAACACTCCCACGAGCGGACTGGGGCGAAATTGATCGCTGACGGCGTGAATATCCTGCAGCCGTTGCGCCCGGCGGAACGCCCGTAGAAACCGGCCGCTCTGCCCGCGAGCGCGCCCGAGCAGGCTCCATTTGGAAAGAATAATGGCCCAGGAAATCAAGCTGAAGACCAGGAGAAGCAACAGCACGGCCTGAGCAACCACGCCGGTTTCACGCACCAAGTCGACGATCTCGCCGCCGATAAAGAAAGCAGGGAAGAGATGGAAATGCATTTGTGTTCAGGAAAGCGCCAGAACCCGATTATAGACGAATGTTTTCCGCAGCCTCCCTGGACGTATTCAATCCATCAACTTGTAGTCCACATGCGCTCCTCGGCGCGGCTTGGCGCATCTTAGTTTTGGAACGCAAACCGAAAAGGAACTTGCAATCTAAGTTCCTGCCTGGAGGATTTATGGCACATTACGGCCTGTTGCGAGAGTTTCGCTTCGACGATCTGGGTACGGCGGACGACATTCGAGGTTCAAACGTATACGGCCGCGACGACGACAAACTGGGCACCATCGACGATGTGGTCTTTGACCACTCCAGCGGAGCCATTCGCTATGTCGTAGTCGATACTGGAGGCTGGTTTTCCAGCAAGAAGTTCCTGGTGCCGGCTCATCGGCTGCATAGCTCGGCTAAGCACGAAAACCATTTTGCCATCAACTTAGATAAACAACAGATTGAAAGTCTCCCCCGTTACAACGAATCCGATCTCGAATCGGAGGAGACATGGGGGAATTACGAAAAACAATATGACGCGGCCTGGCATTCCGGACCAGTGCAGCATCGCAAAGGCTCGGATCGCGACATCACTCCGACGCCGGATGAATTTCCCCCCGAACCGGGATCGATCGGTCAGGAACTAAGCCCGAGCGAGCGTGCGGAAATAAACTCGCGCATCATTCCCGCGACGGCGAATGAGGTAACCATTCAGTCCAGTGGAACCGGTATCGGCTCACGCTGGCTCACATTTGAACAGCGGCTGCGCCAACGTCGCCACGATATCACCCGTGCCTGCACGACCTGCGCCAGCAGCCCGGCCGCGGATCGTTCCGCAGAACGCGTAGAACCACAAAGAAAAGTAAGTTAAGCGGTCCTGAACCCTCGTCTCGCGCCTTCCAAACCAGAAGGCGCTTTTTTTGGCCTTCCGCTGCGTGACAAACGGCCCAATTGCGGGCCGTTCCGGCACCGAGGAATGAGTTCGCCGGGCGCCTGCCGAGGCTGGTATGAACCAGGCACATTTTTGCCGATTTGTAATACCATTGATGAGGCTTTCACTCTGAATATGGGCGGGTGAGC
The DNA here is from genome assembly GCA_019241535.1 of Acidobacteriota bacterium. Taxonomy (GTDB): domain Bacteria; phylum Acidobacteriota; class Terriglobia; order Terriglobales; family Acidobacteriaceae; genus Gp1-AA145. Next base: position 29,648 of record JAFAWX010000050.1, on the reverse strand, counting down.
TAAGAACGGTTTATGGCCTTCTCCGATTTATGCCTTTTATTCACCACCGTGGAATCATCGCTACGGCCGCGGGGCGGAGATAAGGCTCGACCCGCCGAAGGATGGACAAGAGCATAGACATGGCTGGATCCAGCGTGATCACACCCATTGCCGGCTCGGGTTCCGGTGTTTTCCCCAGCTTGATCTTCGTGCAGGCCAGCGAACAACGCACCCTATATCTTGACCATACCCCGTTTACCATCGGGCGCAAAATGGAAAAGGACCTGGCGATCGCCGATCCCCGGGTCTCGCGCGATCACGCCCTAATCGTTTCCGAAAACGGCAAGTTTTTTGTCGAGGACCAGGGAAGTAAGCACGGTACGTTTGTCAACGGAGAGCGCGTGCAGCGCAGGGCGCTCGAACGGAACGACCGCCTGGAATTTGGCGCTCGCGACAGCATCTACGCCGTATTTCATCCTCAGCACGTGACCACCAACACGGCTCGGGACTTCCTCAGCCAGATCTCCGGGATCCAGATCTCAAACGAGGTCACCGACCTTGAAAAACTCACTATATTTCTCGAGGCGGCGCGCAAGCTGAATACCACCGGCGTGCTGGATGAAATTCTGGTGACCCTGCTCGACGTCACCTTGAAGCTGACGGGGGCCGAGCGGGGCTACGTCTTTCTAAAGACAGAGGACGGCCAGCTGCGCCTCGCGGCAGGTCGAAATGCCAGGGGAGAACTGCTGCTCGATGACAAGACCATCTCCCATTCCATACTGGAAGATGCCCTACGTTCCAACTCCGAATTTGTATTGACTGACACAAGCCGATCGCTCGATATCTCCGGTAGGCAGAGCATCGTAGCCTACGATCTGCGCACCGTCATCTGCATTCCCCTGCGCAAGCTGCAGGTTCAGACGCGCGGACGGGCAACGGGGGAAAGCACCGCGGGCGAGGCCATGGGAGCGCTTTATGTAGATTCGCGTTTTGCTTCCCGTGACATTTCTAAAGTGAGCGGAGACATTCTCCACGTGGTTGCCACCGAAGCCGCCTCCCTGATTGAGAATGCCCGGCTGGTGCAGGCCGAAGAAGAAGCACGTCGCTATCAGCAGGAACTTGCGATCGCGGCCTCCATTCAGCAGCGGCTCATGGCAGTCACCATTCCCGAGGTGCCGTTTGCCCGAGTGGACGGAAAAAATCTTTCCTGCAAAGAGATCGGGGGAGATTTTTACGACGCCATCAACACCGACGACGGCCTGGCCGTGGTTCTGGCCGATGTGGCCGGCAAGGGGGTGTCGGCGGCCCTGCTCGCTTCCACCTTGCAGGGAATGATCTATTCGCAACTGGTGGCCCATACGCCCCTGACCGACATTGTTGCTGCGGCCAACCGCTATCTGACCAGCAAACATATCGGCGAGAAGTACGCGACTGTAATCATCGCCCGGCTCAGGCGCGATGGCGACCTGGAGTACGTTAATTGCGGGCACGTTCCTCCCCTGCTGATCTGTGGCAGGGAAGTGATTCGTCCCTCGCACGGCAACCTGCCGGTGGGCCTTCTGCCCCATGCCACCTACGCGAGCGATCGCTACAGCCTCCACCCCGGAGATCGCCTGGTGCTGGTTACCGACGGGGTCACGGAGGCGGAAAACGCGGAAGGCGAGTTCTTCGACAACGAACGGCTCGAAGCTGCCGCGAAGCAAGGAAGTCTGCAGGAGATCTTCAAAGCCGTCTCCCAGTTTTGCGGCAGCACCCCGCTTAGCGACGACTGCACCGTTGTCGAGATGATGTTTTCCGGGGACTAAATTCGCTGCCTCTCTTTAATCTCCGGAAAAACAGTCCTCAAGCCGTCCGCCGAAGAATGCTTCGCCCGCCCTTTGACCATGATCGAGAAAGGCGCGATGTACGTGGATTGCGGCAGTGCGTACCTAGGACGTGGCATCGCGGAATCCTGAACGAAGAAATCGAGTACGAGGCCTGGTTCATCGAACTACCGGCACACGAGCGCCATGGGACCCCGGTTAACCGCCTGACCTGCGCCGCGAGGCTTGAGGACGGAGGAGAGAGCTGATTGCACCCTATTCATGGAAAGAGAACTAGTAAACTACCGGTGGGGCAGCCCTAGTACCGTCAGATCAGGAGCGGGCGAGGTCGGGCGGAGCGGGATCGACGGCGCCCAGGCGTGCGCCAGATTCAAGATATTTCTTCATGCAACGCACGCAGGGAACGTATCCTTCCTCGATTGCCTCGCGGGCGGGAATCGTGCGCAAGCTCCTTTGGTCGTGAATGAACCGGCAGCCACTGACATGAAAGGTCTTTCCATTCTCGGCTACTACGACCAGCATGTCAGGAGGCACGTGGCCCGAAGCTCGAGCGTGTTGTGAACGCAGACCAGGGCGGCTAAAGACGGACGAGCGCGCCGCTTCGAAGGCCCCTGCGGCCAGGACGGAGACGGCAGCGGCAGCCATCCAGCCGAAAAAGCTTCTTCTCGTACCCCCCAACTCGCCTTCCAATCGGCGGTGCAGACGGCGGCTGAATCCGAGCGGCAGCTCGAGCATGCGTTCGTCAGCGTAGAGTTGCATAACGTTACGGACGCCGTCCATCACCGCAGCGCAGCACCTGCAGCCGCGCACATGCTGATCGATGGCGGCGCGCAGCTCCGGCTCGACCTCGGCATCGAGATAATTTGACACTTCCTGCCATACCTGCTCGCAGCTGACTACCATGGCTTTGTCCCCTGTGAAAAAGACAACCGGCTGCTCCACGGTGCCCCCAGTCCGGGCGCGAGCAGGTCGCGCAGCATTAGCCGCGCCCGAAGCAGCCGCGTCTTCACCGCAGACGAAGAAATTTCCAGCGCCTTCGCCGTCTCCTCGATACTCAATTGTTCCATGTCGCGCAACACGAAGACTTCCCGGTAGATCGGCCCGAGCGAAGCCAGTGCTTGCGCCAGCTTCTCCCGTACTTCCCGCCGTTCGAGAACGTCCGAAGGAATTTCGCGCCAGTCGGCAAAATCGCGAGGCGTGTAACGGTCGTCTTCTCCATGCTTGTCGATCGCCTCCATAAGCTCGGCGCGGTCTTTTCTTCTCCGCATGCGTGCCTCATTCACCACGATTTGAATAAGCCAGGTACTGAACTTCGCTTCACGGCGGAACTGGCGGATGTGTTTGAAGGCCTTGAATACGGCTTCCTGAGCCGCATCCTCGGCATCGGCCTGGTTGCGGAGGATGGCAAAAGCCGCGGCATAGATACGGCGTTCGTGAGGACGGACCAGCTCATAAAAAATCTCACTCTCGCCGTCCCTCACGCGCTGGATGAGGCGTTCCTCCTCGATTTGATGCGCCTCCTCCAGCCGGGTCACCACCTACCTCCTCACCGTAAACGGCAGGACCACTACTCTCGGGAAGGCCTGCTACCTCCGAATGTATTCCGGATCCTTCTTCCATCCCGTCAACATTGAGACAAAGTTATTCCACCCGTGCACAACCACCATCACCAGATGGCCGAACACGAAAGCCACCATCGCCCACAAGATAAGGAAATGCCAGAGCCGCGCCCAGTGAAAACCGCCCATCATCCACGCCAGCCAGGAAAACTGAACCGGCTTCCACAAGACAAAACCCGTCCCGACCGATAGTACGCCTAAGACGAAGACCGACGTATAGGCATGCTTCTGCAAGGCGTTATAGGCTTCCCGGGGCGCTGGCCTAGGACCGAAGAGGAAGTAGTGGCGCACCATGGGCCAAACTCCCGGGAGATCGCGGCTCACAAACAGCACCTGTTTATAGTTTCCGCTTAAAACCTGGTAGGCAAGGTAGAGAAGGCCCGTGCCGATGTAGATCCAGGCAAAGGTGAGATGCCACTGGAGAGCGCCTCCGAGCCAGCCCCCGATTGCAAGCGAGGGCGGCCAATTGATGAGCACCTTCTGCGGGATTTTCGCTCCGAAGCTCGGAAAGGCGCGAAAGATTTGGAGGCCGCTTCCGGCGAGAACGAACAATGCCACCGCATTGAGCCAGTGGCAGTAGCGAATGATCAGAGGGTGCTCATAGACAGCGTCGGTAATCTCGCCGGTTTTTCTGTTCTCGATCGTGACTTCCTTCGCCGACATGCCGACACCGCCCTCCTAGAGCCCGTAAAACTTCGAGTAACCCTGATCTTCCCAGTAACCAACCCGCTCGAGCACATGTGTGAGTTTCAACTTGGTCAGGTATTTGGCCTGCTTGTATCCAATTTTGGTGGGAATTTGTAGACGCAAAGGCGCCCCGTGTTCGCGCGTCAGCGGCCGATCGTACATTTCGTAGCAAAGCAGAGTCTGGGGATGTAGTGCTGTGGCCATGTCAAGGGACTCGTAATAGTCATCAGCACATTCGACCGTGACAAAACGTGCCCCCGGCTGCGCACCGACAGTTTTCAGGAAGTCAGAGAGGCGCGCCCCGCCAAAGCGCCCGATCACGTCCCAACCCTCCACACAAACGTGGCGCGTGTTCTGCCGGTACAGCGGAAGGGCTTGAATGTCGCCCAGCCTGTACTCTCCGGGCCTCTCGACTGCACCTCCGACGGCAAGCGTCCAACTATCGAGATCGAGATCCGGATCGTCAACGTCGTAGTCGTTGACCGGGAACTTATCGAGCGGAGTTAGTTCAGAGTCCGAAAACGTGGTCGCAAGATGATGGGAGCGGTAAAGCTTGGCTGAAACCCAGTCGCTCAATCCCAGACCTGCTTTCAAGAACGGCTTCTGGAGTTTCGGAACAGCCAATGCCCCAAATGCGAGGAGCGGCGTGAATTTCAGCAGTTCACGCCGATTCATAAGTCTGAATCCCCGGCTGTCGATGCGGCGTTCCATACACTGTTTCCGAAGAAAGGCTAACCAGAGTGTGATTCGAAAACCCGACAAAGGTTACAAGAGCCCGAGATTTGTTATGCAGCAGGCCTCGCGCGCTCTGGGGTGGCCTTCGGCAGGCCTCTATCCAAGCTCAGCGGAAGGATCCGGATTTCAGTGCTGTGGTCCCCCCTCGGCCATCAAGCGGCTGGCCCCCAACACGCGGCGGACAGGGGTAAGCCTACTAATGCTCGCCGGACGGGCGAGATGATGGCAAGGCCATCTCCGAGCTGCAGCAATCAGAACCCTGCGTTGCCACACCGGGCGGCTCGGCAGTTGCTGATTTCCATAAAGTAGTTCCTAGGCCATGAGCAACACGCAGACTCTCACCACCTCGAGTCTCCGCCCGTACTAGAGCGAAGCGTTAACAACAATTAAAGACGCTTACATAGCCGGCCGAGTTCATTACCGACGGGTACCGGCAGGTTGTCAATGCTTCGGTTCGAACCCTGTCCCGCGACGGCGCATGCTTGTCACGGCTTCAGCCGCATGAGTTTTCGATCGTGGTTGTTGATGAAGCACAGCACGCAGTCGCTCCCAGCTATCGGCGCATCTTCGATCACTTCGACCTCTTCGAAGCTCATGGTTCCCGTTACCTGATCGGCTTCACGGCCACCCGGCGACGCGTGGATAAGGTCGTGATAGTAGCAGACAGAATCGCACCTGAAGCGCCAAAGAAATTACATCCTGCGCCTGGTCGCGATTTTTGCAGGCGGCGTCCGATACAATGTCGGAACTGCTCGATGGAATCGCAGATTGTAACCAGTGCTCGCACGATTGAACTCCGAGAGGACAACGACTTGCGCCTGCGAGCCAGCGGCATGGCTATCGTAGTGGCCATTGCCACTGTAAAATTTCTCTTTCACATCTATTTCAATAAGGGCTACGGCTATTTTCGCGACGAATTTGACTATATGTCCTGCGGCGAGCACCTGGCCTGGGGATATGTTGACCAGCCGCCGCTGATTCCTTTCCTGATCCACATCTGCCGCGCGCTCCTAGGCGATTCCCTGCGCAGCATTCGGTTCGTTCCGGCTCTGGCATCTTCTTTTCTGGTGGTGCAGACTGCCCTCATTGCCCGCGAATTTGGGGGCAGGCGTTTTGCGCTCGTCCTCAGTGCCGTCACCATAGCAATCGCCCCGCAGTACCTTTCCAATGGCAGTCTTCTTGGAACCAATTGCCTGGAGCCGAACTTGTGGATGGGCTGCGCGTATTCGGTGATTCTGGCCATAAAGCGCGCTGACCCGCGTTACTGGCTGTGGGCGGGCGTGATCGCCGGCCTTGGGCTGGAGGAGAAGTACTCGATCGCGCTGTTTGGGTTGGCTATTGTCGTTGGCGTAATCCTCACCGACGAGCGCCGGGTGTTGCGCACTCAATGGGTCTGGCTCGGGGCTCTGGCGGCGTTCCTCATTTTTCTTCCCAATTTCCTCTGGAACACCCACCGCCGCTGGCCTTTCCTGCAGCTGATGCACAACATCCGTGCCGAAGGGCGAGACGTAATACTTCCCGCCGGGCAGTATTTTCTCCAACAAACGCTGCTCGTTCACCCGCTGACCGCTCCGATCTGGATCGCCGGTCTGATTGCCCTATTCCTGTGGGCGCCGCTCCGACGCTACCGCGTTCTCGGCTGGAGCTATGTGGTTTGTTATGGTGTCTTTTTTTTACTGCATGGCAAGAACTACTATCTTTCTCCCGTCTACCCCATGCTGCTCGCAGCCGGCGCGGTCAGGATCGAACACTTCCTCGGGAGTGCCGGCCGAAGACGACTGAAAGCAACGATCATCGCTATCCTGGTGACCAGCGGCCTGTACCTCGCTCCAGTGGCAGCGCCAATCTTGTCACCAGACTCCTTCATCGCCTATATGAGATACCTGCCGATGAAGCTGCCGGTCATGGAGCATTCGCACACACGGGCGGTGCTGCCGCAGTGGTATTCCGACCAGTTCGGCTGGGAAGAAATTGTCGCCGAAACCGCCCTTGCCTGGAACCAACTCAAACCCGACGAGCGCAGCGACTGCGGCATCTTCGCTCAAGACTACGGTCAAGCAGGAGCAATCGACTTTTTCGGTCGGCGCTACGGTATGCCCCGGGCGCTAAGCGGGCACCAGACATGGTATCTTTGGGGTCCCGGCAACTACTCGGGTGATTGCCTGATAGTTCTCGACGACACCCGGGAAACACTCGAGCGGCTGTGGACCCAAGTGGAGTACGTGGGAACCTCGGCCGACAATCCGTACGCCCTGGAAAAGAATATTGATGTTTTCATCTGCCGGGGTAAGAAATTTTCATCGCTGAAAGACCTCTGGCCGCGGGTTAAGCACTGGCGATAGGCTCATACACAGACATCCAATTTTGGCTGGGGGTCAAGCGTAGCCAATGGACTAAGTGCGCGTTTCGTGGATGGCGGTTTCCGGCCCTGCCTCCGCCTTGACTTCTGAAACCGGCAGCCTGAACCAAAAGACCGAGCCATGGCCAAGCTCGCTGGTTACTCCCGTCTCCCCTCCGTGATTGAGAACGATATGTTTCACAATCGCCAGCCCCAGCCCGGTACCTCCCGCCTCGCGCGATCGCGCCTTGTCCACGCGGTAAAAACGTTCAAACAGGCGCGTCAGATGCTCGGAGGCAATTCCCGGACCGAAATCGCGTACGTAAAACTCGACGTTGCGGAGTCTTTCACGGGCACCGATCTCGATTCTTCCGGTGCCGGTTGCGTACTTTAAGGCGTTGTCAATCAGATTGGCAAACACCTGATGGATAGCGTCCCGATCGGCAAACACCTCGAGATCGGGTGATCCGGCCACCGTGATTGTCAGCCCTCTGCTTTTGACAACGTCGGTGAACGAAAGTTGCGCTTCCTTGAGCAATTCCGGGGCGGGTACGGAAGCCTGCGCGAGCGGGTACTCGCCAGATTCTACCCGCGCCAGTATCAGTAAATCCTCCGTCAGGCGGCTCATGCGCTGAGCGTTGCGGCGGATGATTTCCAAAAACTCGCGTGTTTTTGTGTCCGCAACTTCGTCGAGCAATGTTTCCGTATAGCCCAGTAGGGAGGTCAGGGGTGTGCGCAGCTCGTGGGAGACGTTGGCGATGAAGTCGCGTCGCGTACGCTCAACGCGTGCAATTTCCGTGCTGTCACGCAGCACGCAAACCGCTCCTCCGTTAGGCAATGGAGCGGAAGTCATGCTGAAGCTGCGGCCCGGAGCGAGCGAGTAAAGCGAGACGGTTTGCGCCTCCCGGCCGGTTAGCACCTCTCCGACGACGCGCAGCAGATCCGGGTCGCGCACGGCGCGAATGAGTGGCGTCCCTACGGAAATGGAACTCACGGCCAGACGCTGCATGGCACCGTTGAACCACGCCACCTCGCGTTTAGGCGAGACCGCCACCACCGCGTCCTCCATGCTGTTGAGCAGGGTCTCAAGCTGCTGGCGGCTGCTTTCCAAATTGCGGAAGTTCGTCTCTAGCTGCCGCGCAGTCTTGTCGAGCGTCATTGCCAGCATGCCGATCTCGTCTCCTCCCGATTCGGGCAGGCGGGCGGACAGGTTACCGCGCGAAATCTCCTGGGCAAAGGCCACTATCCTGCGCAGCCGCCGGGCTATGCTTTCGGCTCCGATCAGGGCTAGGGCGAGACCGACCAGAAGCGCCGCCGCCGAAGCGAGCAGCAATTCTTTGCGCGCCTTAGCCCCTTCGGCCCGGATCGAGGATAGCGGGTAGGCAAGCCGCACGGCGCCAAAGTCGGTGGGCACGGCGACATAGTGAAATTCGATTCCCAGCGTCCGGCTGAGGCGGGTATTCGTTCCCAGACGTCCGGCCAGGGCGGCGCGGAATTCCGGGCGGGTGGCATGATTCTCCATCTCGCCAGCCTGCGCCTCGGAATCGGCCAGCACTCTGCCGGAACGATCGATGATGGTAGCCCGCGCGCGGGCCGCGACCGCGACCTGTTGCGCCAATTGGGGAAAGGGAATCCGCCCTGCATCGCGATTTGCCGCGGCGGCAAACATTTCCGCCTTGTCTCGCAGACTCTGGTCAAGCTCGGCCGACAGCGAACCCTCCCAGCTCCTTCGCACGAGGAGGTCCAAAGCGGCGGTCGAGACCCCTACGACCACGACGATCAGAATAAGAAGCTTCAGGAAAATCCGCTGTCTCACTTACGAACCTCGAACATGTAGCCGGCGCCGCGCACGGTATGTATATGACGCGGTTTTTCCGGGTCACGTTCTATTTTCTCTCGCAGACGGCGAATATACACATCTACAATCCGAGGGGTAACAAAGGCAGTGTCATGCCAAACCGCGTCGAGGAGGCTCTTGCGCGTGAAGACACGGCCGGGATGGGAGGCAAGAAATTCAATGAGGCGGAATTCGGTCGCGGTGGTCACCACTGCTTCCGTGCGCACGGTCAGGCGCATGGCAGCGGTGTCGATCATAAGATCGCCGGCGCGCACGATTTCTTTCTTGAGCGGTGGTTCGAAGCGGCGCAGGACCGCCTTGACCCGGGCCACCACTTCCTTGGGGCTGAACGGCTTGGTGATGTAGTCGTCGGCACCGATTTCAAAGCCCCGCAGGCGGTCGGATTCTGCCGTGCGGGCGGTCACAAACACCAGGGGAATGCCGGCCAGCGCCGAGTTGCTGCGAATCGATTTAGCAACATCCAGCCCGCTGCTGCCTGGAACCATGATGTCCAGGATCACAAGAGCCGGCCGGCGGGCGTGCATTTCGTCAAGAAATCCCGCACTCGTTGGAAACCAGGAGACGCCATAACCTGCAGGCTGGAGATGATGCTTCAGCAGTCCTGCAATATCGGGATCATCTTCCAGAATGAAAATTGTCGGGCTCAAGGCCTGCGGCATGCCCTTTGTCAGCTCCCCGCCAGGCTCTGCCCTGCGCCGTGGCGAACGTCAGCCCCGCGGATCCAGAAAATGACGTCCTCGGCAATGTTGGTAGCATGGTCCGCGACCCGTTCCAGGTTGCGCGCAATCGACAGGGCGTCGAGAGCCTGCGCGGCCCAATCGGGCTTAGACTGCATGCAGGCGGACAGGGCGGCAAAGGCTTCTTTGTTCATGCGGTCGATCTCGTCGTCGGCCACCAGAACGTGCCGGGCGAGCTCCGGGTCGCCTTCAATGAAGGCCCGCAGCGCGTCCCTGACCATGGCGCGTGCCCGCGCCGCCATCGCGGGAATGTCCACCGGCAACTCAGCCGGCGCCAGTTCGATCATGTTCATTACGCGTTGCACGATGTTGACTGCCTGGTCTCCTACCCGCTCGAGATCGGCATTGATCTTGATGACGGCGAGAATAAAGCGAAGGTCGATGGCCATCGGCTGCTGCATGGCCAGCAGATCGATGGCAAACTCGTCCACCTCGCGCTCGGCACGGTTAATGGCCGCTTCGTTCGTGAGCACGCGCTGACAAAGCCCTAAATCGCGCTCGGTGTAGGCTTCAACCGCGAGGTCCACCGCTTGCTCCGCCATTCCCGCCATGGCCAGAATTCGGTGCTTTAGTTCCTCCAGTTCCTGATGGAAGCGAATGCGTGTCATCCAAACCTGCCCGTAATGTAATCCTCTGTTCGCTTGTCCGACGGATTAGTGAAGATTTTTTCTGTGCGATCGAACTCAACCAGGCTGCCCATCAGGAAAAATCCCGTGAATTCAGCCACCCGAGACGCCTGCTGCATATTATGAGTCACAATAACGATGGTGAGCTTCTGTTTCAGCTCGAAGATCAGGTCCTCGATTTTGGCGGTGGAGATGGGATCGAGAGCCGAAGCCGGTTCGTCCATCAGCAGCACCTCCGGATCTACTGCCAGGGAGCGCGCAATGCACAGGCGCTGCTGCTGACCACCGGAAAGGCTCGCTCCAGATTTCTTCTTGAGCACATCCTTGACTTCTTCCCACAGCGCCGCCTGCTGCAGCGAGTGCTCGACAACCTCATCGAGCACCCGGCGATCGCGCATCCCGTTCAGCTTCAGACCGGCGGCTACATTGTCATAGATGGACATGGTGGGAAATGGATTCGCTTTCTGAAACACCATCCCTACCCGCCGCCGCACGTCAACAGCCGGCACACCATAAATGTCCATGCCCCCGATCTTGACTTCGCCTTCGGCCCGAGCCTCCGGATTGGTTTCGTGCATACGATTGAGGCAGCGAATAAAGGTGGACTTGCCACATCCGGAGGGCCCGATCACGGCCGTAGCGTGAGTCGAGGCAATGGACATGTCGATACCGTGCAGCGCCTCGGTCGGGCCGAACCAGGCTTTGAGATTGCGCACCTCAACGGCGGTGCTCATCTAGCGGGCTCCTCCGAGCGTACTCCTGAGGAACAGGAAGCGCACGGCTGTAGTCGTCCCCACAATAAGAATGACAAGCACCAGGGCGCCCGCCCAAGCCTGCCGGTGCCACTCGTCAAAGGGCGAAATAGCATAGGTAAAAATCTGCAGAGGAAGGGCGGCAATCGGCTGGCCTGGGCTGAAGCTCCAGAACTGGTTGCCGAAGGCGGTAAAAAGCAGCGGAGCCGTTTCACCGGCAACCCGCGCGAACGCCAGCATTACCCCGGTAATGATCCCGGAGCGGGCCGTAGCCAGGATGATCGAAACAGTAGTACGCCATTGCGGAATGCCTAACCCGAGCGCCGCTTCCCGCACGGCTTGGGGTACCAGCAGGAGCATTTCCTCCGTCGAGCGCGTCACGGTCGGGATCATCATGATGGCCAGACCGACTCCTCCCGCGAAGGCGGAAAAGTGTCTTTGCTCGATCACTACCAGCCCGTAAGCGACCAGCCCAATGACGATCGAAGGCACTCCGTTAAGCACATCGGCGGTAAAGCGAACCAGTTTTGCCAAACGATGGCGCCCGAATTCGGCAAGGTATACTCCCGCCGCAATTCCCACGGGAACGCCAAACACGCTAGCGATAGCCAGAATCATCAGCGAGCCTAGGATTCCATTGGCCATGCCTCCGCCAGCCTCGCCTACCGGCCGGGGAGGCTCGGTGAAGAATGAAAAGTTCAGCGCTCCCGCACCCCGGATAACCAGGTAGGCGAAAATGGCCACCAGGGCTCCCACCACCACCACCGACAAGCTGCCCGCGAGCCCGGTGAAGAAATAATCCATCAGTTGGCGACGAAGTTTCCGGTATTTATTGGGCATGCGCCCTCACCGGAAGGCCGCGCGTGACCGTCCAAATCATCAGCCGGGCAAGAATATTCACCACGATGGTGACGAGAAAAAGCGCCAGGCCGACCTCCATCAGGGCGCTCAGGTAGAGGTCGTCGGCAGCCTCGGCGAACTCATTGGCTATTACGCTGGCCATGGTATATCCCGGCGCGAACAGCGATCTTGCGATCTCCGGCCGGTTGCCAATCACCATGGTTACGGCCATGGTTTCACCGAGCGCCCGCCCCAGGCCAAGAATCACGGCCCCAGTGATGCCTGCGCGGGCGTTGCGCAGCACTGCCACGCGTATCATCTCCCAGCGAGTGGCGCCCAAGGCCAGAGCCGCCTCCCGCTGGTGCTGTGGCACGGCCGCCAGCACCTCGCGTGTGATTGAAGAGATGATAGGAATGATCATGATGGCCAGTACAGTGCCCGCTGCGAGCATTCCCACACCGTAGGCGGGACCGGAGAATAGGCCCGTCCAGGCAAAATACCTCCTTAGCCAAGCATCCACGTACACACGCAAAATCGGTACCAGCACGAAAATCGCCCACAGGCCGTAGATCACGCTGGGAATTGCTGCCAGCAGCTCGGTGGCGTAGGCAATCGGCTTGCGCAGCAGCTTCGGACACATTTCGGTTACGAATACGGCGACTGAGACCGCCAGCGGCACGGCAATGACCAGCGCGATGACCGAAGAGACCAGCGTCCCATAGATAAACGGCAGAGCTCCGAACATGCCTGATACCGGGTCCCACTCACTTCCGGCAAGAAAGTGCAGTCCGAACTTCTGCCAGGCTAGAGTGGAACGCACAATCAGTTCCGCGACGATCAACGCGACGATGCCGAGGACAGCCAGCGCGGCGGCAAGCAGTAACCCGTGGAAGCCAAAATCCAGATTCAAACCCGACCTGTGCCAGGCAGGAACTTTCTCTGCCTTTGTCACCAGCGACAGTTTGGATTCCGAGGTATCCATTGTTTGCCGGGATCGCCGGCCGCCGCCCAGACCGGGTGCCTGCGGATCTTGAAGTGAAAGATGCTTCTCGGGTGCGGCTCCCATGTACCTGCTCCCCCATTGCCCGTCAGCGATGCTGGAGGCAGGGTAATCGGGTAACTCTCCACGTTAGCAACGCCTTTGTTAAAAGATGATGAACGCAGCGGGTGAGCGGGCAAGAGCTCCGGTCGCGTACCGGCTTTTTCCGCTCTAACGTATGGTCTTTATGGCGTCGTGCTCCTTCTCCTTGACAGCCTCGGGAAGAGGCGCATAGTTCAATTGTGAGGTCATCGTCTGGCCTTCATCGAGCATCCAGTTCAAGAAATCCACCATGACCTTCTCTTTGCTCTTGTCCTTCCAGTCGGCAGGAATCAGCAGCCAGGTGAAGCTTGAGATGGGGTAGGCGTTCTTGCCGGGAGCGTTGGTGATGGACACGCGAAAATCCGGCGGCATGGCCTTTACCGACGCGGCGGCCGCGGTGGTCGACTCAAGGGTGGCCTTGACGAAATCTCCTGCCGCATTCTTCACCGATCCAAACGCAATGTTGTTGGAAAGAGCGTAAATCAGCTCGATATATCCGAAGGCGCCGTCCATCTGGCGGATCATGCCCGCCACACCTTCGTTCCCCTTGGCACCAAGACCTACGGGCCACCTCACGGAGGTCCCTTTTCCTATTTGGCTGTTCCAATCGGAGCTTACTTTCGACAGGTAATCCGTCCAAATGTAGGTCGTTCCGCTGCCGTCGGATCGGTGCACCACCACGATCGGCTGGTTGGGCAGAGAGACTCCGGAGTTAACCCGAGCAATGGCGGAGTCGTTCCAGGAGGTAATCTTGCCCAGATAGATCCCCGCCAGGATATCGGAGGTGAACCTTAACTCACCCTTAATTCCCGGAATGTTGTAGGCGGGAACCACGGCGCCAAGCACGGTGGGCAGGTGGATGATCTTGAGCTTGGCGTCTTTGAGCTGCTGATCGGTCATGGGGCCGTCGCTGGCGCCAAAGTCGACGGTTCCGGCCGTCACTTGGCGAATTCCTCCCCCACTCCCGATTGACTGGTAGTTGATCTCGATATCGGGATGTTGCTGGTGGTACTGACTGAACCACTTCGAATAGATCGGATAAGGAAATGTGGCGCCGGCACCGTTCAACTTCATCTGAGCCGATGACGGGAGCACGGCGAGAACGAGCACGAGTAAGACGGGGAACCTCTTCAAAATGTGTTCTCCTCGATGAGCATGGCTCAGCCCGATTAGAAAGCGCCGGCGGTTAAAGGACGATGAAACCGGGATTAACAATTGCGGAAATTCGTCATTCCGCGCGGGTTCCGCCCCCGAGATGTTGCTGGTGAAGGTGCTCCAGATAGAGCTGCTCGGCGGATTTTTCCTTTAATCGCAGCAGGTGTCGGACGGTATGGCCGCTGACCAAGTGACAGACCTCTTCCGCCGTGTTCTTGACGTGGTCGGCAGCCCGTTCGACCGCCTGGGCCATGCCGATCACATGCACGCTGTGCGGTCCCCCGAAGGCTGATTGCGGCTCCAGGTGGCGCATCACGATCAAGTTGTGCAGGCGATCGACCTCCCAGTCTGCGCGCAGCACTTCGAGTGCGCGGGCATGGTCGCGTGATGAAAACGCTGCATCGGTGTCACTCAGCATGCGGGAAAGAATGGCAAGCATGTCGCCGAGGTCTCGCAGGTCCTGCATGTCGAGGCGGGAGCGCACGGTGTCGGCGCGGGTTGAAAATGACAGAAGCAGATCCCCAACCCGCTCAAGATCGATCATGCACTTGAGGCAGGCAAGTTTCTCCCGAACCTGCGGGAGCGGCGCGTCGGCAATCTCGGTCGCCAGGCGCTCGTCGATTTCCCGGTCCAGTTCGTCCAGCTGGCGCTCGTACGCTGCAATCTGCTCGAGGCCCGAATTTGCACCCAAAATAAGATCAGCGGCGGTCTGGGCGGCGGCGCTGGCCACCCCGTAGGCGCGCCTGGTCAGCACCACGAGTGAGTCGCTCTCGCTGAAGCTATTATTCGTCATCCAAACCTGCCGACGAGCACTGAGCCAAAGGCCGGGGCACGCGCCGTCCCGGCCGGGAAGTCCTCCGGTAACTTTCAAGCTAACCTTAATTCTGTTAATAATGCAAAAAATAGAAGAATCGTTCGCCTCGATACCGCTTTAGACCCCGGTTTCTGCGGCTGGCAACTCTTCCGGTGCTCCAGTTTAAACTGGAGAAAATCAAGCATGAAGACGCCCATATATGCGCTTTAAGAAAGCAGCTCAAATAATTGCTATTTTTCTGACGATTTCCGCCCTCGAATCGGGGGGGCCGGCCCAAACGAGTCCGGCATCGCCGTTGAGTCCTCCCAGTGCCGAGCCCGCCCAGATCGTTCATTTCCTGAGTCAAACCATCACCTGGTACCGGCAGCGTGCCGTCGAGCAGCAGCTCGCGACCGAGCCCTCTGATTTGACCTTTTTCGATGAAAATCGCCGGGTAGCCGATCAGGTCGTACCGCTCGCATTTGACTATGCGCGGGCGCAAGCCGAGCAGCGAGCAAAGCAGCGGACACTGCAGCCATCTTCGGCGAATAACGGGCAAACTGTGGGCCTCACGCGCCTCGTACAGCAGGCAGAACAACAGATTCAGGACACCGAAACGGAACTTGAAGGCGCTCGGGCAAAGCTCGGGAGCGCTTCTCCCGGGAAAAAAAAGGCGCTGGCGGCGCAGGCCGCAGAACTCGAGAGTGAACTGGGCCTGCTCCAAGCACGACGCGACGCTCTTCAAACCATGGCCGAATTCATGAGTACCAGCCAGTCGGGCACCGGAGGAATGGGGCTGCGTGCCCAAATCGAGGAGCTGGCGCGTTCGGTCCCGACCACATTGAGCCGGCCTGCTGGAACCAACCAGGGGGAAATTAGCGCGCAAACCGTTGCTTCTCCCAACAACGCGGTTTCAAAGAAGCCGCAGCCCTCCGGCATCTGGGGGCTGACGGCCGACCTGATCCAGCTTTCGGGCAAGAAGCACAGCCTGGAGGATGAAATCGGCGCCACGCAGGAATTGAGCTCGAGCGCGCAGGGGCTGCGCGCCCCACTGGTCGGCTATCTTCAGAACCTGGTCCACCAGGGTGACCGGCTGTTTGCCGCCGCCGACACGGCTGCGGCCGCGCAGCTGGTTGAAGAAAAAAAACAGTTGGACGCGCTTACGGCGCAGTTCAAGCAGAACTCCGCCGACCTGCTGCCACTCAGCAAGATCCTGGTTCTGGTCGATATCTATCAACGCACGCTCAATAGCTGGCGGGAATCGGTCACGGACGAGATTCACGAGGAACTGCGCCAGCTGCTGCTGCGGGTTGGATTACTGCTCGCCCTGATCGTGGTGATTCTGGTGATTGGCGAGGTCTGGCGAAAGACAACCTTTCGTTATGTGCGCGATGTGCGGCGCCGTTATCAATTTCTCCTGCTCCGCCGCGTGGTGATGTGGCTCGCTGTGGGCGTCATTATTCTGCTAACTTTCGCCTCACAGCTGGGATCGGCAGTGACCTTCGCCGGCCTGATCACGGCCGGGGTGGCCGTGGCTCTGCAGAACGTCATCCTCTCGGCCGTCGCCTATTTCTTTTTAATTGGCAAGTATGGGATCCGAGTTGGGGATCGCGTGCAGATTGCGGGAGTGGCGGGTGAAGTTGTTGACATCGGCCTGCTGCGGATCCATCTCATGGAACTCAGCGGTCCGGGGGATGGCCAGCCGACCGGCCGCATCGTGGCCTTTTCGAATTCCATCGTCTTCCAGCCCACGGCGGGCGTCTTTAAACAGATTCCAGGCACGAATTTCATCTGGCACGAAGTCAAACTGACTCTGGCCGCCGACACCGACTACCATGCGGCGAAGGAGCGGATCAACCACTCCGTCGACCGGGCGCTTGCCGAATCCCGCGAGGGCCTCGAGGCGCAACGCCTGATGATGGAAAGAAATCTGACCGTTTCCCCGGCCGAGCTGCGCGCCAAGATACGCCTGCACTACACCGCTTCCGGCATCGAGGTCAGCGTGCGCTTTCCCGTCGAGCTCGAGAAGGCGAGTGACATGGACGACCTGCTGATGAAGGAGCTTATGTCGGCCTTTGAGCGCGAGCCGAAGCTGAAGCTGGTGAGTGCGGAGATGCCGGCGACGGTTGCAAACAGCTGAAGTTTCTCAGAGGAGCAGAGGAATGGGATCGTGCCGGGTGGGAGTTGCCGAATTCCGCCGCTCGAGTTTGACCTTAATTGCGCAAAATTGTGATCTCGAACGCTCGCAAATACTTAATCCCTCTGCTCGCATCACTCACAATCCCGCTCGCACCAACCTCAGGGACTGAGAGCCCGGCCAAACCGGGCATCAAAGCAGTTCAGGTTCCTTATTCTTCGGTAAAGCCCTCGGCTACGATTAAGATCGGGGGGACAGCGGACTGGGTTCTGGTGGCGGAAAGCGCTGTATGGGTCGCGGGCACGAGACCGGACGCCCTGCTCCGAGTCGATCCTCAGAGCAACAAGATTGTTGCCCGAGTGAGAATCTCCGGCGAGGCTTGTTCTGGTCTTGCTTTCGGTTTCGAGAGCATCTGGGTTCCAATCTGCGGCAGCAGACCTGCGCTGGTTCGGATCGACGCCAAAAAAAACGCGGTCAGCGCAACTCTTCCGCTCGCACCAGCAGGCGCCGAAGGCGGCATTGTTGTAAGTGGCGATAGCGTCTGGATGGTAACCGACAAGAATGGAACCCTAGTCCGAGTTGACCCGTCCACAAACAGCGTACAAGAAAAACTTCACATTCCTGCCGGTTCCTTCAATCCGGTCTTTAGTGACGAGACAGTTTGGATCACCGGAAGCGAAAGCAATGTTCTTACGCCTGTCGATGCCACTTCGGGAAGGGTACTAGAGTCAATACCTGTGGGATCGAAGCCGCGTTTTGTCACCGCGGGTGCAGGTTCAATTTGGACGTTAAACCAAGGGGACGGGACGGTCAGCCGCGTTGACGAAAAAAGCCGGAAACTTACGGCTACGGTTCAATTGGGCATTCCCGGCACTGGCGGCGACATCGCCTACGGCGCTGGTTCCGTCTGGACTTCAGTCTTTGAAGTTCCGCTGACTCGAATTGACGCGAACACGGACACGGTCGTGAGACAGTGGATCGGCAAGGGTGGAGATTCTCTCCGGATCGGCTTCGGTTCGCTCTGGATTACCGATTACAAGCGAGGGTTGCTTTTGCGAATCCCGCTTAAAGAAGTGCAGTAAAGAACTGCAATCAAAATTCTGAAACAATTCAAGGCGAAGCTGAAAGCAGCGCACCGGGCGGGAAAGCCGAGTCAAGCAAGGATCAGGGCATCGTTCCCTCTGCCTTTCGACAGGCCAGATGTCTTCGACGAAGTTTGTAAATCAAATCAGGATTTCCCCGTCGCATCTTGAAAACAGGGATACGCGGTTGGATTCCAAAGCGACGGATGCCTGTGTGGAGCTTCAGAAGTGCGGTGGTAGGGTTTGTTCGATTCCTCCTAAACCAACAACAACTTCCCGTCACGCCCTGCGAGAGTCACATCACCAGTGCGCTGGTTTATGAAGAGCTTCAAATCTCACAGGCGTCCCCCGATTGTCAGCGTTCGATGAACATTGAACCACCCGGCAGACCGTGAGCAAAGCTTTTCCCGTCTTCAGCTTGGGCTCAACGCAGCAGGGCAACCGAGCGGGCGGCATACTCGAGAATGCGACCGGGCAGGATGCCGAGATAAATCGTTGCCGCCAAGCTGAGGCCGAGCGCAATCCCGAGGCGGGAAGGAATGGCCGGGACCGGAGATTCATCGCGGGGTTCGCGCATGTACATGACTACCATCAGGCGCAGGTAGTAGTACGCGGCGACTGCGCTGTTGACCACTGCAATAATGGCTAAACCTACCAGGTTGGCTTGGAGAGCGGCGCTGAAGACGTAGAACTTAGCAAAGAACCCGCCGGTAATTGGGATTCCAATCAGCGAGAGCAGAAAAATGGTCAGAATGGCGGCCAGAACGGGCGAGCGCCGTCCCAGCCCGGAGTAGTCTTCGAGCGTGACGTAACGCTCACCGGCGCTCGCGAAATGCCCTACCACGGCGAACGCCCCAACATTCATGGCGGCGTAGGAGGCGGTATAAAACATGGCCGCGGGTATGCCATTCTCTGGCAGGCTGGCAAATGCCACCAGAAGATAGCCGGCATGAGCAATCGAGGAATAGGCCAGCAGTCGCTTCACATTGTCCTGCACCAGAGCGGCGATATTTCCCAGGGTCATCGAGAGCGCGGCAGCAATCCAGATCAGCCAGATGCGGCCGGGCGCCTCGATCTGAAACATGATGCGCAGGAGCACGGCAAAAACTGCTGCCTTCGGAGCCGTGGACATGAATCCCACCACGGGTGACGGGGCGCCCTCATAAACATCGGGGGTCCAGATGTGAAAAGGCGCGGCTGCGACTTTGAACCCCAGGCCGACGAACATCAGCGCGATACCCAAATACGCCAAAAGCGGCCCGCCTCCGCCCGAGATGTATTCCGTCAGCGCCGCACTGATTCTAGGGATGCTGGTCGACCCCGTAGCGCCGAAGATCAAGGCAACACCGTAAAGGAAGAAGGCCGTTGCAAACGATCCCAGGAGAAAGTATTTCACCGAAGATTCGGTGCTGATCGCCGACCGTCGCCGGAATCCCGCCAGGATGTAAGTGGAAATCGAAGAGATCTCGAGAGCTATAAAGATCAGCACCAGCTCTACGGCCGAGGACATCAGGTCCATGCCTACGGCACCAAACAGCAGCAATCCGTAGTACTCGCCAGCTCGAATCTGCTGCACCTCCATATACTCATAAGAGCTGAGAATTACCAGCAGTAAGACGGCGGCAACTACGAAATGAAAGAAGATGCTGAAGGCGTCGACTTTCACCATGTCCCAAAAGCCCGAGCCCCAGAACTGTTGTTGCGCCTGAAACAAAGTCGCGACGACCGCCACCAGGGACCCAGCCAGGGCGACCCCGCCCAGCAGTCGCTGCCCGCGTCGCTCATCGATGAGTGGGTCAAGCAGCATGATTGCCATACCGAAAATTGAGAGCACGATCTCCGGCAGGATGCGCACATAATCGGGCGCAGCTGGCAAGGCCGCAGTTGTCTGAATCAGGGTCATCAGCGTGCCACCCGGCGGGCAAGTTGGGTAAACGGCGCAAGTGTGCTGTCAACGGCCGGAGCGATGGCGTTCAGCCATAGCAGCGGCGCGACCCCCATAGCTAGGGCCATCACCGCAGTCGGCCACAGCGCTACGCGCTCATGCAAGTCCAGGTCGCGCAAGCTGAGGTTCTCGGCGTGCGTGACCGCGCCAAAGAACACCCGCTGGTACATCCAGAGCAGGTAACAGGCGCTCCAGATGACTCCGGTGGTTGCGATGACGCCCCACCAGGTCCTTGCCTGGAAAGCTCCGCTCAGGACCAGGAACTCGCCGATAAAGCCGTTCAGCAATGGGAGGCCCAGAGAGGCGAGAACGATAAATAGAAAGAAGGTGGAGTAGGCCGGCATCGGAGTGGCCAGGCCGCCAAACTGGGAAATTTGATATGTGTGTCGCCGCTCGTAAATGACTCCCGCCAGCATAAAAAGCGCACCCGTTGAAACTCCGTGAGCGAGCATGATGAACATTGCGCCATTCAGCCCAGCGGAGGTAAAGCTGAAGATGCCGAGCACAACAAATCCCAGGTGGCTGATGGATGAGTAGGCGATCAGCTTTTTCAGATTCGGCTGCACCATGGCCACGAGCGCGCCGTAAATAATCCCAACCATCGCCAGAATCGCAATCCAGGGAGCATTCAGCCGCGACTGCTCCGGAAACAATCCCAGATTGAAACGGAGCATGCCGTAGGTACCCATCTTCAGGAGCACGCCGGCCAGCAGTACGGAGCCCGCCGTAGGAGCCTCGACGTGGGCGTCGGGCAGCCAGGTGTGCACGGGGAAGAGCGGAACCTTCACGGCAAAGGCAATGAAGAATCCTAAAAACAACCACGGCGCGGCTGCCGCCATTCCTTCAACTCCGCCGCCGCGGATCGCCGTCTGCACGGTCGTGAAATCGAAGCTTCCGGTTTTCGCATATAACCAAAGGATTGCGGCCAGCATAAAAACCGAAGCAATCATGGTATAGAGGAAAAATTTGACGGCCGCGTACACCCGCCGCTCGTGCCCGAAAACGCCGATCAGCAGGGCCATTGGTATCAGCGTTGCTTCCCAGAAGAAGTAAAACAGGAAGAGGTCGAGCGCGACAAAGACTCCGATCAGCCCGGTTTCGAGCAGCAGCAGCAGAATGAAAAACTCCTTGACCCGCTCGTGAATCGAGCGCCAGGAGATCAGCACGCACAGGGGCGTAAGAAAGGTGGTTAAGAGCACCAGCCACAGAGAGATTCCGTCGATGCCCATGTGATAGTGAATGTTAGGAGCTGGAATCCAGGGCACATTCTGCTCAAACTGAAATCCCGCCTGATCGCGGTGAAAATGATCGGGCAAGTGAAGAGACAATGCCAGCGCCAGTAGGGAAATGCCCAGCGCGAATACTCGGATGTCCCGATCGCGTCGCGGGACGAGCACAAGGAGCAGTGCTCCTGCCGCGGGCACGAACGTGATCAGGGTCAAAATTGCCGAGTCAAGTCCGTTCATCTCATTCCCACCCAAAGCATGTATGCAATCACGCCCGTGGCCCCGATCGCCACCCATCCGGCGTAGGAACGCAGGTTGCCCGACTGCATGTGCCGCAAATTATCCGAGAGCTCGCGCGCGCCTTCGGCGCTGCCGTCAATGGTGGCGTCAATAACGCCCTGATCGATTCCCCGCCAGAAGACAAGTGCGGAAACGGAAATTAGAGGTTTAACGAAGATGACGGCATAGACCTCGTCGATCCAGTACTTGTTGGCCACGGCTTGATAGATACCGTGGAAGGAAGCGGCGATCTGATCCGGCAGTTCGGGGCGCTTCCAGTAAAGCAGGAAGGCCAGACCGAATCCCGCGAAGGCGGTGATGACGGAGATCGCCGTAAAGACTAATTCTGTGCCATGCCCGGTCTGGGGCTCCGCGCCCTCGGTTTCTCGCTCCGGGGGAACGGATTCCGCCGGACGCTCGTGTTCCTGGGTCAACGCGGGGGTCGTCGAGCGGAATACGGGCCCGAGAAACTTATCGAAACGGTTGCTGCCCCCGAGCGAGCCGGGAACGCCAATCCAGCCGCCTACGAGCGAAAGCACCGCCAGGATGGCAAGAGGAACCAGCATCACTGTGGGGCTCTCGTGAATGCCGCCGTGCTCGTGACCTCGGCTCTCTTGCACAGGCGTTCCGGAGAGCCCTCGAGCCTGGGCATTCTCCGCTTCCCCGACCCTGGGGCGCTGATTGGCAACTTCGATTACCCCTGGGGCAGGCTGGACATGACTATGCGAAGCAACGGCCGAACCGCGATACTGGCCAAAAAATGTCAGGAACCAAAGCCGAAACATGTAGAAGGAGGTGATGAAAGCGGTCAACAAACCGACCAGCCAGTATGCCCAGCTCGCCTGGTAGGCGCGCCACAGAATTTCGTCTTTGCTGAAGAATCCGGCGAACGGGGGAATGCCGGCGATGGCAAAGGTCGCAACCGTCATCGTCCAGAATGTCCCCGGAATACGAGTTCGCAAGCCGCCCATTTTGCGCATGTCCTGCTCGCCGCCGATCGAATGAATAACGGAACCTGCCGCCAGAAACAGCAGGCCTTTGAAGAAGGCGTGAGTCATCAAATGAAAAATCCCTGCAGAAAACGCCGCCACTCCGCAGGCCAGAAACATGTATCCCAGCTGCGAAATCGTGGAATAGGCAAGGACTTTTTTTATATCGGTCTGGGCAATGCCGATAGTTGCGGCAAAGAAGGCCGTCAGCGCTCCGATGATGGCGACCACCATCAGGGCGCTGGGTGCGCGCTCAAAAATCACGTGTGAGCGCGCCACCATGTACACGCCGGCGGTTACCATGGTGGCGGCATGAATCAGCGCCGAGACCGGTGTTGGTCCTTCCATGGCATCGGGCAGCCACACGTACAAAGGGATCTGCGCCGATTTGCCGCAGGCGCCCATGGTCAGCAGAAGTGCAATAGCAGTGAGAAAGCCGAAGCCTGCGGTCTCACCCTGGTAGGGCTCGACGGCGGCAAAGACTTTGTCAAAATCAAGCGTTCCGAAGTGTTGGATGATCAAAAACAGCGCCAGCAAGAAGCCAAAATCGCCCACGCGGTTCACAATGAACGCCTTCTTGCCCGCGGCCGCCGCCGAATCACGCAGAAAGAAAAATCCAATCAGCAGGTACGAAGCCAGACCAACGCCTTCCCAGCCGACAAACAGGAGGAGATAATTGCCGGCAAGAACCAGCACCAGCATGAAGAACATGAAAAGGTTCAAATAGGAAAAAAAGCGATAATAGCCGCCCTCTTCCCACATGTACCCGACAGAATAGACATGGATCAGGAATCCGACACCGGTGACGACGAGAAGCATCACCACGGAAAGCTGGTCGAGATAAAAAGAAAAGTCGGCGCGGAAAGTGCCCGCGCGCAGCCAGCCCGCCACCGTTTCCACGTGGGGCAGGGAGGACATCTTGGGCAACTGGGACGCAACCCAAAGCGCGATCAAAAATGCCGACCCGCTGAAGATGAGGGCGACGGCAGCGACCGCGCGCCGGTTGAACCGTTTGCCGAAAAGGCCGTTGATCGCCGCACCCACCAGAGGCAGAACGGGAAGCAGCCAGAGATGGAGATTGGGCGTCATAACTTCAGCAGGTTAACCTGATCAATGTTCAAGGTCTCACGCGTACGGAACACCGCAATGATGATGGCCAGGCCGACGGCGGCTTCGGCCGCTGCCACCACCATGACGAAAAAGACAAATACCTGGCCGCTAAGGTTGTGCCAGCGAACGGCAAAGGCCACAAAGGAAAGGTTCACACCGTTGAGCATCAGTTCTATGGACATGAATATCGTGATGATATTGCGCTTAATGAGGAAGCCGGTGACTCCGCAGGCGAACAGAATGGCACTGAGAATCAGGTAATAGGACAGCGGAACCACTCAGCTCTCCTTCTTTGTCTGCTCGACTGATTCCGGGCGGGCCGCAAGCACCACGGCTCCCATAATGGCGATCAGCACGAGAATGGAAGTGACCTCAAACGGCAGCAGGAACTCGTGAAACAGCAATTCGGCAATATCCGCGGGAGGTCCGGGGAGGGCGCCGATGGCGGCGACGCCGGCCATTGAATGTTCAACCAGCGCCCAGCAGATGATCACGGTTAGGGCGAGGACCCCGGGAATTCCCAGCAGCCAAGCTACCCGGCTGCCATGCGTGCGTTCTTCTTCACCCGCGTTGAGCAACATGATGACAAACACAAACAGCACCATGATGGCGCCGGCGTAAACGATCACCTGGACAGCGGCCACAAACTCGGCGCCGAGCAGCAGGTATTCAACCGCCAGCGAACCCATGACCACGACGAGCGACAAGGCGCTACTGATGGGGTGACGCTGAATGAGCAGGTTCACCGCCCCAGCCACCGAGAGCACGGCGAAAGCCAGAAAAAGAATCATGTGAAGCATGGAAATTCCTTTCGTTCGCTGCTCCGCTGATCAGCCGCGAGGAGCGCCGACCGGCATGACTCAGGCCCGCAAGGCTACAACCAACGCCGTCACTACCAGATTCAAGATCGCCAAAGGCAGCAGAAATTTCCAGCCAAAGGCCATGAGCTGGTCGTAACGAAATCGAGGCAAGGTGCCGCGCACCCAAATATAAACAAAGATAAAGACGAAGACCCGCAGCACGAACCACAGCAAAGGCAGAATCTCCTGGAACCACTCGGGCCCGAAGAGCGGCCCCCTCCAGCCTCCCCAAAAAAGCAGCGAGGCCAGACAGGCAACGGTAATCATGTTCGCGTATTCGGCCATGAAAAACATGGCAAATTTCATGGCACTATATTCGGTGTGATAGCCGGCCACCAGTTCCGTCTCCGCCTCGGGCAGATCAAAAGGTATGCGGTTGGTTTCCGCGTAGGCAGCCGTCAAATAGATGAAGAAAGCCACAAACTGGCCGCGGAAGAAGAACCAGCGCGGGACAAAACGCAAAACGTAATGATCGAGAAAAGCAATGCCGCTGACGAAATGTCCCGCCTGGGCATCCACGATACCCCTAAGGCTGAAGGTGCCCGCCAGAATCAGCACGCCGATGAGCGACAGGCCCAGGGCAATCTCATAACTTACCATTTGCGCGCTCGCCCGCAGGCCGCCGAGCAGCGAGTATTTGTTGTTTGAGGACCAGCCCGACAGAGCCACCCCATATACCCCGAGCGAAGTAATGCCGAGCACTACCAGCAATCCTATATTCACGTCCGTGATCTGAAGGGGAGTTTGAATCCTGCCGATGGTCACCGAGTTTCCGAAGGGGATGACGGCGATCGAGGTCAGGGCAAATATTACGGCGATTATGGGCGCCGCAATGTACAGCGGCCGGTTAACGTGTGGCGGCGTCAAATCTTCCTTGAACAGGAACTTGATTCCGTCGGCCGCCGGCTGCAGCAGCCCAAAAGGACCTACCCGCGTCGGACCCCAGCGGTTCTGCATATGACCCACAACTTTGCGCTCCAGCCACACCGTATAAGCAACCGCGGTAAGGAGAACGAAAAGCACCAGGGCGATCTTGACGACCGACACGAGAATGAAAGTTAAGATGCTCAAAGCGATCCCGCCCTGCCTAGTTCTGAGCGGCAGGCGTGCGCAGGAAATACGCGGCCTGGCGCTTCTTTGTTGTCTTTCGACGTGTCCACTAATCCGCCGGGACCTCTTCGGCGGGTCTAAGATTCCTGTTTTCGAGGACGCCAGCTAACGTCCGCGAGTAGCGTCCCAGAGTTCCGGAGCTGAAGAGATTGTTGCCCGCGGGAGCGATCAGGGCTGGGTTATGTCTAGCGCCCGGTCCCATCGTCCAGATCGAGGTGTGCTGATCATTTCCCGCCAGCAATTCGACCCGGGAGACATCATAGCCGGGCACCAGGCGTTGAATCTCATCGAGCGTGGCCATTGGGTCAAGGGGACTCGTCTTCGGCTCCAGCCCGCGCGCCTCAAGCCAGACGCTGTGCTGGTCGGCTTCGCCCGACTGAGCTCCGCGTGATTGGCCCATGTCCGAACGTACCCCGCGGCCGAAGGGCACCAGCTTGTGCACATCAAAGCCCATGGCATCGGCGATGCGGATGATCATCTCGAAATCCGTCTTCGTGGTTGAAACCTCGCCGGCCTTTTTCAGCAGCTGAATGTCGCCGCAGGTGTTGGTGAAGGTCCCGGATTTCTCGTAAGCATTGGCTGTCGGCAGGACAACTTCGGCCAGAGCTGCGGTCTCGGTCAGGAACATCTCCTGAACCACCAGGAAGGTGTTGCGCAGTGTGGAGGCGCCCACCTGTAGACGTCCGACGGGATTTGCACCCACGACGTATAGGGCTTGCAGAGTTCCCGCTTTTGCGGCATCAAACATGCCGGGAATATCGAGACCGGGCTGCTCCGGCAGATAACCCCATTCCTGGCGGAACTTTTCCCCTGACTGCGCCGGGAGATAGCCGGGCAGCAGATCGGGATACAGGCCCATGTCGGCGGCCCCTCGCGAGTTCGCGTAGTCCGAGAGCGAGACAAGCTTTGCTCCGGAGATCGCGCAGGCAAACCGGGCGAGGCTTTCGACCCCGTCGCCGAAAACCTCCGACCCGAAGACGATGACCAGGTTTTCAAGCCCGCGGAGCTTCTCGCGAAGATCATGCCAGGTCTGTGGCGGGGAGAGCTGCGGGCTGGCGCCGGCAAGAAATGCTGCGAACTCGTTGTAGGCGCCGGCCGGTACTTCCACGACCGCCTGGGCCTGGCGTGTGAGTTTGATGGCGTCCGCGTTGGCGACATAAAGCTGTGCCTGGTGCAGGCGAACATTATTGCGAATCTGCCAGGCGAGGAGCGGGTGCTGCTCGGTCGGATCGTTCCCAATGAGAAGAATCGCCGGTGCTCGGTAGAGGTCTCTCATCGTGGCCGTCGAGTCGGACCTACCGCTCAAGGCGGCCGCAAGTGCCGGCAGATCTGAGGTGCGGTGATGATCGATGTTATTGGTCTTCAGCACAATGCGGGCAAACTTCTGCAGCAGGTAGTTTTCTTCGTTGCTGGTGCGGGTAGAGCCGATTACACCGATGGCATGCCCGCCGTTCTGGCGACAAATTTCCGCAAAGCGCTCCCCGATACGGCGGAATGCGTCCTCCCAGCTCACAGCAGTCAAGCGGCCGTTTTTTCTGAGCAGAGGCTGGTCAAGGCGCTCCTCGTTAGAAGCGAAGTCAAAGGCGTAGCGTCCTTTAATACAGAGAAAGTCCCCGTTGATACCACCCTTATCGCGATTGTCGCCGCGCACGATCTCCATTCCGCTTTCAGACCGGCGCACCCCCAGCGTGGTCTTGCACCCGTCGCTGCAATGAGTGCAGGTGGTAGCGACGTGCTTCATCTCCCAAGGCCGTGTCTTATAGCGGTAGGCACCCGAGGTAAGCGCTCCCACCGGGCAAATATCGATGCACATCCCGCATTCTTCACACTCCAGGTAGTCGCGCCTATTGGGCACAATGGTTGAGATCGCACCGCGGTTATCTACGCCGAGCGCCCATACATCCATGCCTTCCCCGCAGATGCGCACGCAGCGGTAGCACAGAATACAACGCGGGCGGTCGAAGTAGACCACCGGCGACCATTGCTGCTCGTCGCGGTGTTGTTTCAGTTCAATGAATTTCGACTCCGCCGCCCCGTACGAGAAGGTCATATCCTGCAGTTCGCACTCTCCGCCCGCGTCGCATACCGGACAATCCAGGGGATGATTCCCCAGCAGCAGCTCGACCATCGCCTTGCGGGCCTGGCGGATCTCGTCCGAGTCGGACACCACCATCATGCCCTCGCTCACCGGCGTGGTGCAGGCGGTTTGCAGCTTGGGCATCTTTTCAATGCGTACCAGGCACATGCGGCAGGCGCCTTGCAGCGACAGATTCGGGTAATAGCAGAATGAGGGAATTTCAACCGCGACTGCTTTGCAGGCCTCGATCAGGAGAGTGCCGGCAGGAGCAGTAACCTTTCTTCCATCCACGGTGAGGGTAACGAGTTTGGGCGCATCCGCCATCAAAACTCCTCGCTCTAGGCTAAAACTGGTAGCTCTACTATGGCCCCGCTTTTCAAAAACGGGCAGGGGCGCCCGTCCAGGTGGTCTTCAAACTCTGTGCGAAACTTCTTCACAATGGAGATCGTGGGCAGCGCCGCGGCATCGCCCAGAGGGCAGAAGGTCCGGCCAAGCATGTTCTCCGATAGGTATTGAATATTATCGATGTCCTTGCGCAACCCGGCTCCCAAATGAAACCGCGTCAAAGTCTTCTTGAGCCAATCGGTGCCTTCGCGACAGGGAATGCACCAGCCGCAACTCTCGTGCTGGTAGAACTTCATAATGCGCAGGGCAAACTTCACCATGCAGGTTGCGTCATCAACGATCACCACTCCCCCGGAGCCCAGCATGCTGCCGATTTTCATCAGAGAGTCAAAGTCCATGGGCACGTCAATTTCCTCAGCCGTCAGCAACGGGCAGCTTGAGCCGCCCGGTACCACCGCCTTCAGTTTGCGCCCATTGGGAATTCCGCCACCGACGTCGTAAATCATCTTGCGCAAGTTATATCCCATGGGGAGCTCGTAAACCCCTGGCTTAGCGACATGACCGGCAAGGCAAAACAGCCGGGTGCCGCCGTTTTTGGGCGTGCCCAGATGGGCATACCACTCGGCGCCCTGCAGAATGATGGGAGGGACGCTGGCCAGGGTCTCGGCATTGTTGATCACCGTGGGCCCCCCCCAAAGCCCAACCACGGCGGGGAAGGGAGGACGAATGCGGGGGACACCCCGCTTGCCCTCGAGCGATTCCATCAGCGCCGATTCTTCGCCCACCTCGTACGCGCCGGCGCCGCCATGCCAGTAAATGTCAAAGTTGTAGCCGCTGCCGAAGATGTTTTTACCCAGCAAGCCCCGGGCGTAAGCGTCGCCAATCGCCCGCAGCATGATCTCGGAGAGATAGCGGTATTCGCCGCGAATATAGATGTAGCCGACGTGCGCGCCTACGGCCAGGCCGGCGATGATGACACCCTCTATGACTGAGTGCGGATCCTGCTCGAAGATCAGCCGGTCCTTACAGGTGCCGGGCTCGCTCTCGTCGCCGTTGCACAGGATGTATTTCGGTTTTGCCGACTGCTTGGGAACAAACGACCACTTCAAGCCGGTGTTGAAACCCGCCCCGCCCCGACCGCGCAGTCCCGAGTTCTTCACCTCATTAATGATCGCCTCGGGCTGCATGGTGAGTGCCTTCTGAACGGCTTTGTAGCCCTCCAGCTCGAGATAACGGTCGATGTTCGTTGCTCCCTGGCCAAAGCGCCGGGAGACGATGCGTACCTCGTCGGGATGGGAAACAAGTTCCGCCATTCGCCTTCGATTATGCAGCCCACAGCGCGCCGTCCGGATGGAACCGGACGTCTATTGTGCTGCTTTCCTCCTGTACTCCTCTAAAACTCTGTCCATCTTCTCCGCGGTCAGGTTCTCGTGAAAATCGTAGTTCACCTGTACCGCCGGAGCCC
>JAFAWX010000425.1 GCA_019241535.1 Acidobacteriota bacterium | reverse complement strand
TCCCTAGGCCGTTGCTTTCTTCGAAATGATAGAAGTGCTTACCGGTAATTCCTGCAATGGCCAATACCGCTCGTCTAACCGCTGGATAGCTGATCGTGTCGTGGAAAAGAACGCATGGCGCATGCCGTGCGCTCCACAACCCGCAGGTAAACGTATCGGTATAGGTGTGAACAATGTCGATGTGAATGAGATCATATCGGCTGTCGTCGCGTGCTATCCACGGGCGATAATCGCTGCGCACGAGCCGAATATTAGCGAAGCGGGAGAGACGCTCCGATGTTTCGAGGAAGATGTCGTCTTGATTTACCGTGTGCTTGTCTCCGGTGAACCGGTCCACGCCGGTTACGTCATCGAAAAAACATGACAGAGCGGCAGTCGAGTAGCCGAACTCAACCCCGAATTCAAGGCAGCGGCGCCTGCCGACATTGAACCTCTGAATTAAATCGCCAAGTATGCTTTCGATGCCCTTCCAGGCCGTATTGACTGGCAGCACTCGCGCTGGCAGCTGGCGCGTTTCTGGAACGTAAGGCAGAATCGGGACCCTGCGGGAGATCAGGTTGTAGAATAACGATTTGCAGAAGTCCAGTCTTCTAAGCGGTGATGGGTTTTCTGGTGCCATAACTTTGGCACGATTCGCGGCTTCCGAGGCGCATCCGGATTGTGGTTCGCGACTTCGCCGCCTGCCCGGCGCCCGCTGCGGGCAGGTCTTTCGTCAGGATTTCGGGGTAGGCACGACAGGTGAACAATAGCCTCGTCCCAATTTGGCCTTGGCGCGTTCGGCTATCAACTCCAATCTCCCGCCCCACATGGGGGCGCATTTTCCCGTATAGGCGCCGCGTTCAAAAACGACAACGCTGTCGTAGAAATGCATCCCCACCGTAGATTTTGTAAACTCCGTCGAGGGCAGGGCCCCCCGGCTGTGATCCGCGTTCAGTTCATCGATAAGGCCCTTGCAAGTTTCGATGAAGGTTGTGGGCTTGCGCAAACCGCCTTCATACTCCTCCCAGTAAGCGGTATGCAGGTCTTCGACCAGATACACTCCATTTTTCGGCATTTTCGGATAGAAGAAATTGAAAGTAGCCACGATGTCGCTCATGACGTGACTGCCGTCGTCGACGACGATATCGGGCGTGCCAACCGCCTCGACAAGCCGCTGAAGAAAGGCCGTGTCCTGCTGTGCGCCAATGTGTATTTCGATCTGATCTTCCGCGAAACGCCTGCATCCGGGATTAATGTCGACGCCTATGATCCTGGCGTGCGGCCCGAAATACTGTTTCCACATTTGCAAGGACCCACCCGGCCCGCAGCCGATTTCAATGAAAGTAACCGACTTATAAACGTATTCCTTGAAGTGCCGCTCATATATCGGGAAGTAGTGCTTCCATTTATGTATCAGTCTTCTATCGTGGTTGAGGACATTAGACCAAAGAGTCATCAGGGCAGCCTAAGCTCTTGCGTTTCAGGGCTCATCAGCGGCAAGAGAAGATAGTACCAGGATATTGGCGCATGAAAGGAAGAACGAGGCGACTCAAATTCTGTCTTTCTTCCCGATTGAGGCAGAAGTAAGCCGGTATGAGCGTGCACAGAACCCAAACGATCGAAATAGCCGACATGAGGTGCAAATTTGTCGCCGGCCACGAACGAAGAAGTATCAGCAACGAGGGTAAGCAGACGATCAAGGGTCCCGCAATCGCGCGCAACAGGCGTTTACGCGATATGGAAATTACCGGACGAGTAAGCCTCATGCTGATTGCAAAATGCACAAAAACGCTGATGAATGCGCCGATCACCGTCCCACACGCCACCCCTATGGCCCCAAACCGCCACGCAAGATAGAGGCTGGACCCCAGGTTGACGATGGCCTCGGAAACCGCTGCTGCAATTACTGACTTCAGGCTTCCTGTCGCGGTAATCAGGGTCGCATAAGGTGCACATAGGTTGCGAACAATATTCGCCAGGACCAGAATTCGCAGATACGCAACCGTATGCGATGCATACTCGGAGCCCACCCACAGTCGAAGAATGGGGAATGCGAAGACCACGAGTGGCAGCCCGGCCAAAAGCAGCGCGATCGTGTTATAGCGAGTGATTCTTGCTAAAAGCATGCCCATCTGGGACGGAGAAAGCCGCGTGCTTAAGGCAGAAGACGCAGGCATTAACGGGCTCAGGAGCGAAGAGTCGATCAATAGCAGGAAGCTTGTTGGGAGCGTGGCGATCGAGTAGTAGGCGGTTTGAAGGTAGTCGAAATGCCCGACAATGACGACGTCCAAGCCGGCGATGCATAACATCGCGATCGTAGATATTGACAGCAAAGAACAAAAGCGGGCGACCTTCTTTAGTATGTGTAAATCCACGAAGACGGGCGATACAAACACATGGGAAGCGCCTTTTCTCCACGCCAGCACTTGCAGCAGACCGGTCAGGACGTTTACCAGGGCTACAGCAAGCGCCATCGTCGCCAGATTGCCGCCGCCATGTACCACCGCGATGATGGCACCGGCAAACAGGACACGATTGACAATTGTGATAAGAGTAGGTGCCCAATAGCGTTGAAGCCCGAGGAAAACGGCGGAGTACACGGAGCAAACGAGCGCAAGCGAAAGCGAAAAGCCCACAAGTATCAGGCTGATCCGAACCTGGGGGAACAGGTTGGCCGGCATCGCCGCGAAGAGCCTGGGTATCTGCCAGGCAAGGGCCACCGTAAGCGCGACGCCCAGTGCTCCCGCCAGGACCATGAGACGCATCCCGGCGCTTGCGTAGCGCCCAGCTTCGAAGAGCTCGCCTTTGGCGTCGTACTCGGCAACGAATTTTGAAACCCCCATTTGTATTCCCAAATCCAGGTAGGAGACATATGCCCCTAGTTGCAGGATAAGCACCCAGGCGGCGTAGACCGTTACCGAAATGTGATGTGTCAGGTAGAAGGGCAGCAGAATGGCAACTGCCGACACCGCGGCGGCCCGGGCAAGGTTGGCGACCATATTCCTGGACACGATCGCCGAGATACCAGGAGACGACGGCTGGGTACTTGCCGGCGTGCTGCTTACGGCACTAGCAGCGTCACTCACACCGTTGCTCTTTCATGATGGCTGGGGAAATCTCTCCGGCAAAAAACATGCGCTGGCAGCAGCGCTGAAGATGCAGACCCACACTCCAAGACGACGGACTTGCTTGACCCGCATCCAACTTGGCTATTGTGGGGAATTCTTACCTGGACGTCGACCGTTATGTACTCCGAACCTGCTCCAAGCTTGCTGAAGCATGGCTCGAGATTTTGCATTTTCCGCGGTGATTTCGCCCCAAATCTCCGCCGCCAGATGTTTCTCGGGAGATTCGCTCTGTCGCCACTTGGCTGTACCAATCACAAATAGCCCGGCAAGAAGTAATGACAGGAATGTGCCGAGGACGGTGATGATGGTACGTGGCGGAAAGGCCTTTCTTTCCGGCAGCAGGGCAGCGTCCAGCACGTTGAGAGTAGGAATTTCCTTAGCTTCCTGGATCTTTGCGAGCTCGTATTCCTGGGTTAGCAGCTCATAAACAGTTTCCTGGATCTTCGATTCCCGGAATAAGTTCGTCCAGCGCACACCCACCACTGGGAGCTTACGGAGAGAAGGCAGGTCGCCGGCGATCATCGATTCGGGCGAGTTCGGATCCGACCTGTTGCCACTGAAGTTCTCGACCTGTTTCCGCAATGCGGCGATGCGGGCCCGCAGCGTGCGGACGCGAATGTTGTTGTCGGTGTAAATCTGCTCCAGTCCCTCAAGCTCGGACTCGGCCGCCACCAGCTGGCCCTGCAGCGTGGCTTCGCTTTCCACCATGGCCTTGGTTTGCGCCGGCATGTCCAAGGTGCCCGTCTTGCTGGCAAAAGCACTGAATTGTCCGGCAGCGGTATCTAGGCTTTCCTTGGCCGTCTTCAGGCGCTGCTCGAGGAACATGCGCTCGCGGCGGGCGGAGGAGGTTGAGACCTGGGCCACTAATGAGTTCAGCGCTTCTACATACGCCTGTGCCATTTCTTGGGCGCGGTGCGGATCTCGATCAGCGACGGCAATGCTGATAACTCCGCTTTTTCGATCTTCTTTAATAGTCGTGTGCTGGTCGAGTGCCCGGCGCGCGTCCTGGAAGTATTGGGCGTGATAGGTTTTTCTCAGATCAAATTTCTTAATCAAGCTGTCTTGAACGGTGGGACCCCGGAGCATGTCAACCACCAGCGCACCGTTGGTCTTTACCCCCAAAACGTCGGTTGCCAAGCCGCCCAGACTCCCAGGCAATCCGCCGACCGAGGAGGAGGCCGAAGACCCTCCCCCACCTTTGGTAGCGAGCGCGGCGAGCATGGCGAGACCCGAGGAGCTCTGTTGCTCGGGCGGCATGAGGCGCGTCTGGGATTCATAGCGTACCGGAAGCAGCAGCGCAACCAGCAGCGAAAGCGTCAGGCCGCAAGCGGTTGCGCGCAAGAGGAAACGGCGTTCCGACCAAAGCATGCGCAGCCACACAACGCGCACCGGTTCGGCTTCGTCTGCAGCTATAGGACGACGGTACTGGCTCGGAGCCTCGATTTCCGGCAAGTGGTCAATCAGCCGGGCGGGATCTTTCTTTGATGGGTTCAATCTTTCAACGCTGTTCGACGTATTTTACAGGAACTCTCAATTCGAACACAGCTCCGCTTCCTCACTTACATTGAGGCGCTCGTGAGTCGCAGAAATAATTAAATCACACTGAAGCCTCAGGCGCAGATATCGTGCGCGGCGGCCCAGCGACAATGTCTCGAGGCTTATTCGATGATCGACTGGTTGGGCGTAGTTGTCCGGTGTAACTGGCCAGAGGAACGATTGGCAAGCGATTTGCACGGAGAACCGCTTCTTCCCCATCCGCCCCCCCCTTGCCCCACCTTTTCATCGCGCTATTTACGGAGTTCAAGGTGGGGGAAAACAGTCAGCTGCAGCTGGGCGGTAGTGTTGGAATGTCCGAGCGCAGACAGCAGGGGGAAGTACCAGTGCTCAAACTGCAGCTTGCCGCCCAGATTTACCTGTTTCCCCAGCATGATATTTGCCGCCGCCCGAAAGTCATCCAGATGCCCGCCATTCAAAAAATCGCGGCCCACTTTTTCGTATCGGTACCCCACTTCAAGACTCGATCGCGGGGTAAACCAGTAGGTCATCCCTCCTTCCCCGCCTCGCCCGGCACGGCCAATCCAACTGCCAAGCAAATTGCCATCGTTGGTATAACCGTTGCGGAACCGCCGCAGATCGAAATACACGAACCCAGGAAGAAATTCGCGCGTGTGGGGAGTTCCGATCACCTCGGCACGGAAGTCCATGTGATGGATACCAGGCAACTGGGGCATGTAGAGCCCGATGTTCAGCGACGGCCGGCTAGAAAGGATGGGCGAATATTCATCGACCACTAGAGAATCGTGGTAGAGGGTTAACCATTTTCTCAGGCCCGGAACTCGATAGCTGAAATCGAATGCGCTGATGCGCTTTCCTGGATTGCGCTGCGGCGATGCCGTATGGGCATACAAGGTACGGAGAAAGTTGCGAAAGGTAAACGGCAAACCGGGGCCGGCAAACATAGCCGTAAACCCGAACCCGACTTCGAGGTTCGAACTCGGCTTGAAACTGATCTTCAGCCCTTGGAGGAACGGCTGCGGTTGGATGTTCGCGGGCCCAATCAGATGATCGATATCGAACTCAAATTGGTGCCCATCCAGCCGGCCCAGAAAATATTGCGAGCGCGCATCGCCCAGTACGCGGGAGAGCAAGGGAATGTGATAAGGCGAAACATTGTCCAGCTTTACGGCGACTATGGGCTCGGCATTGTCGCTCATTAGAAACGGCCCGCCGCCGGCCACGCTCCACCATTGGCTTTGTTTGCCTCCCGAAATCTGAAAATTATGAAACTGCACGGAAACGGTGCTGTTCAACAGGTCCAGGCGGTTGATTGCCGACCGGCCACCCGGAACCGGCGCGGTCGAATCCGCCGCAGCGATCTGCTGTTCGACTGCCAGCGCGTAGGGAGGAACCGCCGGCGAATGCTGGTACTCTCCTTGCAAAGCAAAGGCCAGGGGACCCGCCACGGCATGAGCACTGAATCCCGAAATCGCGTTGAACCCCGAACTGTAGGGGCGCCCGTAATCGTTGAAGATCGTCTGAGCAAAGTGAAAACCGTCGGTCAGAGGGGTGCCGCTGATCTCCGTGGCCCGCGCATATACGGAGTCCAGAGCTACGCCCAGGTTAGCTGCACTCTTCAGCCGAGACAGTTCACCGTCAAACTCGCGCGCAAGCTCGCGATAAATTCCCCCGCCTTCTTCCTCCTCTGAAGCGATGCGTTCGTCCACCTCCTCCGCTTCTTCAAGCAGGCGCGCACATTCCATGCGCGTCCAAGGACGGACGCCTGCGTAGGCCGTGCTCAACACCCCTAAGGCGGCTAAACGGTCAAAGAGGGGATAGACCCAGTTGTCCGGCGGCACATAAGGAGAACCCATGTTTCGCGGATCTCTCGGTCGGGGCTCGTAATCGGGCGGGAAATAGTCGCTCCAGGCGGCGCCCCCCGATTCCGGGTCGTGGTGCGCGCGATATACTTCATGGGCGAAAATCCAACCCAGACTGGAGCCGATTACCGCGTCGGAAGCGAAGTGCTGCCGGCTAGTCACCCGTGTCAGGGTAACGGCCGAGGCTAATCCGTAAGCGGCAAATTTCATCAGTGGCCCGGGATATTCATGTGCCAAAACGCCGGCCACGGACCAGGAAATCGCGGCATGCTCGGAAGGAAACGACCATCCGCCGTCTAGGAAATCGCCTGAACCTGTCGCTTGATTCGGGCGCTGGCGTCGCGTAGCGGCTTTGACCGCATAACTGGCTAACGTTGAATCGACGGCGGCTTCGCCGGCCAGCAGACCAGTTTCCGCCAGGTGATCATGACCCGACAGGTTACCCACAATGAATGCACCACCGCCCGCTGCCACGAAAGAAAACAGGCCATAGTCGGAAAGCCGACGACTGATATTCAGCTGGTTGGGCCGGTCGGGAACCTGCTTGGCAATCCAGCTGTCGCTTGCAATCAGACTGGCCGTGATCGCCGCGGCCGGCAGTATCCATTGCAGATCTTTTTGTTTCACGTGTGCCGGGAAAGACCAAAACTGCTTTTGGTCGACGGCAATGTGTTTGAGAAACGGTGTCAACAGCCGGTTGTTCGGGTCCTCGCCGGGCGGTAGCCGGTAATTTGCTTGCTGATCTTTGTCTTGGTCGTTGTCTTTAGCCGCGTATTTAGGTGAAGATTGGTCATTACCGGCATGCGCCGCATCGAGCTGTTGCGCCCGGATGCTGAGACTTGAAAAAAGCAGAGCAAGGAGTCCTCCGCTTACCAGTTTCAAGCAGGGCACGGTGGGGTTTGGGTTGGTCGACACTTTGGCGCGGTAGCCTC
This sequence comes from Acidobacteriota bacterium, assembly GCA_019241535.1. Taxonomy (GTDB): domain Bacteria; phylum Acidobacteriota; class Terriglobia; order Terriglobales; family Acidobacteriaceae; genus Gp1-AA145. Next base: position 9,426 of record JAFAWX010000425.1, on the reverse strand, counting down.
CTCCGGCAGCGCTGACTATGGGGAAAGCCGTGAGCTGGCCTGATCCCTCGATTTAGCGGTCGTGCCGCCCGGCTGCGGCCAAGCACCACAAAAATATGAGACGGGTGGCGGGAAATGCACCTGGCCCGCATCATACAGGCCCTTTCGCTTGACTGCGAACGCTTTGAATCGGGCTCCGTCGCTGGTAATTGTAGTAGAGGTAGGATGAGGCGTGCTCAACCGGAGTTGCTCAATATCGAACTCGCTGCCGCCATTAGAGGACTGGCGTTGATGTAGCATAAATTCAGAGAACCGCTCGGCCGAAGTAAACCACTTCTCCTGCTGGTGGCGAGTGCCTGAGCGAGCACTCGATCACTTCAGTTGCATTCTTGACCGGCCGGTCTAGAGGGGGACTCTCGAACATGACAAAACGGGCGGCGCTGATTACCGGAATTACAGGACAGGACGGCTCGTATCTTGCAGAACTGCTGCTTGCGAAAGATTATCGCGTCTTCGGTCTGGTCCGGCGCAGCAGCACCATCAATTTCGAACGTATCACCCATTTGCAGGATCAAGTCGAACTTGTCCCCGGCGACTTGCTGGACCCAAGTTCGCTGATCAGCGCACTGCAGAAGACTGCACCACAGGAAGTGTACAATCTGGCCGCGCAATCCTTCGTGCCCACATCATGGAGCCAACCGGTATTGACGGGAGAATTCACCGCCCTCGGGGTGACCCGCATGCTCGAGGCCATTCGGGTGGTAAACCCCGCCATTCGCTTTTACCAGGCTTCCTCAAGCGAGATGTTCGGCATGGTCGAAGAGACGCCCCAAGATGAGAAGACACGCTTCTATCCCCGCAGTCCCTACGGGGTCGCCAAGCTTTACGGGCACTGGATTACGGTGAACGCCCGCGAGAGTTACCGACTGTTTGCCTGTTCGGGAATACTTTTCAACCACGAATCCCCGCGCCGCGGCATTGAATTTGTCACCCGCCGGGTCAGCTACAACGTCGCGCGCATCAAGCTCGGCCTGGCAAAAAAGATGAAGATCGGCAACACTGCGGCGGAGCGCGACTGGGGCTTCGCGGGTGACTACGTACGCGCCATGTGGCTCATGCTGCAACAGGACACCCCTCAAGACTACGTGGTAGCGACCGGCATAACTCACAGCGTTCAGGATCTTTTGAAGGTGGCTTTCAGGCACGTGGGGCTGGACTACCGGGATCACATCGAGATCGACTCAGCTCTCTTGCGGCCGGCTGAAGTCTCTCATCTTCGCGGTAATGCCACCAAGGCGCGCCGCGAACTCGGGTGGGAGCCCAGCGTCAGCTTTGAGCAACTTGTGGCCATGATGGTTGAAAGTGATCTCGATCTGGTGTCAAAAACCCAGACCCCCGCCGGCCGCCTAAGAGAGGTCATTGCCTCCGAAGCATAGGAGAAAGTTTTCGTTTTGGCGCGGATCCTTATAACCGGCGGCACCGGATTCGTGGGCGCGCACCTTATGGCGTGTTTGCAGACCCGGAGTTCTTCGATTGCCGTCCTAGCATCGGGAGCAACTCCCTGCCGCCTCCCGGGAGTGGATTATTACGAGGCCGACATTCGCGATTTCGACGCCCTCAAGATGATCTTTAGGGAGGTAAAGCCCGAGCAGGTTTTCCACCTGGCTGGGATCTCTGACGTAGGGAGCGCCTGGAACAACGCCCGGCAGACATATGAGGTGAACTTCTGGGGAACGCTGAACGTGTTTGAGGCAGCGTTGGGATTGCCTAATCCTCCGCGCGTGCTCAACATCAGCACCGCCCAGGTCTACGCTGCCGGTTTCCATCCGTTGAGCGAAACAGATCCCGTTGCTCCGGGCAATCCATACGCGGCAAGCAAGGCCATGGCCGAACTACTGATGGTGGGAACTGGTAAACATTCAACCGGAGGTATCATTACCGTTCGGGCATTTAACCATAGCGGGCCCGGGCAGTCAGAGAAGTTCGCATTGCCTACCATTGCTAAGCAATTTGCAGAAATCGAAGCAGGCCGGCGCCCGCGAACGCTGTTACTCGGAAATACCGCGGTCCGTCGTGACTTCACCGATGTGCGCGACGTGGTGCGAGCCTATTGCCTGCTGCTTGAGAGAGGAACCATTGGTGAGATTTACAACGTTTGTTCTGGCTCGGCTGTTGCCCTGACGGATATCATCTCGCTGTTTCGATTACTGGTAAACGGCGAAGTGGAAATAGGAACCGATGCTAGCAAGCTTCGCAGTCATGAGGTTGACTCGATCTGCGGCAATCCCGAGAAAACCTTCAGAGCAACGGGCTGGCGACCGCAAATTCCCCTCGCGAATACAATTGCCGACCTGCTTGACTACTGGCGGTCCCACATCAGGGCCGAAGTCTCTCGAATTTAGCATGCAGCGATTAAGGTCGGAGCGCGTTCAGTCGGTGCGAGCAGATATGCAGCCGATGCACTAAAGCCCTGACACGGAACTTGCGTGCACCAGCATCATCGAAGTGTCGAAGGTAGAAAGATCCTGAGAACTAAGGGCGGCTTCGAAAACCACGGGAATCTGTGGATGGGTTGAATGGTGTGTTCATTGCTTCGGTTCACTCACAAATGTACCATTGGGGGCGTCTCGACCTGGGAGCCGACTTAACGACGGTACACTCGCCCACTACTGCACTGGCCTGCTCCGCATGAGAGAGGATCCACGGAACATCATCGGTCGAAGCCTGTCGGGCGACATCCTTGAGATCGGCCCGGGTCATGAACCATTTCCCGTCGCTTCAGATGCTCGCGTCCGCTACGCTGATCGTTCGGTTGAAGGTGGACGAGACGCAAATTGGCCGGAACTGGTGGGCTCGCCTCGTGGTCCGGAAGCCGAGTTCAACCTCGATGTCGATGTCGAGGGTTTGAGCCCAATAAGCGATTGCTCGCTGGATGCCATAATTGCCTGTCATGTCATCGAGCACCTGGCGAATCCTGTTCGGGCCCTTCGCGAGTTCGAGCGTGTGCTGCGGCCCACAGGGCGATTAGTGCTTGTAGTGCCAGACCGTAACCTAACGTTCGATTGCGTCCGCCAGCCCACTCCGGCAGACCATGTGCTCGCAAAGTTCCATCGAGGAGTGATGCGGGTCGAAAATGACGACATAAGCGAATTTTGTTCCGCAATTTACTACCAACATCCAATCCATCCGAGCGTCGTCCGGGAGTGGTACAATCCACAGCGTCTTGACGCCAATCTAGCCGAATTGCACCGTCGGCGGACCATCCACGTTCACTGCTGGTCTCCAGAAGAGTTCGCTGCAATGATCGCAAGGCTTCTCGCCGATGGTTTTGTGTCGTGGAAATTCAGCGACTTTTACTTGCCAGGACCACCAAGACCGATTGAGTTCGGCCTCGTACTAAAGCGAGGCCTGGCAACGGGGCGAGCAGCGAGTATTCAGTTCATTCGTGACTGGACTGGCGCTATCCTCGGTACTCCAGATCGCGACCTCAAACGCGTCGCAATGTTCGCATGTGCGCTGAGCCGAGACCTGGCTCCGCTTGATCGCGTCGAAGCCGCGGCAGCCCTGGCAGATGTTGCCATGCCGACATTCTCAAAAATGGATGGGCTCAGAGGCGGCCACAGCATTGAGGAGATAGGAGCGCGGGCACGCGAAGCTCTGTTGACATTCGGCAAGCCGGCACTATCAAAGTTGGATGTGTTGAAGTCGGGACTTAGACAATTGTCTCGGGTGATCCGCCACAGAAAGTAGAGCGAGGGAGCATGCTCGATGATCGCTGATCCCTCCTACTATCCTCGTCGAACCTCCTAATTGCCATGCCCATTGCATGGCGTTCGCTTGCTTTCTGTGCGACAGTATGCAAGGGTTAGACCGAAACCATAGCCCAAAACGATCAGTAGGTGCTGGGGATTTCTCATGAGCCAACTCGAGACGCCAATGCTCCGTCATCGGCTGGAAGATGATGCTCTTGATGTCATTTTTCGTATGGCTAGAACCTACAACGGCTGGTTAGATAAGCCGGTTTCAGACGACACTCTTCATGAACTGTATGATCTGATGAAGTGGGGGCCGACCAGCGCGAACTCAAGCCCTGCGCGCTTCCTTCTGCTGCGCACGAAAGCGGCCAAGGAACGGCTGCGTCCAGCACTTGCCCCCGGCAATGTACCGAAAACAATGGCTGCACCAGTTACGGTAATCGTTGCTTATGACCTTCGGTTCTACGAACAGCTGGCGAAGCTTGCTCCTCACAATCCGGGGTTCGGGAACTCGTTCGCAAACAACCCCAAACTGGCAGAGGTCACGGCAAAGCGAAACAGCACCCTCCAGGGTGCGTATTTGATTGTTGCTGCCCGCGCGCTTGGGCTCGATTGCGGCCCTATGTCGGGCTTTGATAACGCCAAGGTTGACGAGGAGTTTTTCGGGGCGGGTGTTGAGCGAGAAGTAATGTGCGAAGAGTACATGCCGGGTGCAGTCAAGTCCAACTTCCTTTGTAATATCGGCTATGGCGATCCCGCTTCAGTGCGGCCGCGAGCCGCGCGGCTCGATTTCAAAGAGGCCTGCCACCTGCTTTGAGTCGTTGTTCGCAAATGCGGTTCTATGATCGCATCCTCAGCCGGTTGACTGCGGAGAACAAGAACTCGGGATCGGTCGCCAAGCGACTTAGGGGTCCACTCACTTCTTCAGCACACTCAACAGGTTACTGTAATCATCGGTCCACAGTACTGGCGGGTCGTTGAATTCGAAAGGTCCCCGATAAATTGCAGGATTCTTAATAATTTTGTCATCCCGGGAAAGCAGCACCCAGACCGTTCCATCGAAGTTCCCAATCAAATCAAAGCACAGACCCCACTTGGAACTGAGCGCTCGCAGAACCGGCGTAAAGTCCAGCACGCGATTGCTGATATTGAACGCGATCACAGAATTTCTGCCCCGGAGATGTTGCAGGTAGAGCTGCATGGCCTCGGTGGTGAGCAGGTGGACCGGCGGTGCATCGCCCTGGAAGGCGTCCACCACGAGCACGTCAAATCGTTGCGGCTCACCGCGCACAAGTTCGGCCTCCATATTGACCCGTGCGTCGCCAGTTATAACCTCAATGCGCCCACGGCCATTGCGCAGGTAGGTAAATAGCGGACGCAGGCCCGTCGAGAGCTGCACGACCTGCGGATCGATTTCGTAAAAGCGCAAATAGTCTCCGTCTTTGCTATAGGCGGCCAGGTCCCCAGCTCCCAATCCGATCAAGCCAAGCCGCAATGGCTGGTCCTCACTTCTACCTGAAATCCTGCGGTAATTGCTGAGCAGCAACCCGGCACCGCTGTGGCGGTTGTAATAAAAAAGAGGCTCCATCTGCATGGCCTCGGCCACATACTGCCCTCCGTGGGTGATAGCGCCATGCTGCAGGTAACGAATACCGTCTTTGTCGTAAACGCTCTTTATACCGAAAAAATTGCGCAGCTGGACCATATTCCGGGAGTGCTGATCGATATCTGCGCGAACCAGTACAAGCATCGTGGCAAGCGACGCGAGTGTAGTCGCCGCCACTGCCGTGCGACCGAGAACCCCACCTGCTCCGAACCTCGCGTCAATTCTCTGGCTTGCTGGACTGGCCGCCAGTGTCACGGCGAGAATTACCGCCCCGGTACCCAGCACCGCCAGGTGGAGTTCGTATAATCCCCGAAAAATCCTGGGAGCAACCAGCACGACGAAGGCACTTCCCAACGCACCTCCGAAGGCGATGCTTAGGTAAAACGGAGTCGCGGAATGCGAGGCTGGTTTGAGGCGTTCTAGTTCGCCGTTACCCACCATGCAAACAGAAAAAAGGAGCAAGCAATAGAGGCTCATCTGCCGAACCGCATCGATTTCTGCGTCCGGATATATCGTGCTCCACGCGAACATGGCAACGGAGACGAAGTACAGGCTGAAAAACACCCCGCGTTTGTACCAGCGGCTGTTTTCAAAGCAAATCATGAAGCTGAGAAGGTAAATAGAAAGCGGTACAACCCAAAGAAAAGAATTGGCAGAAATCTTCTGCGAAATCAGATTTGTGGTCGCTAGAAGCATCATGGAGCCGCAGGCAGCGAGCGCACACCACAGCGCGATCCTCGGCGCGGGAACGCGGTCGGGTTCTGAAGCGGTCGCACGCGGCGTCGCCGCGCCTAATCGCCTTATCGACCACGTCTCCAGGGTACAGAGGAGAAGAAAGAATCCGAACAGCGCGGTCCACAGCAGCGCCTGCGTCCTGATCCGCATCAGCCATTCCACCAAAAACGGATACCCCAACAACGCCAGCAGCGATCCCAGGTTTGAAAGCGCGTACAGCCGGTATGGCGATTTTCCTTTTTGGGTGCAGCTGGACCAATGCTGCATCAGCGGCGCAGTTGTCGAGAGGAGGAAAAATGGAAGCCCAACCGCCACGGTCAATAAGACGATAATATGCAAAACCGGGGAGCCAGCCAGGAAGAACTTCCAGCGGCTGGCCGGAGTCAGGGGAGATCCCCAGCAGACCACGGCTATCCCTGTCGCAGCAAATACCAGCGCGGCCAGCCACAGATGAACCCGGGCCTGGCGCTGCAGGCTCATGCGGCTGCAAAGCCAATGGCAGTAGAGATAGCCGGCGAGCAGCATGCATTGATAGAAAAGCATGCAAGTGTTCCAGACTGCAGGCGTTCCGCCGAACCACGGCAGAATGTATTTGGCGACAATCAGCTCGGTTTGAAACAGCAGGAATGCGCTGACGATCGTGATGGCGGGAAACAGGTTCAGAGCTCGCGATAATGTCCGGCTAGAGCTCTCGAGCTGAATCGGTAACGGCGCTAGTCTTGTGCTGGTGGAAATGGCTTTCTCCCTTATGCACTCTGATTCTCACACGCGCAGATTTGCCCGTCCCCATGTCACCGGACGAGGACGATTACTAGAGTTACCGTCCCATCGCGACCAAGTAGCGTCGAAATGGAGAAGAGGTTTCTTCTCCCCACGCGGGAAACCCGGCACAACGCGGATGGCGTCCCACTCCTGAAGGGTAATGAAAGTAGCCGACCGATGATCACTGGGGGGCCGCCTGCCAGCTACATTTCTGACAGTCCGGACGTAGGATGGAGTCCGGCTCGTCTGCGACTCGACCCGAGTGGCAGCCAACAAGGGCGCAGGGCGGCCGCAGATACGAGGCGATCGGTCCAGAATTCTAGAGTTCCATGTTCTTGACTACATGAGTAGCGTGAACAGTCCTGTGACCACGAGCACCGCTGCCCAAAGCAAGTTGAAGTTGAACCAAGCCTTGCGCAAAAGGGCGAGCCCGAGCTTACGATAGACTATCCACGCGAGAATGCCCGTAAAGGCAAGGTACGCGGTCGTATGGACCAGACTGGCAAGCAGACCGGCCACCGGGCTGGCGACCACTTGATGCCCTGCCACTTGGCCGGCCGCTTCGACCGTGCTGCTGCCCAGCAGCACCGGTACGACCATTAAACCCGCGCCATGCGCTGAGGCCATCAGAAACGACCAGAGTGTCAGGTCTCGAAAGCCCACCTGCATTCGGACCCACCGGGGGTGGCGATGCCCAATTAGAGAATAGATTCCAAGGCCGACCAGGAGTGCGGCGACGGAGTAGCGGATAACGGCGACGGGTAGAGCAAAGCCGAGCAGGGCTGCCGCTAAAACGACGCCGCCGACGGCCGCTGCGTGGCCGACAGCAATGGGAACGAGAGCTCTCGCTACCGCTTTGCCCTTTTGCTCCTTCATCCCCAGTGCTACCGCGAAGAGCCACCCCATGCCGGGATTGATTCCGTGGTAAGCACCCAGCAGCACCATCAGCCACAACATCGTAGAAGTCAGGGTCGCATGCGTCATCGTCCATCCGAGTAGCAGTAGGAGTCCGAGGAAGCATCGCCTCCTTCGAGACGCACCTGGTGCGCGCGCACCTTCTCGAACTCCACAAAGAATTTTTCATCCAAGGTGATGCCGCCGCTCGCATGCGCGTCGACCTTCACCATCCAACTCTTCACACCATCGGGATAGAACTGCTCGTCCCATGGAGAGTAAAGCGAGTTAGTGAAATAGATCCGCTTGCCGTCGCGGCTGATCTCGACCATCTGCGGCCCGCCATTGAGCGCTTGTTTAGGCTTTTTCGGGTGAGCCGCTCGACGTACGATGCCGCCGACGTAGACCGAGCCTATCTTCTTAGGATTTGCGGGATCAGAGACGTCATACTGAATGAACTCGCCCGTGCCCCAGCAGGAAACATAGAGGAAGCGGTCATCGAGCGAAAGGTTGATGTCCGATACGAGCGGCGGAACTGCCTTAAAACCCTGAAGCAGCGGCGGGAGTTTTTCCGCTTCCGCCGGCTCGGCCGGGATTTCGATTACCTTGCGGACCGCCCATTTACCGTTCTTGCCGCCGTCTTCGTAGTACCACATCCAGATCGAGGACGAAAGGTCTTTAAGCGAAATGACCACACCGACAAATCCGTACCTCTTCCTGGGGTCGTGGGCAGGGCGCAGTTCAAGCACCATCTGTTGCTCTGCCCCCAGTTCTAACTCCTGTACATGCCGACGCTTGTCAAGGTTCCAAATATGCATCTTGTGTCCGTACTTGCCGGCCAACAGCAACTCCGGATTGAGACCATTTTTCACCATGTTGGGGGTGCCCCATTCGGAGGTCACCATGGTGTCATGTCCCAGATGCCACCAGAAGTCATACGCCAGTTGCTGTGGGCCGCGGTCCTGCTCCCACGCACCTTTCAGTTCGAACGTATTTGCATCCATCAGGAAAATTCCGCCAGGGCCGTCTCCGCTGGCTGATCCCAGCGCGCTCCCATATACGCCATCGGGGCCGCAATGAATCGTGTGAGGTGAGGTATAGCCGGTCTTTTTAATAAACTCCTCGGGCTCGATCACCTTCACGATTCTTGGCTGCTTGGGATTGGCTTTCGCATCCAGGATATGAATCCGAGATGACCCGATGCCCGGGACGATCGGGTAACGACGCTCCATGTGCGGATGCGAAGCCTGTGGGCAAAGGCACGCGCTGCAGGCATTCCAACCGAAATGGTGCAGCTCATTATCGCCCCGGGGAAACTCCACCTGCCCAATGAGCCGACCATATTCGGAGGAGCTGGGCTCCAAATCAATCACGCCCATGGTGTCGCGAGTTCCGGTAGTCCCGACGTTGAGCAGCGCGACGTAAGCGAGGCGTTCTGGCGGGGCCTGCATGGCCATGCGCGGTGAGGGGTAGAAGGTGGGGTCCGGCACCAAGGACATATCCAAATTCTCCTTTTGCAAAGTAATTCGAAAGGCTTGGATCGTTGGGTGTTCGGCATTTTAAAACAGCCAATTGCCAAAGCCAACCATTCCTATCAAACGATGCTAAATGTAACCGGACGAGGTGCCGTCGAGACACTTACGAGGTAACCCAGTCAGCGTCTGGAGGTTCACGAGTGGGGCACGAAGCAAACCT
>JAFAWX010000419.1 GCA_019241535.1 Acidobacteriota bacterium | reverse complement strand
GCCGCGCGGCTTTCAATGATGTTCAATCCTCGTTCGAAATCTTCTTGATCTTCCTCTCTGATCCCATTTTTTGCGAGCCGCGCCGTGAGACTGCCGGCGATGGATTTTATCGGCGCCAGAGAATTATTCAGCTCGTGCCCCAAAACGCGAATCAATCGCTGCCAGGCCCGGCGCTCCTCCTCCCGTAGTGCACGGCTCACGTCGGATAACACCACCAAAGTATGGGGAACTCCCTGCTGACGAAACGAGCTTCGACGAACAAACCAGCGGGCATCGGTTCCGAAATGCAGCTCAACCAGAGACTCGTTTTCACATGTGAGGCAAGGCTCCAGTCCCAGCTCCGAACTCGTTTTGCCCACCAGTTGAGCGGCATGCAAATTCAGGAGTTTTTCTCCCGCGGAGTTTACCAGGCGGAGCCGGTTTGCCCGATCAAATGCGAAAATGGGAATCTCTACTTCCCCCACAACACGCTGCAGCAAAGCCGTGGCTTCGATCGCGCCAGTACGGTGCTTTGCCAGCAAGTCAGCCAATGCATTGACCTCGAGCGACAGTTCTCCCAAAGCATCGTTGGGAACCGCCAGCCGGGCGCGGAAGGAGTAATCCTCGTCACGTAATGCGCCCACCACGTTGGCAAGAGTTTGCAGAGGGCGAATAATATGGTCATGAAGCGCGGCGCCGATCAATAGACAGGCAAGCGACTCGCCACCCAGAAAAAGCAGCTTTGATTGAAGCGTCCAGGGCTGAAGCCATAGCAGAATGCCGCTGATCACCAGGCCCGGCGCAACCAGCAGAAGCACAAAACGGATCACCCGACGCTCGAATGGCGCTCGCTGCGTTTTTCGTTTGTTGCGGGTAGTAGAACGGATTGCGCCTGGGCTAGAGCCCATACTTTTCCATCCGCCGATACAGGGCACCGCGGCTCAGGCCAAGAGCTTCTGCCGCCTGGCTCACGTTCCCCTGATAGCGCTGCAGCGCCTTGCGGATCAGGATACTTTCAACCGCCTCCAGACTCAATTCTTCGAGATTCTGAGCTTGCCCCCTGGGGGAGCTCAATCCAAGATCGCTCGCCTGAATTTGTTCTGCTCGGCACATCAGGACAGCCCGTTCCATGGTGTGTTCCAGTTCGCGGACGTTGCCCGGCCAGGCGTATTGCATAAGCAGCTGCAACGCCGTAGGGTCAAGCCCTTTTATCTGCCGGCGGTAACGCGACGCGTACTGGGAGAGGAAATGAGTGGCCAGCACCGCAATATCCTCTCTTCGTTCGCGTAGCGCAGGCAAATGGATCTCGACTGTGTTAAGCCGGAACAACAGATCCTCTCGGAATTGTCCGGCCTCACACGCCGCCTTAAGATCGGTGTTGGTCGCCGAAACCACGCGAACATCGACCCTCTTGGTTCGTGACGACCCGACGCGTTCCAGCTCTCCGGACTCGATCACGCGAAGCAAGCGGGCCTGCTGACGTGGCGGCACATTGCCGATTTCGTCGAGGAAAATCGTCCCGCTATCGGCCAGCTCAAAGCGTCCGATGCGGTCCGTCCTAGCATCCGTGAAAGCGCCTTTTACGTGGCCGAATAGCTCGCTCTCAAAAACACCCTCTGCCAGCCCGCCCGTGTTCACCGCCACCAAGGGCCGGCTGTTCCGCAGGGAAAGCGCGTGGATCGTGCGCGCCACGACTTCTTTCCCTGTGCCATGCTCTCCGGTGATGAGGACATTGGCGTCGGAGGGTGCAATACGGGCAATAGTTTCAAGTACGGGGACCATACCCGGAGAGGTTGCGACGAACTCGGGCCTGCCTTGAGCATTCAGCAACCGATTTTCAGCGGCCAGGCGCTCGGCTTCCTGCAAAGCACGATGCAGTTCTACCTGCGTCCGCAGAATCGAAAGCAGGCGTTCGTTTTCCCAGGGCTTCTGAATGAAGTCACGCGCACCTCGCCGCATGGCTTCAACCGCCAGTTCTACGTTGCCCCATGCAGTCATGACGATGACTGGCAAGGTGCTGTCATGAGCAACGATTTCTGACAGGAGATCCAGGCCTTCGCGTCCGGAAGTTGTATCTCGCGTGTAGTTCAGGTCTATAAGGACCGCGTCATATTGCCCGCTGGCCAGCGCCTCACGCGCAAGCTCCGGAGATCGGACAACGTCGACCTTGTAGCCCTGCGGTTTCAGCAGGAGTTCAATTGCTTCAAGGATGTGCTGCTGATCATCGGCGGCAAGAATCCGCGGGGCGCTCGCGTTCCTGGCAAGAGCCGAGGGCACGGTCACTTCCTGCGGATTGGCCGAGGCAGGCATTTAAGGCGCGGCACTCCGACGATCGCTGATGGTTCCGCTTATCGCGTCCTGAATTTCGATTCCATTATGTTCCAAAGTAACGCCGGTCGCACGGTCAACCTCAACTTTCGCCTTTTCGTAGACGGTCATGGCAGTCACCAGGTCTAATTCGGCAAGTGCTAGGTCGCGCTGGGCAGCCAGGGTTTGATACGTTGAGCCCGCACCCAGCGTTTGCTCCTTCCGGGTAATCTCAAAGGTACGCCGGGCAAGATCTCTGGCCTTTCGTGCTGCTTCCACCCGGGCAGCGGTTTGTTGAAGGGCATATTCGGCATTGCGCACCTCGATCCGGATTTGTTTGCGCAGCTCTTCCCGCCGGAGCTCAGCCTGGCGATATTCGAGTTCGGAGCGGTACTGATCTGCTTTCGCCACGCGATTGCGAATAGGAATGTTCAGGTTCAGACCGATGTAGTAATCCGGCGCAGTGTTGTTGAACGCATTTGCCAGCGCACCCCGGTAGTCGACGGGTACGTTGGAAGAATTTGGGACTCCGGGCACGTTGTAAACCGGGTTCAAAGATCCTGCCAATCCCGAACCGCCGTAGAAAGCTGCCAGCGCGAGAGAGGGCAGTAGAGCGTTGCGTGCCGCTTTTCGGCTGATTTGCCGATTGATGAGATCAACGTCGGATTCTGCCAGTTCCGGACGGCCCTGCATAGCCTGTCGAATCAGATCCTCTACTGCCTGGCTTAGAGGCATGACCTGTGCCGATTGCAGCGTATCGGTGGGCACCACCGTCACCGACTCGAGAACAGGATCATCAAGGCTTTTGGTGAGAGCGTTTTTCATCAGCAGCTCTTGCAGCTGGAGACTGGTACGGGCAATAGTCAGGTCCTGATCACGCTTTGAAACCTCGGCCTCGGCTCTCGTAACCTCGAGCGCCGGAATGCTTTCCAGCTGGAGCTGCTTACGGGCATTCTCGAGCGATTGCTGCGCAAATGCGAGCGACTGTTCGTTCACTTGCGATTGTTCATAAGCATTGACCAGATCCCAATAGATGTTCTCAATCTGGGTGACGGTTGCGATGACCTGATCCTTGAAAGCAATATCTGAAATCTTCTTATTATTTTTGGCGATCCTTAAGTAGCGCAGGTTGGGACCAAAACCGAAACCCGACAGCAATTGCTGTTGAAACGAGAGCCGATACATGCCTCCCAAAGCCGGAGAAAGGTTGAAGAAGGGACTGTTTGTTGTCTGGCGATTGTTGTTGAACTCGAAAGCAATGCTCGATCCGGTTGCAAAAGCCTGGGAAAAGCCGAAGTTCGCCTGGCCGGTGTTGAGCTGCAGCAGCGGCACTCCATAGATCCGCTGATTGGCAAGCGGGGTCGTTTGATGCTCGGCTCCAATCGAGGCTACGATCGCCGGGTCATAGGATGCGACCGGAGTTCCCACCCCGAGTGTCGACTGCACGAGACCCGATGCCCCGGCACCTGCGCCCCCCGCCCCTGCCGTGGTGCCCCCGGCTCCGGCACCGGGTGCGCCAGTGCCAAATCCGCCGACACCGCCGCCCGGAGTACCCTGCACAACGCCCGCGTTCACCCCTCGAAAAACGCCTCCGGCCCTGGTGCGGAGGATGTCCATGTCCGCAATTGGCAGGTTATATCGCGCGATTGCGATGTCGAGATTATTTTCCAGCGCTAATCGGATTGCATCTGCGAGCGAAAGGCTAAGCTTCCCGTCACGAATGAGTTGCCTCAAACGCGGGGAGTTAGTGAGCTGAGGTTCCGGCGCTTCGCTCGCCGAATAAGCACTTATCGGGTTGTACGATTTGGGCATCCGGAACGATACCGGCGCACGCGCTTGCCCGTACGCAGCCGTCGCAACAAACACAACACTTGCGGTTAGCAGAGTTCGAGATCGCCAGCGGCGCAAATACCTTCTCATTGCTCTATCGCCTCATAGGGATGAAGCTCGGGGTTCGCCGTGTCGCTCACCACCCAACCATCGCGCAGTTGAATTGTGCGTGATCCAAAGGCGGCATTTGCATCCGAATGGGTGACCTGAACAATGGTGGTCCCCTGCTGGTTCAATTCCCGGAATAGCTCCATGATCTCCTTTGCCTGGGAGGAATGTAGATTTCCTGTAGGTTCGTCGGCCAGCAGCAGAGCTGGCTTATGGATCACGGCGCGGGCTACTCCCACCAACTGTTGCTGGCCTCCCGATAACTGACTAGGGAACAGGTCTTTCTTGGCAACAATTTGAAAACGATCGAGCGTGTCGGCCACCATGGCTTGGCGCTGCTTGTGTGGAATGTCCTTATAGGAGAGCGGAAGATCAATATTCTCGCGCACTGTGAGATCGTCAAGCAGGTGATAGCTCTGGAAAACCATGCCGATATTGCGCTTTGCGAGATCGGCGCGCTCTTTTCGCTTCATCCCGTGGACGGCCTGGTCGCGAAACCAGTATTCGCCTCCCCAGCCGTCGTCGAGCAATGCAAGCACGTTCAACAAGGAAGACTTCCCTGCTCCGGATGGACCCATGATGGTAAGGAATTCGCCCTGGCGAATATCCAGGTTGACCCGGCGAAGCACAAAAAAATGACCCGCCGGAGTCTTGTAACTGCGTTCCAGGTTCTTGAGTTGAATCATAATCTTCCCCGATTTCTCTTCATTCCACGCGCAACGCGTCCATAGGATGGATTTGAACGGCGCTCCAGGCCGGCTTCATTCCAGAAGCGATACAAACCACGACAAGCAGTGCGGCGGCCGCAATCATGTTCACCGGATCATAGGGGCTCAGGCCATACAACAGGCTCTTTGCAGAATGCAGGCTGGCGAATGACAGCAGAAAGCCAGCCGCTAGCCCGCCGCAGAGCAAAACAACGATTTGCCGCAATACTAGGCCAAAGACAATGCCGCGCGATGCCCCGAGCGCA
>JAFAWX010000417.1 GCA_019241535.1 Acidobacteriota bacterium | reverse complement strand
CGAAGCGAAGATCGCTGCGAATCGCGCGCGTTCCTGCTCAATCTGCTTGCGGTGGCCGACATCTCGACAGATCCCGGCAAACATGCGCTTCCCGGCCATGGCGTATTCACCCAAGGAGACCTCGAGCGGAATTTCTCTGCCAGTTTTGTGCAGTGCGGGAAATTCAACCGCGCGCCAGGCGATATGTTTTTCTCCGCTCTGGAGATACTGAGCAAGGCCGCGGCGATGATTCTGGCGAAGATGTTCGGGCATCAGCATGGTCAGCGACTGTCCGAGAATTTCTTCTCTCTGGTAGCCGAAAACCTGCTCAGCCGCGCGATTTGCAAACAGGATGCTGCTGGTTGCATCAATTTCAAGGATAGCGTCGGATGCGTTCTCGACCAGGGCACGAAAATGGTCTCCCGACTGCGCGGCTGCGATTTCCTCGGGTGCGGCCTCCTCGGGTGACTCATCTTCATCCGCATCATGGTTTACCAGAAAACCGCATTCCGGCCGTCGTGACTCGACCAGCTGCATCGCTTGCCGGGCCAGTTTGCACAAGGCATCGATCTGTCCATCAGTCAGGCCGCGCGGTACCGAATCCATAGCGCACAGGGCGCCCAGGGCGTAACCCTCCTGCGATATCAAAGGGACACCCGCATAAAACCGCACCCCCCCGTGAGTGGCCAGCGGGCAAGTCGCCAGCCGGCCTTTGTCCTCGAGGGTATCGGATACGATGAGCACGTCCGATTCGACGATAGTGTAAGCACAGAAGCTCATATCGCGAGGAACTTCGGGAACATCCCAGCCTATGCGCGACTTAAACCAAAGCCGATCGACGTCCATGAACCCGATGAGCGCGATGGGTGTGCCGCAGATGAATGCGGCCAGACGAGTGAGGTCGTCGAAGGCTCGTTCAGGAGGCGTGTCGAGGATCGCATAACTCCTGAGGTTTTCGAGCCTGTCCGTTTCGTTTTCGGGCAACGCTAACTGCACCGCGGAATGCCCCTTAACGGCACTTTTTCAACGAGGCGAGCCTCTTACACCGTTTGTAGCCCACGCACCAAACGAGAGCTATTGGCAGACTTGGTTCGATGTCGTTTGTTGGCGCTCTCGAGAGAGCAGTCCGGCAGCATGACTGCAACGACCGAGCATCAAGCCGATTCCGAGCATGGTTTCCTTATTCCCGTACGCTTGCCCGGTGGAGCATCAGGACACAAGATCCGGATTAACCATCACTGAATCTCTAACTGAATAGGTTCAGAACTTATGGCGGAGCTTCGATCAGCATGCAGCCGTTGCTATCCTTGATATCGACAGTAGTCGACGAAGAGCAGCAGCCCTAGGATCGGCGCTGACCCACGGGGCCCATTCAGCAAACAGCTCGGCTTTGTGTCACAGGAGAGCCGAGCCGGGCTGCGGTGATTCAATGTTGAAACTTGCTGATCCGGCCAACTGCGCTGTCGCTTGGCCCCAAGCTACGACCGGCAACCCGCATGGGTTCCACTTGATTAAACTTGGCGACCCATTCTGACTTCTGACTGGTGAGCCCGCCGTCTGAGTTATGACTGCTCTGCAACGACGGGAACCGGTGAAGCAAAAAGATTGTTGAGTGACTCGGCCAGAGTTGGATGGGCGAAGATACCATCTCGCAAGGCAGAATAGGGCAGCTGGCCCATCATGGCTACTTCAATCAACGACATCACCTCGCCGCCTTCAATAGCCAAAACAGCCGCGCCGAGAATCTGCTCGGACTTGGCATCGATGACGGCCTTCATGAAACCCCTAGTCTCATCCATTTCAAGAGCACGCGCTACCTTCGTCATCGGCATCTTGGCAACCTTAATCTCATGGCCTCTTGAGAGAGCTTCGGCTTCGGTTAATCCCACCCTGCCGAGTTGAGGATCGATAAAAATCGTGTAGGGGACGAGCCGGCCTCGGGCAATGGCGTTTTTCCCTTCCAGAAGATTGGAGCGAATGATGCGATAGTCATCGTATGAAATATGTGTAAATGCCGGACCGCCATTCACATCACCTAGTGCGTAGACGCCGGCTGCGGTAGTCTCCAGCCGGGCATCCGTCTTGATGAATCCTCTGTCGTCAGTTTCAATACCGGCTGAACCCAGATTGAGTTCGTCGCTGTTGGGCTTTCGGCCGGTAGCAAGCAGCAGGTGCGAACCAACCACGGTACGGGCGCCCGTTTTGCCGCCAATCTCCGCGGTAATTGCTTCCCCATCGCCGCTCACCCTCCGAGCCCTGGAGTCGAGCAAGAGCTCGATACCATCCTCGCTAAGGATCTTGCCTATCTCCTCCGCGACGTCTTCATCTTCCCGGCTAAGGAGGCGGGAGTGTGAATGGACAATGGTTACCCTGCTCCCGAAACGGCGAAACATCTGGCCAAACTCCACCCCGATGTATCCACCGCCCAGAATAATCAGGTGATCAGGCAGTGCACTCAGTTCCATAATCGAGGCGTTATCGAGGGCAGGCACCGCAGCCAGCCCGTCCAGTTGAGGGCGGGTGGCGCGGGTTCCCGTGTTGATGAAGATGAGCTCTGCAGTCAACCGCCGGATCCCGCCACTCAGTTCCACTTCGACCGTCTTTGGCCCGATGAATCTGGCAGCTGCTCTGAGAAGTTCAAGACCGGGCGTCTTCTGAATGCGGGATTCGTTTCCGGTGCGAAAGCTTTCGACAATGGCACGTTTTCGCTCACGAACTCTCTCTAGATCCATAACTACGTCACAGCCGCAAACCCCGTAATCACTGCCGCGACGCCCCAGATAAGCAACCCTCGCGCTGGCCACCATGGTCTTGGTTGGAGTGCAGCCCTCGTTGACACAGGTGCCTCCCACATGCCGGCTCTCGATCAGTATGGTTTTGCGGCCTGAATCAGCCATTGCCACGGCGAGCGGCGTCCCCGCCTGCCCTGAGCCGATCACGATGGCATCGTAACGTTCCATGGGTCACCTTAGGAGACGAAGCTGCTCTTGCGCAGGTAATTGCCGTTTTTGTCCAGAATTAATGGCGAGCCAGGTAGCCGGGACCTCGCAGCCCGTGGCCAGGACGCTCGCTGGTGATCCTGCCATCGAGCACAACAGGTCTACCATTGACGAAAACGTATTTCACGCCGGTCGAATAGTGCAACGGCTCATTGTAGGTAGCCACATCCCGGATCGTAGCGGGATCGAATACGGTGATATCGGCCGCCATTCCGGGGCGCAGAATGCCACGATCCACAATCCCTACCCGGCTCGCTGCTTGTGAGGTCATCTTGCGAATGGCCTCTTCCAGGCGCATCCCGTGTTCGGTCCGCACATATTGCGCCAGGATGCGCGGGAAGGTGCCAAATGCCCTGGGGTGAGCCTTGGTGGTGCTGAGCGGACCATCCTCAGCCTGTGCTGGAGAGTCCGAACCATAGGAGACAAGGGGATCAAGCACTGCCGCGCGCACATCCGCTTCTTCCATGATGGAGATTACAACTTGACTGTTGCCGCGGTCCGCGATGGCTATGTCCATGGCTGCGTCTTCGGGATCCTTCCCCATTCGTCGGCCGATTTCCTCGAAATCCATTCCTTCGTACTTGCGCAGATCGGGATTGACTACTTGAATGAGCGCCACGCCCTGAGCCCCGCCCGAGCCAAGCCACTCGTTGTCCCAGGTGCTGCTGGGCTCGTTCATTTCCTTCCGAACACGGGCGCGCTCGTCGGGATTCTGCAGACGTTCGAGCATTTTTCCGGTGCCGCCCTCTGACACCCAAGTGGGGAAACACGCCACCAGGCCGTTTGACGCACGCGTGTACGGATAGACGCTGGCCGCAACCTCGATTCCCTGGTTGCGAGCCTCCTTGATTCTGTCGAGCACCTGGTGCATCTTTCCAAAGCTTTCCCGGTACGCGGTCTTGAGGTGCCAGATAGTCGTTGAAAGGCCGGCGCTGCGGGCAATCGAGAATACTTCCTCGAGTGAGGGAAAAATCTGGTCCGATTCCGAGCGCTGGTGGGTAAAGTAGACGCCGCCGTATTTGTGCGCAACTTTGGCCAGTTCAACCAGTTCCTCGGTTGACGCGAAGCTGTCAGGCACGTACTCAAGCGCCGAGCTCACTCCGAAAGCACCCTGCTCCATCGCCCCTGCCACAAGCTCTCGCATTTGCGCGAGCTCCTCCGTCGTCGCGGCGCGTTTGTCCTTTCCTATCACGTAGGTGCGAATGCCACCGGCGCCGACGAATGTGCCCAGATTGATCGCGGGACGGGCGCGATCCAGGCGCTTGAGATATTCGTCCAGCGAGCGCCAGTCGAGCGCAACACCGTACTTTGTGGCATTGTCCCGGAGATCTTCAAGCAGCCGTTCGTTCACCGGCGCTATCGATGTACCTTCACCGGTGATCTCGGTCGTTACACCCTGCGTGATCTTGCTGGCGGCACGGTTATCTACCAGAAGATTAAATTCCGACTGCCCCTGGAGATCGATGAAACCCGGCGCCGCTACCAGATTGCGGGCGTCGATCAGCCGTTTGGCGGTGGCATCCCGCAGTTGGCCTATGGCCGCGATGCGCTCGCCCACGATGCCGATATCGCCGGTGAACCAGGGAGCACCCGTGCCGTCGACAATACGAGCATGGCTGATGAGGACATCGTATGTGGCGGGCTGCGCCCAACTTGCTTGGACACCCGAGAGCAAGACCAGTGGCAACGACCAAAAAAACTGGCGCCATCTCACGTTATGCCTTTGCTGCAGATTAAAGGCACTCACGAGAGGTTTCTTGTGCTTGGCGCGCCTCGCGCAAGCTCGTACTTTGGCGACATAATCCGCGATTGAGTTGCGAATCGCACATCCGCGCTCGAATGGGTGACTAATCTTCATCATGACTTGGTGCGCAGACCCTAACCTTGGATGATGCTCAATGACGAACGAACTCAGCGGCAGAGGCACCCTAGTATAAGTCTCCATACTGTTCTCATCCACTCGATGCCAAGTCGAGCGAGAAGGCAGGGTTAGGCCACACCCCTCGGAATGATTCATCGCCTCTTGAGCGCCTCTAACTCCTCCAACGTGCGCGGCCAGTCAGCTCCTAACAACCGGGACAGACCTCGATCAGCCAGTACCTTTCCGGCCGTCTGACATCGAGCGCAGTAGTTTGTTTCATTATCGGCGTAACGAATGCGAAGTACTTTATCCCCGCAGCGTGGGCAGGGTTCACCATAACGTCCGTGCACCGCCATACCCTTGCGGAATGCAGTAACTTTTTCGGGGAAGGCAGCCCTCGCCTCATCGCCTAAGCGCTCCACCCAGATCTCTAGCGTGCGTCGCGTGGCCGTGAACAGTCGTTCCCACTCCTCGGGCTGCAGTTTGCGGGTTAGTGCAATGGGTGAAAGCTGGGCGGCATGAAGGATCTCGTCTGAATAGGCATTGCCAATGCCGCTCAGCACGCGGGGATCGGTTAGAGCCCTTTTCAGCGTGCGGTTTTCCTCTGCCAGGCGGGCGCGAAAACTGTCCAGGTCGCTCGAAAATACATCGAGTCCGCCCTGATCGAGTGAATCGAGACCTTCCCGGCCGCGTACGATGTGCATCGATGCCCGACGTTTCGTCCCCGCCTCGGTCAAAACTAGAGAGCCATCGGGAAAGTCAAATGCCGCCAGCGACTGGCGCCCTGCCAGTTTGGCCTGTGGCGGCCGCCAGTGGAGCCGGCCTGCAATCATGAGATGCAGCACCAGCCAGAGATCATTGTCGGTTCCGATCGCAATGCGCTTGCCTAATCGCTGAATTTCACAAACCTTATGTCCTGCTATATCGGAGGGTGCCGGCTCGACCGTGCGCAGCAGAAATGCGCTTGCCAGCCGTACCTGCCGCAGGGGGCGGTCAAGGATGCGCGCTTCGAGAGCGCTGATGTAGGCGGCGATGTCGGGCAGTTCCGGCATACTCCTAAATTTAAGTGAATGGCAGGTCTTGTGCAGAGCGGGTTTCGCTTCAGCCGATCGGTCGCATGCTTGACCCTGCGGCGAAAGCTCTTATCGGACGCCGCGAGACTTGTTCAGTACGGGTAGGTATTAAACGGGATGCTGGCATCGAGATCGAGACCGAGCTGCAATTTCGCTGCCTCGGTCATCAGGCCTGGATGCCAGGGAGGATCAAAGACAATCTGGACATGAACTTCATTTACCTCAGGCAGCTTCGCAAGCCTGCGCTCGATGTCCGCCTTCAGGACGTCTCCCATACCACAACCCGGTGCGGTCATCGACATAGCAATCTCAATTTTGTGGCCGACGGTAACCGGAGTAATCCGGCAGGAATAAATTAATCCAAGATCCACAATGTTGACGGGTATCTCCGGGTCGTACACCGTTTTCAGGGTCTCCCACACAAGCTTGTCGCTGAACTGCGCGGCGTCCTCGGTGGCCGCAGGCTGCTGCGAGGCTAGCCCCAGGGCATCGGCATTCCTGGACTCGATACGCAGCATCGACCCCTCCTCGGTGGCTACCGTGTAGTTGCCACCCAGTGATTGCATGATTTGCACACGCGAGCCCGCCGGCAGCACCTCGAGCGTGCCAAACGGCACCTGGGTAGCTTCACAGTCGCGGCTCAGAATCACCGAATTGCCCGCCATTTACAACCTCCTTCGGCGCCGAGTCTTGGCTTATTCAGTGGAGACGGCTTGTTTTTCGCCGGCGAGAGCTGCCCGCAGAGCGTGCCAAGCCAGGGTGGCACATTTCACCCGCACGGGAAATTCTGAAACTCCGGCGAACGCCGCAAGCTTCCCAAGATCATCCACGCCAACATTGTTCTTCCCCGTGACGACACGGTGGAAATCCATAAATAACTTCTCGGCATCTGCCGTTGGTTTACCCTTCACCGCCTGGGTCATCATCGACGCCGACGCTTTGGAGATAGCACACCCTGAACCCTGAAAGGAAATGTCACGGATGCGCCCGTCTTCTACGTCAACATAGATCACGAAATGGTCCCCGCATAGCGGATTGTAGCCCTCGGCCGAGAGGCTGGTTCCGGCCAACGTGCGGTAGTTACGCGGACGCTTGCTATGTTCGAGAATAACTTCCTGATACAGATCGCGCAGCTCCGCCATCAGGCAAACACCTCCCTGACCTTGCGTAGTGCGGTCACCAGCTTCTCGATATCATCGGCCGTGTTGTAGAGGGCCAGAGAGGCGCGGGCGGTGGCGGGCACGCCGAATCGCTGCATGAGCGGTTGCGCACAGTGATGGCCGGTACGGATGGCGATTCCTTCCTGGTCGAGAACCGTGCCGATGTCATGGGGATGGACCCCGTCTATGACGAAGGAAACGACACCTGCTTTTTCCCTGGCCGTGCCGATCAGGCGCAGGCCGGGAATCGCTCGTAGCTGCTCGGTAGCGTAAGAGAGAAGTTCCTGCTCATGTGCGGCGATCCGGTCGATCCCTATCGCCTGCACATACTCGAGGGCCGCAGCCAAACCGATCGCCCCCGAAACGTGGGGCGTGCCGGCCTCGAATTTATGGGGCAGGCGGTTGTAGAGCGTCTTCTCAAAAGTCACGGAACTGATCATATCGCCGCCCCCCTGATAAGGCGGCATGGCCTCGAGCAGCTGGCGCTTGCCGTATAAAACCCCGATACCCGTCGGCCCATAGACTTTGTGACCGGAGAAGACGTAAAAGTCCACGTCAAGAGCCTGCACGTCGACCTTCAGGTGGGGCACGGCCTGAGCGCCATCGAGCAGCACGCGGGCATGGAAGCGGTGCGCCAACTCGATGACCTGCGATACCGGATTGATGGTTCCGAGCGCGTTCGAAATGTGCCCGAGCGCAACCAGCTTGGTTCGCGGACCGAAAAGTTTCTCGAATTCATCGAGCAACAGTTCGCCATCATCGTTGATCGGAGCAACCCGCAGTCTCGCCCTTTTTTCTTCGCATAGAAGCTGCCAAGGAACGATATTCGAGTGGTGTTCCATGGCAGAGATGATGATTTCATCGCCGCGGCCGATATTCGCCCGGCCCCAAGTCTGGGCCACGAGGTTGATGCCCTCGGTTGTACCGCGAACAAAGACAGTTTCGGCCGTGTCGGCGGCGTTCAACGTGTGCTGCGCGACGGCGCGGGAGCGTTCGTAGCTTTCCGTTGCCTGCTCGGAAAGCGCATGCACTCCGCGATGAATGTTGGCATTTTCGGTTGTGTAGTAAGCGACCAGGGCATCGATGACCGCCTGTGGCTTTTGCGCGGTAGCAGCGTTATCGAGATAGACCAACGGTTTGCCGTGAACTTTTCTGCTCAGGATGGGGAAATCCGCGCGCCGCCTGTAAACATCGAACTCGATGGGTTCGGCCGCATGCGGCCAGCCGATTGCGTTAGTCGCGGTCATCATCCAGCCTCCTCCCAGCGTCGCTCGATCTCGCCTGCCTCGGGCGGGGCGCCGGTTGATGTCGCCGGCAGCCAGGCTTGAATCACACCCTCGAGATATGCGCGCATGACCGGGCATTTCATGCGCTCGAGACATTCGTTCGCAAAGGCCAGGAGCAGCAACCTGCGCGCGGCACCCTCGCTGATTCCGCGCGATCGCAGATAAAACAAGGCATTCTCCTCGACTTGTCCGATGGTCGCCCCGTGCGTGCACTTCACATCGTCGGCATAGATCTCGAGCTGCGGTTTGGTATCTATCTGGGCGTCGTCAGAAAGCAGCAGGTTGCGATTGGTCTGCTTGGCATCAGTCTTCTGCGCATCCTTGTGCACGATAATACGGCCGTGAAAGACACCGCGAGAATGGCCGTCAAGAATCCCGTTATAGAATTGGCGGCTGCTCGAGTGCGGGCGGGCGTGCTCAACCAGCATGTAATTGTCAATATGCTGCTTACCGGCTGCAATGAACAGGCCATTGATCAGGCACTCGCTGCCCTCGCCGGCCAAGACCGGATGCACGTTATTGCGGACCAGCGCCCCGCCCAGCAGTATGGAATGCGAAGTTACATTGGCGCTGCGCGCCTGCTCGCTGCGCAGGGTGGAAATCTTAAAGGCGTTGCGGTCCTGCCGCTCAACCAGATAATGCGAGACCACCGCCCCCTCTCCTGCGACCAGTTCCGTCGCCGAATTCGAGAAGAAAACCTCACCGGCGCCGAGTGAGATGTACTGCTCGACAATGCTGGCTTGGGCCTCATCCTCTGCGACGATCAGCGTGCGAGGGTGCGCCATGGACGGAATGGTACCGGGAAGCGAAACGAAAAGGAGGCAGATAGGCGCTTCGACGTCAGCCCGCCGCGGGAGATAAACGTAACCTCCGTCTTCAAGCAACGCCGTATTCAACGCGCAAAAGGCATCGCGCTCCACATTAAGGTAGCGCCCCAGATGGCTTTCTGCGGGCTTGCGGTTATTTTGAATGGCCTCGCCCAGGCTGCCGGCTTCGACCCCGGCGGGCAGGCCGGCAATCCGTGACAGCCGGGCAGCGTACTGGCCGTTCACAAAGACCAAGTGGCAGGCTGCGCCGGGAATGAGGAAGGGCTCTAAGGCCGCGAATGTTACCGACTGAGCTGGCGCCGGCTGGAAGGCGGTCTGAGCAATTGCGTTCACATTGGTGAAACGCCAGTCCTCGTTCCTGGTGGTAGGAAAGCCGACATCGCGAAAACGGGCAAATCCCCGCTCTCGCAGCTCGCGCAACCATGCCGGCTGGCGGAGGGCCCGCGAATCCAGCTCGAAAAAAGCCTCCGGATAACCGCGCAAAGGTTCTGTGGTCGCAATCGCCATCGCTTTCCTTTTCCTACTTGCTCCGGATTTATCGAATTGCTGTAGCCGCTTCCGGCTCCGCCCACCCGTAACCTTTTTCTTCGAGTTCGAGAGCCAGCTCCGGACCGCCAGACTTCACGATCTTTCCGTCGACCAGCACATGCACGAAATCGGGCACTATATAGTTCAACAGGCGCTGGTAGTGGGTGACCAGGAGAATGCCGCGATCCGGCCTGCGCATGAGATTAACTCCTTTGGCCACTATCCGAAGCGCGTCAATGTCAAGCCCGGAATCGGTTTCGTCGAGGATTGCCAGGCGGGGCTCGAGCACTGCCATCTGAACGATCTCGTTACGCTTCTTCTCGCCCCCGGAAAAGCCCTCATTGACGGCCCGGTTAAGGAAGCGTTCGTCCATATCGAGGAGTCGCATCTTGTCCTTTAGCAGCGGAAGGAAATCCATGGCGTCGAGCTCCTCCTCGCCGCGGAACTTGCGAATGGCATTCAGCGCCGCTCGCAGAAAGTAAGCATTGCTGATTCCGGGAATTTCGATAGGGTACTGGAAAGCCATAAAGAGGCCTTCGCAGGCGACCTCCTCCGGCTTCATCGATAGCAGGTCCTTGCCCCCGAAGAGCACCTCACCGGCCGTGATCTCGTAGGTCTCGCGGCGCGCCAGCACCTGCGCCAGCGTGCTTTTGCCGGATCCGTTCGGGCCCATTATGGAGTGCACCTCGCCGGCATTCACTACCAGGTCGACACCCTTGAGGATGAAATGGTTATTGATCTTGGCGTGCAGGTTCTTAATTTCGAGCATGCTCATTTTTACCCAACGCTTCCTTCCAGGCTGATGCTCAGCAATTTCTGTGCTTCGACGGCAAACTCCATGGGCAACTCACGGAACACCTGTCGGCAAAATCCATTGATAATCATCGACACGGCTTCCTCGGCCGAAAGTCCGCGCTGGCGAAGATAAAAGATCTGGTCCTCGCCGATTTTCGAGGTGGATGCCTCGTGCTCCATGCGGGCGCTGGCGTTCTTCACCTCAATATAGGGGAAGGTATGGGCGCCGCACTTGTCGCCGATCAACAGCGAGTCGCACTGGGTGTAATTGCGCGCCCCAGTAGCTCCCTTTTGTATCTTGACCAGACCGCGATAGGTGTTCTGCCCGTGTCCGGCGGAAATGCCTTTCGATACAATCGTGCTGCTGGTGTTCTTACCGATGTGGATCATCTTCGTCCCGGTATCCGCCTGCTGGTAATTATTTGTCA